>NZ_JAKKRM010000002.1:0-396671 GCF_025654295.1 Shewanella sp. SM23
GCGATAAGGTTATTCAATAAATTTCCTCATGTACGTAAAAAGCTATGGGGCAATAGCTTTTGGGCCAGAGGTTATTTTGTAGATACAGTAGGTGTTAATGAAGAAATCATTAGACGATATGTGCGCCATCAAGATAAACAAGATCAGGAACATGAGGCTCAATTGTCGTTGCAGATGATGTAGGTTCTTGGAATAGCCCCTTCCAGGGGCAAGTCAAAGCCGCCTTCTAAGAAGGCGGATTCTTTACTTTAGTGCGATTTTAAATTCATTTTAGTCATACCAAAAGACTGAGGTATATGTATGGTAAAGTGTCTCAAGTTTGAATCATGAAAAAACATAATAAATATGGGCAGGCTGCGCGTAGCTGCGACTTTATCCCAGTGTTGAATCACCCCGAGGTTTGATTGATTGGGGGGGTAATGGATAAGTTGTATCGTTAAATTGAATTTTGCTGAAAGCTTTGGGTAGTGCTTTGAAGATTCTGGAGTGGCATTTATTGGGAGCAAAAAAATTAGTTGGCCACACTTTTTGTTCCCATCTTATGGTTGAATAAACTGCATTAAAAAACCAAAATACCATGCCAACAAAGACGCCCAAGTATAACCCCAAACTGCCATCAATAAAGCAGCGGAAGCCAGCCTTGGGTGAAAAGCGCTGGCGATAACTGGTGCAGAAGCCGCACCACCAATATTACACTGACTCGCGATCGCGAAGTACATGATAGGTAATCGAAAAAATACAGTAAAAATAAATAAGATAATAATGTGTATAGAGAACCAAATAAGAGCGATACAAACGTAATAGGGCGCGGCGCTCAATGCGCTAATATCAAAGTTCAACCCCATCAACATTATCATGATATAGATAAAAAAAAGAGCTGCCTGCTGAGTTTCCTTGACTAACACATGTCTTGCATTTGTTAATGAAAATAATAATCCTAAAAAAGTTGCAATTAATACTGACCAAAAAAATTCAGAAGTAAGATTGTATTTAAATAAGTGTGGGAAACTATTAGCGATTCTTGTTGCAAGGAAGGATGATAATTTTTCACTAAAGAAAATTACAATGAAAAAAGTCAAGATCAATATCAGAATCCAATAATAGCTTGTTTGTTTTCCTATCACTTTACGTTTGATGTCAGTGCAAAATATCGGTCTATAGCTTTTATCAGCTTTCAGGAAATCATCGATTTTATCTTGGCGTTCTGCAATGAAAAGTAATATAACCATCCATATACCGGAAAAAAGAATATTAATAGCCATCATTACCGCAAATACGGCATCACCGACACTATGGATTTCTTTTACAGCCAATTGATTGGCGGTTCCGCCAAGCCAGTTTGCCATCAGTGTTGACATGCCTTTCCAAGCGGCATTATTTCCCTGCCAGACGAGTTCATGCGGTAAAAAAATAGAGCCTAACCATAGGCTTAATGGACCACCAATACAGATGCTCACAGCACCTAGCACGTACATACCGAGAAGTTTTTTTCCCACTAAACTGAGAGCAAAGAAATCGGTACCTAAAATCAAAAAAAATAAACAACCGGGCATTAAGTGTGTTTTTGCCATTTCGCTAAGTTGACTATGACTTGCATCAATAATATTTAGCGAGCTAAAGATGGCAGGTAAGGTGTAGCACATTAGCATCAGTGGAAAAATACGATAAAATTGCTTAAAAAGTGTAATAGAGGATGTGTGTGTATAAAATAAACCACATAGTAAAAAGACTAAAAAAAATCCTATTCCAAGATCTGATGATATCAATTTAATTCACCTAGTAAGAATAGCTGGTATACATTATTATATTTTACAGTAGCTTACTAAAGGCTAGGAAACTCATGCTTAATGCAGATAATTCTTCTCCTTCACGCTGAATTGACTAATAAGTTCGTTTATAATCCCATCCATCCACAGGTAATAAAATAAGGTCTTTTCTTGCTAATTCAGCGTCAATCGCTAATAGGGGTAATACACTCAAACCTATACCTGTTCCAATTGCCCTTTTAATAGAGCCAATGGTTGACATGCAGATTTCATCACGAACGTGAATATTTAAGCTTTTTAATAACTGAATTGCACGAATTCGAGAGAACGATGATTCATGGTCGAATATCCACAATTGTTCACTAAGCCAAGATTTTGTATTTAAACCATTCGCAGCAGGATGAGTTACGCCACTCACAATGCAAAGATTATCTTGTAACCAATGCTCACAAATGAGATTTTTACTCGCGGGTTTAGCATCAATAAAGCCTAAGTCTAGTTCTTTTTCTGAAACCATTTTTTCAATAACTAAACTATTATCAATGACTAGTTTTATTTTTACATCGGGATATTGGTTCTTAAATAATGGAATTTTTTTAGATAATACATAGTTACCAGCAGTCTTACTGCTCCCAATGGTTAACGTCCCCTTAATGCCATGTTCAGGGAATGAAAATATATTTTCTAACTCTTTTCCCTTGGATAGCATTTCATTAGCATAAGGTAATATTATTTCTCCATGCGCATTTACAACCAAACCTCCCGCCACTCGCTCAAATAATCTGCAGCCTAAAGACCCTTCTAATTCTTTAAGTGCCATACTTACAGCAGGCGTTGACATATGAAGCACTTTTGCCGCTTTTGAGATCTGCCTCTCAGAATGTATGGCTTTAAAGATCATCAATTGTCTTAATGTTATCCGCATCTTATGCTCCACGAGGGGAAAATCAGTTATACTAGCAGTATAATAGTTTAAAACGATAAATAATTAACATGATAAATATCTGATTTTTATAAAGCGGCTATTTAGCCGCTTTATCTATAGAGGTTAAAATAGATATCTTGTAGATACAAAAATGAGAGTATCATCAAACTCAGTATATCCTTTGGCGTCAGTATAATCACCATCAAAATAGGAAATACCTACCCCAAAAGTCAAATCCTTTTGAGCCTTAAAATCAACGCCTACTGAATATTGACTTGCATCACTCTCTTTTAGTGTTTTTAGATCTGCTCCAGCATTTTTTGTCACTTTACCCAGCCCAGCATCATCTTTTAAATATTGAAATTTTATATCATATTTATTAATAGGAACAACCATACTTAATAGATAGGAGTTACCTTTAATATTATCATAAATACTTGACTCAGAGCGCTGGTACATCGCCCCCAATTTTACGGATGAAATAGCAACACCACCCACCAGTCTTGTTGCCTCTAACTGGTTCAATCCATCAGCATAGGCTATTGAAATATAGTGACTATTCTTTTTAAGGGCTGCATCGCCTAGGGAAAAACTAATTGCATAATTGTTTTGTTTATCAGAAAGTTCTGGATTTTTTTGATTAAAATCCTCATCAAAAACATAACTAATACCCATAGTAACACCTGCGACCTTAGCGCTATTTAATGTTACCGAATCGCCTAATCTATCGTTACCTGCAATGATCATATTCATATCGCTTGAGGTAATATTAAATAAATCTACTTTACCTTCAGCACTTTTAAAAACGGTATCATTTCTTCCGAAAACAGCCGAACCATAGTTAGTTTTAAAACCTAACTAAGAGTTCCTCGGTTTGAAAATATTAGAGTCATCGTTATCAAAGCTTTCTATCCCAGCTTCAAATTTATATAACAAGCTAAAATTATCATATACACTATACTCACCTTTAACGCCTAAATACGATGCATAATTTTCAAGGGAAAATCCATCAACTTTTTCGTTACCAGAAAGACCATTACTTGAGTTGGCCACACCAAGCCACAGTCTTCCATAAAAATCTAGTGGCTCAGATAAAGCTGGAGTTGAACAAATTAAAATAAAACTAAAACCAATATATTTAGTGTTTTTCATCGACATCACCTTTTTAGAATGTAAAAGCAATGCCATATTAGAGATTTAAGCAAACACATCTCCGCTTTAGATCACATCTAATCAACAAAAATATCGAGTTAAGCATAACTTAAAGTGTGTTAAGTTATATTTAACAATTTCAATTTATTGCTCAATGTCACTATTTAAAAAATTAAGAAACTATCATCACGCCAAATCTTACCAAAATAAAAACTGGAGAATTGCATGAAGATAAAATACTTGAGTATTATTGTCTGTTCGATTTTAACGGCGTCATCATGGGCTGTTGATAATAAAAATGATTTAGCATCATTCCATAAAGATGTTAATGGTTGTAAAACCTGCCATACAGCACCCAATAAAGTGAGCGATAGCGAGACATTTGAAAATAAACAATGTAAATCCTGTCATGGTGATTATGGAAAACTAGCAAATCCCAAACTAGAAATTGACCCACATTCTTCACACTTAGGTGATATTAATTGTACGTCTTGTCATAAAGGACATGAACAACCAAAATTATATTGTAATGAATGTCATTCATTTAAAGGGCTCGACATGCCTTTTAATAAAGCAAAATCCAAAGAACCGTGGGACAAAGGTTGGGATAATGAAGCAATAAATAAAGCGATAGCTGCAGGTCCTAAAGAAACAACGGATGTGATTGTTGTTGGAGCCGGTAGTGCTGGGTTTAATGCTGCGATTGCAGCTAAAAAGGCTGGGGCTAACGTTATATTGCTTGATAAAGCACCATTTAGTGGTGGTAACTCTATGCTCGCCGCAGGCGGGTATAATGCTGTGGGTACAGTTCAGCAAAAAGATCATAAAGTCGATGATAAAATCGAATGGTATGTCGAAGATACAATGAAAGGCGGTCGATATGCTAACGACCCTAAATTGGTACAAATATTAGCGGAGCAATCGGCTGATGGTATTAAATGGTTAGAATCTTTAGGCGCCAATATGGATGATTTAAAACGCTCTGGCGGCGCTAGAGTCGATAGAACACATCGTCCATCTGGTGGTTTAAGTGTTGGTCCACATATTATTGATGTACTAAGAAAAGCATCGGATAAAGAAGGGGTTGATACAAGACTCAACTCCAAAGTTGTTAAACTGGTTGTTGATGATGAACAAAAAATTGTGGGTGTTGTCATCCACGGTAAACACTCTGGTCACTATATGGTTGCAGCTAAGTCGGTTGTTTTAGCCACAGGTGGTTATGGGTTTAACAAAGAAATGATTGCTTTTTATCGCCCTACATTTAAAGGCATGACAAGTTCAAATAATATCACTTCAACTGGGGATGGTATTGAACTTGCTAAAGCAGTCGGTGCAAGTATGACTGATATTGATTGGATCCAGACACATCCAACAGTAGGAAAAGATAGCCGTATATTAATTTCAGAAACGGTTCGAGGTGTCGGGGCCATAATGGTTAATAAAGAAGGCAATCGCTTTATCAATGAATTAACGACTCGAGATAAAGCCTCCGATGCCATTCTAAAACAGCCTGAACAATATGCTTGGCTAGTATTTGATAATGAATTATATAAAAAAGCTAAAATGGTTCAGGGGTATGATCATTTAGAAATGCTTGAAAAGGCCAATACTGTTGCAGAGCTTGCAAAAATAACAGGAATGACCCCAAGTGTTTTAGACAAAACTATCACAAACTACAACCATTATTTCAAACAGGGTAAAGATGAGGCATTTAACCGTGAGCAGATGCCGCTATCAATAGAAAAATCTCCTTATTATGCCGTAAAAGTTGCTCCTGGCATCCATCATACTATGGGGGGAGTTGCCATTGACACTAAAGCTGAAGTACTCGATATACAAAGCCAACCGCTCAAAGGTTTATTTGCGGCGGGAGAGGTGACTGGTGGTGTTCATGGGTATAATCGACTGGGGGGGAACGCTGTCGCTGATACTGTGATTTTTGGTAAAATCGCAGGGACAAATGCTGCCAAGCATGCTCTAAATACAAAGTAACGCTAAATCAGTGAGAGACTCGTTATTGTCTCTCACAACATCTCAAGTTTTATTCATCGTAAATATTAGCAATAAAATTATTGCTTAAGTTAAAGTTCTCCCCTGCTATTTTTTGAGAGGCTAATGTAGCCTCTCTTTTTTATTTTTCGGCAGAATTAGATATCAGGATTTTGCTAACTCTTCGATCGTCTTCATCTTCTTTATATCTCGCGGTATATGGGTTAAAAGTACTCATTTTTCCATAAAGCTAATCATGCCCTGTGGGCGAGTTCGGCATTACATTACTATTTGATTGGAGTGTTCACAGACTTGATTAAGTGCCTCATAAGCTGAAACTATTGTTATTACTGAACCTATATTTCCAGCTTTTTAAATGATGACAGATATATTGACTAACGCTAGTGCTCTGTTGGCTCGTGTCACGAAACTCCTACAGAGCATTAGCGAGGCGTCAGCTCATTTCCTGAGGCTATTTGGCAGTATTGTGCCGCGCAAGCCAGGCACTCAAGCGCTCTTGTGTGCCGATGACAAAGACAAAAAACGCCGGTACGAAGAATATTGCCAGCAAGGTGCCACTGAGCATGCCACCGAATACGCCAGTACCGATTGCATGCTGAGTTTCGGCGCTGGCGCCGCTCGCAAGCATTAAGGGTACTACTCCGAGAGTAAATGCCAATGAGGTCATCAAAATTGGACGCAGACGCAAGCGTGCAGCGGTCACTGCAGCATCTATCAGCGTATGGCCCTCGGCATGCAATTGGCGGGCGAACTCGACGATGAGGATAGCATTTTTTGCCGATAGACCGATGATGGTGATCATTCCCACCTTGAAGAACACATCGTTAGGCATATCACGCAATATTACTGCCGTTACCGCGCCCAGCAGACCCAGCGGCACGACCAACATCACCGAAAGTGGGATCGACCAGCTTTCGTACAACGCAGCGAGTACCAGAAATACTACCAGAGCGGACAGCAACATTAGCAACGGTGCCTGCGCCGTCGATTGGCGCTCTTGCAATGATGCCCCCGTCCAAGCTATCGCGAACCCTTGTGGCAACTGCGCCACTAAGCGTTCCATCTCTGCCATCGCTGCGCCGCTGGAAACGCCAGCTGCAGCACCCCCGGAAATACGCATAGCCGGGAAGCCCTGAAAGCGCATCATTTGCTGTGGCGACTCTTTCCATTCAGCCGTCACTACTTCCCGTAGAGGCACCATGCCACCACTTGAATTACGCACGCGCAGGCTGAGCACGTCGTCCAATTGCATTCGTGCCGTAGCGTCGGCCTGCAGGATGACCTGCTGCATACGTCCATTATTTGGGAAATCATTGACATACAGTGATCCCATGGCCGCCGAAAGTGTGCTGCTGACCGCGGCGAAGGACAGACCCATAGCCTCGGCTTTTGACCGATTGATATTCAGGCTAATGCTCTCACCGGGCGGCAGGCCATCTGGGTAGACATCGCTGACCACCTCGCTCTGCACAGCCAGTGCCAGCAATTGTGTCTGTGCAGCTATCAATGCAGCCTCGCCCCGATTGGATCTATCCTGCAGGAACAGAGTGAAACCTGAGGATGTGCCCAGCTCGTCAATGGCTGGCGGCATCATGGTCATCACTGTGCCTTCGACGTTATCAGCCATAGCTTGCTGCGCCAGTGCCGCTTCTTCGGCAGCCGTAGCACCATTACGCTGATCCCAATCTTTGAGCATAGTGAAGGCCATGGCTGCATTGGGGCCGGAGCCTGCAAAGCTAAAGCCCAGCACTACCATATTTGCATCCAGCGTTGTGCGCGATGCGACGTGCGCCTCGTAGGCTTTGACCACATCCAGCGTGCGCTCGCTGGTAGCGCCTGTGGGTAATTGGATGGAGGTCATGAAATAGCCTTGATCCTCTTCTGGTAGAAAGGACGACGGCAATTGCCCTGCAGCGAGGATCAGCACTGCGCAGAGTACGGCAAATGCCGCCATCATACGTCCACTGCGTCCAACCAATCGTGCTACGCGTGCACTATAGCCTGCGGTGAGTTGTTCAAATCCACGGTTGAAGGCTCCGAAGAAACCGCCTTTTTGATGGTGATCAGCACTAACTGGGCGCAGTAGCGTGGCGCATAGTGCTGGCGTTAGGGTCAGTGCGAGGAAGGCCGAAAACAGAATAGACACCGCTATCGACAAAGTGAATTGTTGATAGATCACTCCCACTGAGCCGCTACCGAAGGCCATGGGGATGAATACGGCGGTCAGCACTAGCGTGATACCGATCACCGCGCCGGTAATTTCCTTCATCGCCTGTGAGGTTGCCTCTCGCGGCGACAGTCCTTGGGTAGCCATCAGTCGCTCAACGTTTTCCACCACCACAATAGCATCGTCAACAATAATGCCAATGGCCAGCACCATGCCGAACATGGTCAGCGAGTTGATTGAGAAGCCTGCCAGTAACATCACCGCGAAGGTACCGAGTAGCGCTATGGGCGCGACGATAGCTGGTATAAGTGTGTAGCGCAGGTTCTGCAGGAACAGGAACATCACCATAAATACCAGCGCCATAGCTTCAAACAGGGTATAGATTACTTTTTCGATAGACACTTTGACGAAGGGGGCGGTATCGAATGGCACTGAGTAGTTCATGCCAGCAGGCATACTCAGCGCCAGTTCGGCTAGACGTTCACGTACCGCAGAAGCTGTGCGTACAGCGTTGGCTCCTGGCGAGAGCTGGATAGCAGCACTGGTCGCCGCCACACCATTCTCACGGTTAGAAAAACCATAGGACTGAGCGCCCAGCTCGACCCTAGCCACATCTGCGAGCACCAATTTTGCGCCATCGGCACCGGCACGTAGGACGATAGCAGCGAACTCCTCGGGCGTGCTGAGTTGTCCTTGCACTGTTAGGGGGACCGTCAGTCGTTGTCCCTGTAAGACAGGTTCATCACCGAGTCGCCCTGGGGCTATTTGTGCGTTTTGCTGCTCAATAGCGATAGCAAGGTCGTTCATTGTCAGGCTATAGGCGGTGAGTTTATTCGGGTCTACCCAGACGCGCATAGCCTGCTCAGCACCGAATAATTGCACGCGACCAACACCGTCGATTCGGCGCAGCTCCTCGACAATATTGCGCGCTAAATAGTCGTTTAGCGCGATTTCGTCGAATTGGCCGTTTGGAGATGTCATACCAATCATCATCAAAAAGCTTGAAGCGGCCGACTCAACCTGCAGACCGCTCTGTCGTACAACTTGAGGTAGGCGTGGTTCGACAGCCTTAATACGATTTTGCACGTCCACTTGGGCCATTTCAGCATTCGTGCCCGGTTTAAAGGTGGCGGTGATTTGTGCACTGCCCGAGCTGTCAACTGATGATTCGAAGTACAGTAGGTTTTTTACCCCCGATAGTTCACGTTCGACAAGGCTTACTACAGAGTCATTAAGTGTCTGTGGCGTGGCTCCAGGATAAGCGGCATAAATGCTCACCGACACGGGTGCCACTGATGGGTAGCGGGAGATGGGTAATTTTGGAATGGCGATGACGCCAATCAGTACGATAAATAAGGCTATCACCCAAGCAAATACTGGGCGGTTGATGAAAAACTGGGGCATGACGACTTCTCCAAATTCAGCGCACGACAGCGCTAAGTTGCTGATTGGCAATAGTAGGTTGCCAAGGGCGCGCGATGACCTGCGCAGTTGGGCTTAGGCGTTCGATACCTTCAACAACTATCTGCTGACCAGCGCTTAGACCGGATACTACGTGATAGCGACCTGCCACCAATTCATCGACCTTAACGGCCACAGGTTGCACTTTAGCTTGCTCATCAAGCACCCACACTTGGGATTGACCAGCCTTGCGAGTCACTGCCTGCTGAGGCACGTTCAGAGTCGTAGGATAGTAAGCTTGTGGAATGCGAGCTTTTACAAAGAGACCGGGCAACAGACGATGCTGCGGGTTATCTACCAGTACGCGCAGCAGTACATCGCCAGTACCTGCATCTACCTGAATACCTGAAAATAAGATATGCCCTTGCATGCCAAGAGGCTCGCCACCACTGCTTAGGATCTCAACAGCTAACTCTGGGAGTCCTGAGCTTGCCTGCTGACGCATCGCTTCCAGCATTGATGCTGGAAGACGTACATCAACGTACACTTGGTTGATTTGTTGGATCCTCGCCATGGGGGTGGCATCGGTGGGTAAGACCAATGCACCTTCACTCACTAATGCTTCATCTATACGTCCGGAGATTGGTGCCTCGACGCTGGCAAACTGTAGATCTAACTGACGCCGTGCCAGCGTAGCTTTGGTTTGGGCTACATCTGCGGCAGCCTGATCGCGCAGGGAAATAGCATCGTCATGCATTTGTTGGCTGACGGCCTTGGTTTGTATCAAAGAGGCTAAGCGATCGGCTTCTTGACGAGCCCTAATCCATACCGCTTCGGCACGCTGTAACGCTGCAGCAGCAATATCGACATCAGCTTTAAATGGCGCTGGATTTATTTGAAATAGCACAGTGCCAGATGTTATCTCGGCGCCCTCGTCGAATAGACGACTTTGCACTATGCCGCTAATTTGCGCGCGGATCTCAGCGCTGCGAACCGCAGCGACACGACCGGGCAGATCTTTAGTCACCAATAGTGCTTCATTTTCTAATGTCATCACTGACACTTGAACCGGAGCAGTTGTCTCTTCATCTTGTACCGCTGAATCACAACCTACCAATCCCAACACGGCAATTCCTACAACTAACACAAGGCTTAAGTGCCGCTGTTTGATGTACATAACCTACTCTCCTCAATGTACAGCGATCTCACTAATGGCGTTTTATCAAACGCTAGAGAACTAATGCTGAATTATGACGGGTCACTATTGCGAATTATTCGAGACATTGTGGAGAATGTATGGAGGGGGTGATAAAGTTCAACCATTTTAACGTTGGGGCAATCCATGGCTAATCTCAATGCGTCCGTAAGTTCTATGACTTCGGCACTGGTATTAATTGCAGAGGATGAAGTAGAGATTGCCGATATCCTTATCGCTTATTTGCAGCGCAGTGGGCTGCGAACTCAACATGCTATCGATGGTATCCAAGCGCTAGCCATGCACCAAACATTTAAGCCCGATCTATTACTGCTCGATGTACAGATGCCGAATCTCGATGGCTGGAATGTACTGAATGAAATTCGCTCCCGTGGTGACACGCCGGTGATCATGCTCACCGCGCTTGATCAGGATATCGATAAATTAATGGGGTTACGCCTCGGTGCTGACGACTACGTGGTTAAACCATTCAATCCCGCCGAGGTGGTGGCTAGGGTGCAGGCGGTACTGCGACGCGCCCGCACTAACACGCCTATAAATACCCAAATGTTGCGCGTCGGCCAGTTCCAAATCGACTTAGACAGCCACGAGGCTAGCGTAATCTGTAACGGTCAGCAGCAGGCACTGGATCTGACCTTGACCGAGTTCAAACTGCTCGCTTGCTTGATGCGTACACCGAAACGTGCTTTTAGTCGTGAGGAGCTGTTAATTAATTGCTTGCCTGAGGGCGATACTCAGGAACGAACGGTAGACAGTCATATCAGTAAGCTACGTAAAAAGCTTGAAGCCCTCGATATTCAAGGAGTGCCGCTCAGTGTCTGGGGGGTTGGCTATCGCTTTGGTGGTGAAGTATGAGGCAAACACCGGGTTTGCGCAGGCAAATTATCCAGTCCCTAGCGGTAATGACGTTAGGCATCATTTTCCTGTCAGTGTTTGGCTCCTATGTATTCTATGCCATTGCAGTGGCCTACCTGCCAGGCAGTATATCCGAAACCTGGATGCCTTCTCAGATGGAGATGCTATGGATAGTTTGCACTATCATAGCCGCGTTGGGGATGGCGCTATTTGTTGCCATTCGCCTGTCACGGCGCATTCTTACTCCTCTTAACTCTGTGGCATATAGCCTACGCGAAGTCGCCCAAGGCAAGCTCAACGCGCGGGCGCGAATGGACCAACATGCGATGGGGGAGACGGCGCAACTGGTGAGTGACTTTAATGCTATGGCCGAGCGCCTAGAGTATATGACTCGCGAACGGGAGTTTTGGAACGCGGCAATCGCTCACGAACTCCGTACCCCAGTCACCATTCTGCGTGGTCGGTTGCAGGGATTAGCGGAAGGTGTTTTTAGCCCCAGCAGTGAGCTCTTCGAGGGACTGTTACGGCAGGTTGAAGGCCTTAATCACCTGATCGAAGATTTACGAGTGCTGAGCCTCAATGACAGTGGACATCTAGAGTTACAGCGGGATGAGGTCTGTTTAGCCGATGAACTTAGTGCGGTGATTGAGACTTTCGCTGCGGTGTTAGACGCTAAGGGACTCATACTGAAGCAGGAACTTGATACAAGACTTAAAGTTTACTGTGATGCTATACGAATACGGCAGGCGCTGATGGCGCTGCTGGAAAATGCACGCCAGCATGCTGATCTTGGCACTTTGACTGTAAGACTTTACAGCGTGGGAGCAAGTTGTTATCTAACCGTAGAAGATGAAGGCCCTGGTATTCCTTATGAAGCAGCAAGCTACATATTCGAGGCATTTCGCCGAGTCGATCCGTCTCGCTCTCGAAAAAGTGGTGGCAGTGGGCTTGGCCTCGCAGTGGTTAAAACAATTGCTGAAGCTCACGGCGGCCACGTGGTTTGCCAGCCATCGGGTCGTGGAGGAACAATATTCGTTCTTTCTTGGCCTGTTAAGGCAAGTTAAGGCCCCCCTTAACTATGTCCTGATACTGGAATTATCTATATGAACGGTGACGTGCTTAGTGATTCCTGCATGTATGGTCACCACGCCAGAGCACATTGCTGAATCGGGAAAATGCAGGGATTGTAGGTATTCCCTCGATCCCATTGGTTGTTATCCGATATTGATTACAACTAATGGGATGTTATTTTGTTTGAATACGCTCAATTTGTTGTACTTGTAGCCTTGATATCGCATTTACGTGTAAGTGTACATAAATTGTTGAGGTAATTAAAACGTGCAAAATCACATGATTTATGTTTAAATTTAGCAGGTTACGATTAAGCTGTTCACTGTTATAGAGTATCAGGGAGTGGAGGTTCGAATCTTCTCATACCGATCAAATTAGATACTTTTTGTTAGTTTGTTTTAATCATTAAAATAACCAGCAGTTAAGTTAAACAAAACCCCGTGTTAGCATTGCTATACGGGTTTTGTTTTTTATACCTTTTCGCTGCCCATATGATTAACGCTGCTTGCGACTAAGGTTCAAGTTCGAGTGATTAGGCTGGCTTTGGCACAGCAAAAGGCAAAAGGCAAAAGGCAAAAATTTTCAAGGCGAAATTGTCAATTTCACAAATTATATGCATCCGCCATTTAGCATTTAAGACATTATTGAGTAGGACATTTACCTATGCGCGCGTTTGTTTTACGAGCAAGATCAGCACCTACTGACAGTCAGTTGTTTTTGGCTTCTGTCGGCCAAGAGGCGCATACCGAGATTTTAGCTCATACCCTGATGAACACTATCTTTGTGGCTCAGTCCCATCGAAACGATGTTGTCGTTTATTTGGTGCTAGAAAGTACCCATGATTTTTCCCGCACTATTTGCTTCGATACTCGAAATATTTGCCATATTGGTGGTTTTCACGAGCAAGCTTTGCTCACTAAAATTGCTAAAGCCTTAGATATTTCTCGGGGTATGACGAAGGAGCAAACCCGTGTTGTTGACGAGGGCATTACTGTGAGCACCATCAGTTTTGAAAAGCTGGTACAGGACCTCGCGGTGGATTATCAATTGTTTATGATGGATAAGAAGGGCACTTCAATCCGTGAGCAAGAATTTGTGGGTAATCCGTGCTTTTTGCTGACCGATCATATTCCTATGCCGAAGAAAAGTTTTAATACCTTGAAACGACTCGGCGCGCAAAAGATCAGCTTAGGGCCAAAGATGCTGTTTGCTTCTCAGTGCGTGGTATTGATCCATAATGAATTGGATATCAATCAATAGCCTCTGAGTCTTCTGTATCCGTTGCTAACGCTGACTATTCCTGTGGTAACGTGTGTATCGAGCCCCATTTTTTAATGGGGTTTTATATTTTCCCCTTTAAAAATGTAATCGCTTTTTGGGCTCTGCGTGACAAGGGCCATTCCGCGCGGTGGATAAGCCAAATGGTGTCTACAACTTGGCTGCCACATTCCACAACATAGATATCTTCTTGTCGTTCAAAGGCTTTGCGGGCGTATTGGGGGATAACCGTAAATCCTAGCCCTTTTGCGACAGGTTCGAGAATGAGGCTGATTTGGTTGGTAAATCCCTTGCAGGGGATCTCTTGAATGCCGGGGTGAGTTGGATATTTACGGCTAAGCAGCCGAGTCGCCATAGCCTCACCATCGGGATGGGAGATAAACCCTAGCCGTTGTAAATCAGCCCATTCATGTTGTTTATGGCTTGCAGGTACCACAAGTTCAAGCGGCTCTTCGGTAAAATGTGTGCTGTGAATACGAGGATCGGAAGGTTTTAAGGTTACCATGCCGATTTCATGTTCATTGGCCAACACTGAGGCCACTATCTCACTGTCAGGGGCAAAACGGTGGCGAATGCTTAACGCCGGAAAGGCTTGTTGTAATTCGATTAATAATGGAAAAAGCGTTAAACCAATGCTACCTGGAGTGATAAGGCTAATATCACCGGCATTGGCGTCATCATGGATAAGTTTCTGTTGTAGGCGTTTCTGCGCGCATTCAACTTCTTTAACGTAGGTCAGCAGGTTTTCCCCTATGGGAGTGATTTCAAGCTGGCGGGTGCGGCGTAAAAACAGTGTGCCGTAGGTTTCTTCTAAGCGACTGATATGCTGACTCACGGCCGCTTGGGTGATACCTATGGCTTCGGCGGTGCGGGTGAAATTCCCTTTCTCGACTAGCACGCTAAAGGTGTGTAACCACTGTGGATTTATCATAAGTAAAATTTATCAAATCTATAATCCGTATGTGCTTTTAATTATGGCACGATAAGACTAGTCTGTCGTCATTCAGTATTCAAATACCTTTTGATCTTAATAGACACAGGAAACACCATGGCCGATCTATTTTCATCCTTCAAACTTAAAGACATCACACTCAAAAACCGTATTGCCGTTGCACCCATGTGCCAATACCAAGCCACAGATGGACTCATCAACGACTGGCATCAGGTGCATTACACTGGCCTTGCCCGTGGCGGAGCCGGTCTTGTTGTGGTTGAAGCCACAGCGGTTTCTCCTGAAGGCCGTATCACACCCAAATGCCTTGGGTTATGGAATGACGAACAAGCCCAAGGCCTAGCAAAAGTGGCTAGTGCGATTAAAAATGCCGGTGCTGTTGCAGGCATTCAGATTGGTCATGCAGGCCGTAAAGCGAGTGCCAATATCCCGTGGGAAGGGGATGACCATATTGCCGATGATGACACGCGAGGTTGGCAACCGATTGCACCATCAGCCGTCGCATTTGGCGCAAACTTACCTAAAGTGCCTACCGCTATGATGATTGAGGACATTGAGCGGGTTAAAGCCGACTTTGTGGCGGCAGCAAAGCGTGCTTTAGCCGCAGGATTTGAATGGTTAGAACTGCATTTCGCCCACGGTTATTTAGCCCAAAGTTTCTTTTCAACCTATGCCAATCAACGCACCGACCAATATGGTGGCAGTGCCGAAGGGCGGGGGCGCTTTTTGTTAGAAACCATTGCCGCGGTAAGAGATGTTTGGCCATCGCATTTACCCTTAACGGCGCGATTTGGCGTGATTGAATTCGACCATAAAGATGAAGAAACACTGACGGAATCGATAACCTTGGTGAAGCAATTTAAGCAAGCGGGGCTCGATATGTTAAACGTCAGCATTTGCTTCTCGACCCCAACGGCAAATATTCCCTGGAGTCCTGCATTTTTGGCGCCTATTGCAGCGCGGGTTCGTCAAGAAGTGGGGTTCCCCGTTGCGACTTCTTGGGGTATGGATGATCCACATCAAGCCAATGCGGCCATTGAAGATGAACAAATGGATTTAGTGATGATAGGTAAAGCGTTTTTAGCGAATCCACATTGGCCATATCAAGCGGCGCAAACCTTGAAAATTGCGCGCCCATCTTGGGTATTACCCGCTTCCTACGCCCATTGGTTAGCACGCTACTCTACGGATAAAGCCGATTGATTGTAGAGTGAGTTGATTTAAGCCTAAGCCTTAAAAAGCCGTTATCTAAAGATAGCGGCTTTTGGCTTTAGTGGCAGGTAAGGTCCATCATAAGAGACTAGCTACAAGAGACTAGATTCAAGATACTGGCCACGCAGCCTTCAACCCACGCAGTTAAATCCAAGCTTCGTGCATTTTGTATTCATCCAGTCACTAGGGAATAAAAAAAGCCCCAATCCTTTAGGAATGGGGCTTTCTTAACTAAGATGATGAAGCTCAGTGGTTATAGAAACGTCGACCTTCACGCATCACTTCAATTAATTCAGGCGCGCTCATTTTTTTATTGAGCCTATGTTCATAGTTTTCATCGTAAATACGATATTTACCGTGGCGGTCAATCACTGTCACTTCTGCTTCTTGATAGATAGCAAAAATACGGCTATCACCTATATAGATCCACGTTTCTTTGTCAGGTTGTAATAGGCTGCGGCCAGCGCTGTAATCTGTCGTGTTATTGGTGCAACCTAGCACGTGGGTCATTAAAGTCGGCGCAATGCCGTAATGGCTGGTGCGGTATTTGACCTTAGAAGCACCCGTATTCGGCCAGTGGATCACTAATGGCACTTTGACACTCTGTGGTGACAGGTTGCGATTAGCTTCATCACTGTTGCTGGTGAACATTTTGCCATTGACCCCAGTGATAATCACTAAGGTGTCGTTGGACACATTGGCCAGCATCGCCTTGAGTTGTTGATCGACAAAATACAGAGATTGGCGATATTGATTAAACAATACTTTTTGCGCTGGCATAAGGTCGGTATCGGCTTTCACAGTTTCGATACCCAGAAAACCCACGGGAGTATCAAAATTTTCTGGCGCTTTTAAGTTAACGAGCGCCAACCAAGGCTTATGTTGGATGCTGTGCCACTCGTTAAAACTGGCCACTGTGTGCAAATCGGCATCGGCACTGCCATTGGTTTCTTTGGCTATGACAGGATTAAAGTCATTAAACATCGCCTGTGATGAACGCAAATTGAGATTGGTTTCAGGGAGGAAAAGCCCCAATTCATAGCCTGCTTGTTGAAAACTTCTGGTCAGTAAAGGACTGGTGCTATTAAAAATTCGCGCATCGCCATAACTGCCTTGCAGGCCATAGAGTAGTGAAAACATGCCCGTTCTAAATTGGTTGCCGCCGCTGAAATGCTGGGTAAAAGATTGATTATTTTCAGTGTATTGGTGTAGGAATGGCATGCTTTTGCCATCGACCATATCCGCCCGCAAACTGTCGATGGTAATCATCAACACGTTGATTTTCGTGTCGGCCTGGCAGGTGAGTGGCTGCTCTGGATAGCTGAGTACACTGGTGTTGTGATTGACGTCATCGCCTTGGTATGAACCATCGATACCGTGACTTTCCATAAAGGAGCGAGCAGTCGCGGGATAAGATAAAGGATAAGTATCGTCGAAACGGGTAATTTCGGTGATATCGGCGGCATCGGCCCAAATGTGGATCAAGTGGCTGCTGATAAAACAGATACACACTAAGGTGATAACTTTATTGCCTAAATTGAGTTTTTGGATTTTCTCTATGCGTTTCCACAAAAAATTGGCCATGGTCAGTTCAATGGCGATGATGGCCAACGGGGTGACGATATAAGAAGTACCACGGAGCAGGGCATTGAGATCCGCCCAAGCTAAATCGAAGGCGAAGGGGCTCAAGTGCATGCCGTAATCGGCGTAAACAATGGTATCGTACAATAAGATACAAAGACTTAGGGTCGCGATCACCGCCGCGACACCTCTTAATATCTTTGAATAGGGCAATATCAAGGTTAGTGGAAATAGGCAGATCAAATAGGCGATAAAGGCGAGAAAGCTAAACTGACCAATAGTGCTGACGCTCAGATAAAACCAGCCATACCAAGTTTCTGGATAACCCACGCTGCCAAGGTATCGGCTTCCGACTATCATGGCTAATAAGCCATTGAAGAAGGCGAACCAATGCCCCCAGTTGATGAGCCGGGAAACCCGATCGCGGCTCATTTGCTTTTTTCGCTCGACCATAGTGATCCGCTTATTCCTAAAAGGCCTTGTATCTTATATTCTTTTGATGATTATTACCCAGTTAACTTACTGGGATTTAACCGATTGTGCGAGTGCTTTTGCAAATTGTTCGGCCACGGCTTGGCGCGATTCGCTGGGCACTTTACGTTCTAGCAGGTTAGTCACGCAGTTACCCAATGCCATCAGGCTCAGGTCAGTCGGTGCTTTATGCTTTTCTAACACAGCCAATATTTCGGCGATTAATGATTCAACTTGGGTGTTTGAGTATTTCGATTGGATTGCCATAATCAAAAAATGTTTCACTTTGGAATGGATTAGCGGCATATAATAGCGGATTTATCCCAGTATCACTATCAGGGCTTATGAGTATTAACATCGAACACGCAATTATTCACGAGATTTCTCAGGACAGTCAGGGGCAATTACGCTGCCGTTTGCGTCCTCAACCTCTGCTGAACGGTCAGGCGGTCGAGGTGATGCTCGACGAGTTGCATCAGACATATACGGGAAAGGCCGGTAAAGGTTTTGGCTATTTTGGTATCCATGGTGACGACGGTGAGGCGAATCCCGCCTTTGCCAATGCGCTAACTCAATACCGTGGCGGCGAGCTAGGGTTTGTGGAATTTTCCGGTCAAGCCAGTAAATTACTGCAAGAAGAATTGTCGAAATACGACTTCAGTCAAGGCGGTTTCCTGTTGATGTCTTGCTATACCAGCATCACCAGCGATTATTTGTTTGTGGCTTTATTAAGTGCTAAGTCGTCAATGACAGTATTAGATGATATGGAACTGTCGCAAAATAACCATTTGGATTTAAATAACATCCAACTCGCGGCGCGTATTGATTTAACTGAGTGGCAAGCCGATAAGGATTCTCGCAAGTACATCTCCTTTATCCGTGGCCGTGCGGGACGTAAAGTCGCTGACTTTTTCCTCGACTTTATGGGCTGCGTAGAAGGCGTCAATACTAAGGCGCAAAACAAAACCTTAATGAATGCGGTTGAAGATTTTGTTGCCAGCAGTGAGTTGACGAAAGACGAGCGTCAGCAGTGCCGCAATAAAGTGTTTGAATACTGTAGTGAGCGTTTCGATGAAGGCGCTGACATTGAGATCAAAGACTTGGCCGATGAGTTAGCCGATCAAGGCATGGACTCCTTCTATGATTTTGCCCGTGGCGGCAGTTATGATCTTGATGAAGAGTTTCCGGCCGACAAATCAACCCTGCGTCAATTGAAGAAGTTTTCTGGTACTGGTGGCGGTGTAACGTTAAGTTTTGACGGCGGTCACTTAGGCCAACGGGTGATTTACGATCCCATCTCGGACACGATTTTAATCAAAGGTGTGCCAGCAAACTTAAAAGATCAGCTTGATCGTCGTCTTAAAGGCGAATAGCACTTAATTAATCCATCGTTTTTTAAGCGAAAGAATAACCAAAGGCCGAGAGTGTTTACTCTCGGCCTTTTTGCTGTGCTAAGTCGCGCTGACTTAGTGTCTATGCTAAGTGAGTACAGCTAAGTGAGTACTTCTTAGTCAGTGACTCGTTGCCTATGTTAATTATTGGAGCTAAATGGCACTGGACGTGGCGTATCTTTATTCGATGGTGGCAAAATAGGTAGCGTGATTTGCGGCTGATCGCCCGTTAAGGACTCAAGGAAGGCGACCATTTCTTTCACTTCTTGGTCAGAGAGTTTTTGCCCTAATTGAATGTCTGCCATGGTATTCACCGCTTCTTCCAAGGTCCAGACGCTGCCATCATGGAAGTAGGGGTAGGTGAGCTCAATATTGCGTAGTGTCGGCACTTTAAACACATATTTATCAGCTTCTTTACCAGTGACGCCCTTACGACCTTCTGCTGGGTTATTGGTGTGGAACGGTTTGATGAGTCCCATTTTCATATACATGGTTCCACCGACAGCGGGGCCGTTATGGCAACTCACGCAACCTTTATCCTTGAAGAGTTGGTAACCCGCTTTGGCATTTGCGCTGATGGCATCTTGCTTGCCCAGAAGATATTGATCGAAGGGGCTATTAGGGGTGACTAAGGTTTTTTCAAAGGTGGCAATCGCATCGGTTAAACGGTCAATTGTGACTTTTTCATCGCCATAGACCTTGGCGAAGTGCGCTCGGTAGGCGGGCATAGAGGCGATAGTTTCAGTTGCGAGTTCATGGGTAAAGCCCATCTCTTTCGGGTTGGCGATAGGGCCCGCGGCTTGTTCTTTCAAATCACTGGCACGACCATCCCAAAATTGAGCCAGCATAAAGTCGGCATTAAGCACTGTGGGCGAGTTAATTGGGCCTTCCTGCCAATGATGACCAATGGACGTTGGCAGAGCATCGACACCACCAGTGGATAAATTATGGCAAGAGTTACAAGAGATAAAGCCAGATTTAGACAGTCTGGGTTCGAAGAACAGCATTTTACCTAATTCAACTTTTTCAGGCTCAGTGATCTTGGCTGCTGTAATGACTTCGATGGGTTCTGCACTGATAGCATGGGTACTGGCTAACATACCTGCGATGAAAATGGCGATAGATGTAAGTTTGGTCATCTTATTTCTCCCTGTATAACCTTGGTTTTTGTATGGTTTAACAGGGATGCTAGCGGTTAATAATGCTGAGTGATAATGCTTTGTTTCGATTGGGTCTATCGCTGTTGCGGATTAAGCTTTTGCGATCTAATTCGCTGTTTTTACGTTGTTATTTTGCTAGGTTGAGTGATGTTTCTGTTAAGGTTGTATCTGTTAATCGGCAAAGTCGATGTATTGTTGCTTTCTGCCTATCGGTACCTGATGGTTGCAATGAGTCGAATTGCTGGATTTTCGACTACCTGATACACACATCTGATACAAACATCTGATACAAAATATTGGGCTGAGTGGATTCATTTGTCGCGACAACAGACGGAATTGATTAGAATCTCCATTCATGTTGAGTTAACTCGTGTTGAGTGCCTCAAGTTAGCATGCTCGGCCATCGCCAAGCGGTGCTATAAAATTATATAGGTGGACTGTTTTTCTGCCGAGGAGCGTTAATGCAATTGTTTGTCAAAGATTTAACTGTGATCGATTTTTCCTATTTGTGCCCAAAGCGCGGCATGGTGGGGGAGAGTTGGATTGTTGATGTTCTGCTAGAGGGCGGATTAGACGAGCAAAACATGGTACTCGATTTTGCTAAAGTCAAACGTACGATCAAGCAGACCATAGATGCGGTGGCCGATCATCGTTTATTAGTGCCTACGGCCTGCAGCAGTGTGCGATGGCAACAGCAGGGTGATAGAGTATGGATGGATTTTGATAGTCAGTTAGGTGAAATTCATTTGGCCTGTCCTTCACAAGCCTTTGCCTTAGTGCCGACCGAAGAGATTGATATTCCCAGTGTGAATGCCTTTTTACAGAAAGCATTGCGCGAAGCTTTACCTAAGAATGTCGAAGGGATCACGCTCACCTTGAGACACGAAATTCTCGATACGCCTTATTACCATTACAGCCATGGTTTACGTAAACACGATGGTAATTGTCAGCGTATCGCCCATGGGCATCGTAGTCCTATTCACGTTTATGAAAATGGCAGTCCAGCACCTAAGTGGGATGAGTATTGGGCCAAACGTTGGCACGATATTTATTTAGGCAGTGAAGAGGACTTGGTTTCAGTTAAGACCCTTAATCTTTCGCCGCAAACGCGGATAACCGATGACAGCCACTATGGCTTTCATTACCAAGCCCCTCAAGGGGATTTCCAATTGGCAATGCCAAAGGAATGCTGTGATTTAATTCCCCACGACACGACGGTTGAGTTGTTAGCCGATTATATTGCCACGACATTAGTCGCTAAAGTGCCAGGAAGTCAGTTTAAAGTCGTGGCGTTTGAAGGTGTTGGCAAGGGCGCGATTGTCGTTAAGGGATAGGCACTACGAGCTGATATAAGTGAATGGACTTAAACTATTCACCTTTTAATCACGGATTTAATAGGCCTCGGTAGATTATCGGGGCTTTTTTGTGTGTTTTGAGCATAGGCTGAACTGAGATTACGACAGGGATGTGGGTTTGCAGAATCGATTTTTATGGTGCGTTAGGTTAACGTGGCATTGATTGAATTCGGCTGCGTTTTGTGTCGCGATGAATGTATTTAGTGGGTCTTGATCTCTATTGCCCATCGATAAGGATTTTTTGAAGATGTTGGAAACTAGGATATTGGAAACTAAGATGCTGGAAAATAATAAGATGTTGAGAAATAAAGTATCGCAATTTTTATCTCACGGTGGATCCCCCCTAAGTTCAAATCCAGTGCGCTGCTTATCGGCATTATTCACTTTGGGCCTAGTGCTCATTGCGCCTCAGGTACAAGCTGAGGTGAGTTTACAGGGTAAGTTAGAGCAAGGCGCATTAATGCGGGGTCAAGCGCCAGCGGGCACTCAGATTAGCTTAAATGGTGAAGCCATCAAGGTCACGCCTGACGGTCATTTTGCCTTTGGTTTTGATCGCGACGGTGAACTGAGCCAGCAGCTAACCTTGGTTTATCCCGATGGTTTGACTGAGGTTAAGCCTTTAACCTTAACCAAGCGAGAGTACGATATTCAAAGTGTAAAGGGCATTAGCTCGAAGATTATGAAGCCTGATCCTGTCGCGCAGGAAAGAGCGGCGAAAGACACGGCGCAGGTGAAAGCGGCGCGGGCAACATTTAGCGAGCAAACGGCCTTTTTACAGGAGTTTATTTGGCCGCTGACGGGGCGTATTTCAGGCGTTTACGGTAGCCAGCGTATTTATAATGATGTACCCGGTAATCCACACTTTGGTGTGGATGTGGCGGCGAAAACCGGCACTGTCGTGGTAGCACCCGCCGATGGTGTGATAAGTCTGTCTGTTCCCGACATGTTTTATTCGGGCGGGACTATGGTGATCGATCATGGTTATGGCGTGAGTTCGAGTTTTTTGCACTTGAGTAAGTTGTACGCCAACGCGGGTGAAGCGGTTAAGCAAGGCCAAGCTGTTGCAGAGGTGGGCGCAACAGGCCGTGCAAATGGTCCACACTTAGATTGGCGAGTGAACTGGTATCAAATGCGCCTCGACCCTACAACCATAGTGCCGCCAATGGCAACAGTGCTGGCGAATGAGAAAGCCAACAAAGCGGCCAAAAAGGGCTAGGTTCGATATCCAGTTTAGGCATACTTAAATGGCGCAATGATGCGCCATTTAATGGTGATCTATATCGGGAACACTTAGCGAGTTGGCTTCTTTCTAGGCTAGCTTCAAATGTCCGCTTGCCAATAATCATTTTTAACCGAGTCGTCTAAAAAGATTACTTCAACAGTGGATGATCAGCAGGCAGTTGGCGGGTGATCCATAAAATCAGTTTGTGTTTCATGTTTGGCCCATCTTCTTTATCTTTGGCCAGTGGCTGGATTAAGTTGTCGGTGACCAATAAACGGTAAATGCATTCCACTTTGTCTTTGGGTGAGATGCCTTTGTCAAAGTCTGCATATCCGCGTTTTTTGGCATAGCCCACGCCGATTTCCATGGCGAACTTCAATATTTGTGCTTCGTTCTTGTGTGGCTTCATTGGCGATCCTCTGTTTGCACATAGCATCCATCTACTGGACACGATAATTTGTGCCTGATGGCATCTGCGAGTTATATGTCCTAAGTTACGCTAAATATGCTGTTTTTTAGATTTAATTTTGGCGATTTTTGACAAAACCACCAAAAAACTAACCTAAAAATAACGAGAATATTGAATCTGATTAAATTGTCATCAACTCAGATGTTAACTCAGGTACTGTCGTAGGTTTTAGCTAAGGCAAGTGCAGATGAAAATCTAAGCTCAGTTTTATCTGCTTGAGTTTAAGCCTGACTTAACATTCAGATACTTGTTCGCTCGCGATGACCACTTTTATGCCATGGGGATGCACTTTAATGCACACATTGCCGCGTTTAAAGGCGATAGTTGGATTGGCTAAACGTTCTTTATCGCCTTTGGGCGAGCTCATCTTGACCTTAATCTCAGCAAGGGATGGCAAGTCTGGTAATCTTGACTGCTCTGATTCAACTGTCTGCTCAGATTGCGGCAATGAACTCAGTCCTAGGTTGAGTAAAGGGCGGAGTGTTGGACATAAGACCAGTAAATCTTGGCTCAAGGTATCGCAATCTTTGGCTTTAGAATCAATAACTAATTCTATGTGCTCCCAGCCTTCCTGTGGATAAAC
The DNA here is from genome assembly GCF_025654295.1 of Shewanella sp. SM23. Classification (NCBI taxonomy): domain Bacteria; kingdom Pseudomonadati; phylum Pseudomonadota; class Gammaproteobacteria; order Alteromonadales; family Shewanellaceae; genus Shewanella; species Shewanella sp. SM23. Next base: position 24,241 of record NZ_JAKKRM010000002.1, read on the forward strand.
TTTATCACTAGGATAGGGAAGCTCGACGCAGGCAATGCTAAATTGACCGAGTGTGAGTGGCGTGTCTAGCTCGATGATCAGAATCGTACGGCCATTGATGATGTTGTCTGAAATGATTTTACCTATGCGGCTAAAGGCGTCGCGCATGGCATCGGCACTGGCGATGGAATTGACGCGCAGCGCGACATGGTCGCAAACCAGTGCTTTATCTGCTAAGTCTAAGGTTTCAAGCAAGGCTAAAATCTGTGCTTCGAAGGCTGGCCAGCCTTGGATTAATTGCTCATAGCTGAGGTTTGTACTGTGCGACGCAACAGGCTTGTTGAATTTAGGCATAAATACTCCAAGGCATTTCTATTGGCGTTAGTTTTATCCCTTAAGTAAATGACTGAGACTATTACAACTAACATCATGCTTTAAAAGGTTAAATAAAAACGCCCATTAAGCTGGGCGTGTTTGATATCGTTCAATGATCTATTTAGCATTTTGCCATCTGGATATTGGCTAAGATTAAGGCCAAATCTCAATCGGCGTTCCTTCATCGACCACTTTCCACACTTCATCCATTTCGGCGTTGGTAATCGCGATACAGCCGTCAGTCCAGTTGTATTGCTGGGCTTGTTCTGGCGGCAGTGACGACTTAGGGTTTTGGCCGTGGATCATGATCATGCCTCCGGGTCTAATGCCTAAGGCTTTGGCTCTGAGTTTATCCTCTTCATTAGGATAGGAAATATGGATTGATTTATAATAAGCACTATCTGGCTTTTTATAATCTAGGGTATAACGCCCCTGTGGTGTGCGTTGATCGCCTTCCTTTAATTTGTGTCCAGCGGGTAGGTCACCCATGGCGATGCGATATTGTTTGAGCACTTTGCCATCGCGTAATAAAGCCATACTGGATTCGGATTTAGTGATCACCACCAGATCCACTTTACCCATGCCAGAGGCATGTAATTCGGGTGAAACGAGAGCCGCGATAGTCACAGTGAGAGATGTCAATGTGGAAAGTAGGGTGGCGCGCATGGAGTCCTCGAAAATAAACACAGGTTGTTGGCTTTTTTTCGGCATCATACCGCAATTTTATCCTACTGTGAGTAGATAATTTTGAGCTAGGTGCAATTGCATGGCAGACTCGTGGCATATTTATGCTGTAATCCCTGTGTTAGTCAGTTTGTTGCAAGGAAGTAAAAGCTTTTATGTCTGAGAATATCGAATCCGAAAGTCCGTTAAAACGTCAATTACGTACCATTATTTTTGGCACTGATACTCCCGCTGGCCGCTATTTTGATATCGCCCTCATGGTGTGTATTGTGTTGAGTGTCGGCTTAGTGTTCCTCGACACAGTAGAGATATTCCATCGCGAATACGGCCAGCTTATTTCTGTGTTGGAATGGGTATTTACCATTATTTTTACGATTGAATATGGCCTACGTTTGTACTGCGCGACTCATCCTGTGTTATATGCTCGCAGCTTTTATGGTTTAGTGGATTTGTTATCGGTATTGCCAAGTTATCTAGCGTTGCTGATCCCTGGTGCTAACTTTACCTTAGTTATCCGGATACTTAGGCTGTTTAGGATTTTCCGTGTACTCAAATTACTGCGTTATTTGAGTGAAGGAAATGTTCTACTTAGGGCGATGATGCAGTCGAGTCGTAAGGTTTTTTTGTTTTTCTTCTCGGTCAGTTTGATCGTTATGGTACTGAGTTCAGCAATGTATGTGGTTGAAGGGCCTGATAATGGTTTCAGTTCAATCCCTAAATCTGTGTACTGGACAATTGTGACTATTACTACAGTCGGTTACGGCGACATTACCCCGAAAACCGGATTAGGTCAGGCGATTGCGGCTTTTACTATGCTGATTGGTTACTCGATTATCGCAATCCCAACGGGGATTTTAACCGCCGAGATATCCCAAGAAGTAGGGCGTCATCGAGATTTACGCTCGTGTAATCAATGCCATAAGACAGGTCATGATATTGATGCCATGTATTGTAGTCGTTGTGGATGTGAGTTAGATAGTCTAGATGTGCCCGTTGATAAAGGCGTTTCATGATGACTTCGGCGAACACTTTTTATTTTTTGTAGGTAAAAGACACGTATGACGCAAGCCAAGTTTGTTGAAGGCCCCATATTACGCCATATCCTAGTGATGAGTTCGACCGCAGCGGTAGGGATTTCTGCCTTATTTGTCGTGGATTTACTGGATATCTTTTTCCTGAGTTTATTGGGGGAGCATGAGCTTGCTGCTGCTGTAGGTTATGCGGGCAGTATCTCCTTTTTCACTACGTCCATTGGGATAGGCTTATCAATTGCTTTAGGCGCTTTAGTGTCTCGCTCGATTGGCGCAAAAGAGGTGGTGTTGGCAAAGCGCTTATTACTCAATAGCGCGGTTGTGACGACACTGATCAGTGTGCTGGTGGCGGCAGTGGTCACCATCTTCATTCCTGAGCTAGTTGCCTTAGTAGGCGCGAGTGGTCATACGGCAGAGCTTGCTGCGAGCTATTTGTATATTCTCGTGCCTTCCTTGCCTTTTATCTGTCTTGCGATGGCGCTCGGCGGAGCTTTGCGCGCCGTGGGTGATGCAAAGTTATCTATGATGTCGACCTTAGCGGGGGGCGGCGTTAATGCTGTACTCGATCCGATTTTTATCTTCATGTTCGCCATGGGGATTGAAGGCGCTGCATTGGCATCCGTTTTAGCGAGGGTGGCGGTATTTGTGATTGCCGCTCGCGGTGTGGTGGTTAAGCATAAGTTGTTAGGCCATTTCGATAAGGCACATTTTGTCGCCGATCTTAAGCCCATCTTTGCCATTGCAGGCCCTGCGATGTTAACCAATGTGGCAACTCCCATCGGAAATGCCTTTGTGACCCGAGCGATCGCCGATTTCGGTGACGCTTATGTGGCAGGCTGGGCAGTATTAGGGCGTTTAATCCCTGTGGCTTTTGGGATGATCTTTGCACTGTCCGGCGCGATTGGACCTATTGTTGGGCAAAACTTTGGCGCAGGTCAGTTTGACCGAGTACGTGAGAGTTTAACGCGAGCGATTCAGTTTTGTACTGTGTATGTGCTGGTAATGTCTTTGCTGCTGTTTATGCTTAAGTCACATTTGGTCAGTGTGTTTGATATGAAGGGCGACAGCGCTGATCTTATTCACTTTTTCTGCAGTTATATCGCAGTATTCTTTATCTTTTCGGGGATTTTATTCGTGGCGAATGCGTCCTTTAATAACCTTGGCAAGGCCAAATATTCCACGCTATTTAACGTAGGTAAAGCCACTTTAGGCACTGTGCCTTTTGTGTATTTTGGTGCACTTTGGGGCGGTGTTTACGGTGTATTGATTGGGCAAATTTTAGGGTCTATTTTGTTTGGTACATTAGGTGTGTGGGTTGCCTATCGTTTAGTGGATAAAGTGGCGGCGCAGGCACAGTTTTCAGCCGCGCCTAATCTTGATGCTGCGAATGCTATCCCCCGCAATGTCGTACTGAGTGAGGAAGAGGAAATCGCTAATTGTGTTGCACAGAACTTACCGAGTGCGACCAATCCGCTGTCATCCTCGTGCGTGCAGATGGCGCAATTAACGGAGGAGCAAGAGAATGAGCCCGTATTACCCTATTTAGACGAGGGTAAAAAGCCTAATTGACGTTATGTGGCTTAGCTGTGCCGTGTAGAAGCTGTGGGCAAGAACGCAGATAAAAAATGAGCTCTTAATAATGAGGAGCAGTCAGAAAGCTGCTAATGATGGGAATGCTGAAAAACAAAATGCCACAAGATTGCTTGTGGCATTTTGTTTGAAACGGCGTTTGCACTTCATTTAGTTAAGCTAACAATGCCAAAATACGCCGCTAAAAAACTATTCTGCTGAGCTTCTTATTCTTCGGTACTGCTTATTCTTCAATACTTGGCGTGTCTTGTTGGCCTTCGACTTGTTCAGTCGCGGCTTCTGATGCCGCCATTTTTGCGCGATCAGCCTTAGAGATGTAACCTGATTTTGCAGGTGAGCCGATAGTCACTGGGTCGACTTTATTCAGTCTGGCCTTAGCGCGTTTAGCTATTTTCTTGATGATCTTTTGTTTCTTGTTCATGACGTCTCTAATTTCGTTTCGCACCCGCTACGCGCAGGAATATGAGGCCAAGGGCTCAATTGAGGCGGGATTCTAACTCAATCTGAGCGAACTGACCATGTTTTGCTGAATTTTGTCGAAAACAACGGCCACTCTTTGGGAACTAGTTTTGCTATATGGCGTTAGCATAACAATTTGACTCAAACGGTGCTGTTAGTATTTCACACGACAAATGCTGCAAATTCTGCGGTGTAGGCTGTCAGTGTGGATCAAAAGCCATTATATTGCCTAGCATTATGAGTTTGAAAAATTGACTCTAATGTTATTTTATTGCTCATATCCTGAGCCGAGGAAGATGTGTGTTATTAACTAAAATCACTTTTTTTGAGCGCTTTGAGCACGATATATTAAGTGGCACTAAAACCATTACATTGCGTGATGAAACGGAATCCCATGTGATTGCAGGTCAAACACTTCCCGTTTCAACCTTCGAAACCGACCGCTGGTTTTGTGATATCCATATTATTGATGTCGTGCCAGTGACCTTAACTGAGCTCTCAGACATTCATGCTAAGCAAGAGAATATGACGTTGCCGCAGTTACGTGATGTGATTGCAGAAATTTATCCCGGTCTTGAGCAATTGTTTATGATCCAGTTTAGGGTTTTACCGCAGTAAAAGTATAGAGCGTAATTCGTAAAATAAAAAAGGCCGCACAGCAGCCTTTTTATTACAAATTCAATGGCATATTAAGTTGTCAAAGATTGCTGAACTGTTCAATAACATCAGCTATCCAAGACAACTAAACCGTCCAAGGTAACAGTTTTTTTGCAAAGTGATCGGCTTGGCCTAAGCGAATCGCTGCGCGATGACGCATCCGATAAAATGCTTGATAGCACAGGGGGACTAAGTACAAGCTAGTCACTGTCGAGAACGATAAGCCACCGATAATGGCGATTGCCATGGGGTAATATGGCGGGCCGCCGCCACCGATTTGGGTATCACCCATCGCCAGTGGGACTAATCCCAGTACTGTTGTACCTACTGTCATTAACACTGGCCGCAAACGGGTGATACACACCTCCCGAATGGTGTCAGACAATTTGTCGAGATCCGGTGTCATCTGATTGATTTGATCCACCAGAACGATACCGTTGTTCACCACTATCCCCATTAAAATCAAGATACCTATCATTGCCATCACAGAAATAGGGGTGCCTGTGATAAACAGCGCCCAGAATACACCTGTGATGGAAAATAGGATTGAGGTAATAATCGCCGTTGGTAACAGTAGAGATTCAAACAACGCCGCCATAACAATATAAATCATCGCGACAGCCAAGAGCATATTAGTCACCATCACGTTCTGATCTTCATCTTGGCGCTCGAAGCCACCACGGAGTGAATAGTCGTAACCATCGGGGAAACGGATATTTTCCATCACTTGCTTGATCTTAGTTTGCGCCTCTTCTGTGGTGAGGTTTTCTAAGTTAGCCCCAATCGACAGCGAGGTTTGGCGATTGAAGTGTTTGATAGTATCGAAGCGGGGTTGGATCTCAATCTTTGCCAGATTATCTAAGGTGTACACTCTTTGGTCGAGGCGTACTATGGGTAACTGCTTGAGTTTCTCAAGTGACTTTTGCCACTCTTTCTCGTAGGCCATTTCGATGCGCAGCTCGCCATTAGGATCGTGGCGGAAGGATCGTAGCGGTGAACCGCGCAGTGCCATGGAGATACTTGAGGCAATTTCATTGAGTTTTAAATCTAACCGCGCCGCCATTTGTCTATCAATGCGGATAATCACTTCTTGCTGAGCGCCATTAAGCTCGGAGCGAACATCTTGCAATCCTTTGATGTTTTGCAACAAAGGAATAACTTGCTCGCTCAAATTAATCAGCTCAGAGGTTGAACGCCCTGTCAGTGTGACTCGCACGCCAGAGTTGTCATTGCCCCAGCCAAATTGCGGTTTGGCGATGGAATACTTAGGGAAGCCACTGCGGATTTTCTTTTTTAACTCATCCACTGACATAGGCAAATCTTTCTTTAGGAGGATCACCGATGAGCCATCGTCAGAGGCATAATAGCTGTAGACAGAATCAATATGGAATTCCTCTTTATTGTTATAAAGATACTCTTCCATTTGGTTGATCATTGCCTCAGTGACATTGAGATTATGTCGACCTTCTACTTGATAGTTAATGTAGATTCGCTCATTGCTCTCGCTGTCTTCTTGGTCCTGTTTAACCATAGATAGCGGCAGGGCGGTGGATGCGAGGATCGCTACAGCAATCACGCCTGAACGCCAAGGTCTGAGCAATACCCAATCTAGGGTATTATTGTAAAAACGTTGTAATTTACCTGCATCCTTTTCGGGTGCGATGTCGAAGTGAAACTTAGTCAACATCAAAGGGATTAAGGTTTTTGCGACCAATAGCGACGCGGCGAGTGAAATACAAATCGCAATAGCAACATGCTCTAGAAAAATGGTGATCTCGACTTTTACGCCAAAAATATTAGGTAAAAATACAATGGCGGTTGTCATTGTGCCTGCCAATACTGCCAGAGACACTTTATCGACCCCCGTCATGACAGACTCTTCATTGTCTTTAGGGTGTTTACCTTGTTTTTCCTGCAGTACGCTCTCAGTGACAACCACAGCGTTATCAATAAGCATACCGACGGCGAGCAGGAGTCCCATCATAGACAGAATATTCAAGCTGTAACCGAGTAGATACATAGCGGCGAGCGTCATACCGATTGAAATAGGCACGGATGACACAACCACTAAAGTCATTTTAAAATTACGCAGGAATAAGTACAGCACGACAAAGGACAGCAGTGCACCGATTAACCCTGAAAGCAGCAAATCCATTAGTGAAGATTTTACTCCAGAGGCTTGATCTTCCATGATAAATAGGCGAATACCTTGGAACTGTTGGTCCTGCTTCGCAAGCTCAATCACCTTCATGACACGGTCTGACACTTCGACTAAGTTAGCGCCAGATTCCTTAAACACATCCAAACCCACGGCATAGTGCTTATCTAAATGTCGACCTTCGATACGTTCAGGTAGGGCAAATTGCACATCGGCGATATCGCCTAAGGTCAATCCGGGGATCAGTACTAGTGCTTTGATATCTTCAAGGTTTCTAAACTCACCCTTAGGTGAAACTTGATAAACGATATTACTGGCCCTGAGTGTGCCAGCGCTCAGCACAAAGTTCTCTCTGCTGAGACGTTGTTGCAAATCTGTGGCTGAAAATCCACTGGCGGCAAGGCGATCGGCATTGATGCGTACCTCAATTTGCTTTTGCTCAACGCCGTACAGGCTGACCTTAGAGACACCTTCAACACGTTCAAGCGGACGCTTGAGCTGTTTATCGAGTAGATCGAATGCACCTGAAAGCTCACGATCACTTGAGATGCGTATGGTGAGCACAGGCATGTCGGCGGTGGAGAATTGGCGGATAAAGACCCGCTCCACATCCTTGGGCAGTAAATGCCGCACTGCATCGATTTTTTCCCGCGCTTCTAAGCTCTTAGTGGCAACGTTTTCCCCCCACTTCATGTTGATTTCGATTTCGGCGCCTTCTTGGGAGGATTCTGATTCAAGCTCATCAATCCCCCCCATAGTCGCGAGGGATTCCTCCAGCACTTTGGTTATATCGCGTTCCACTTCAGCAGGGGTCGAGCCTTTGTAAGGCACTTCCACCACTATCTGTGGGATATCAATACCGGGGAACATTTCCAGCGGTAATAGGCGACTCGAGGCGAGACCAAACAGCAAGATAGCAAAGAAGAACATGCTGGTGGTTACGGGGCGCTTAATGGCTAAACGGGTGAGGTTCATGGGCGAGCCTCCTCTACGTTTACATGTGAGCCTGTTGCTGCGTATTCTTTTCGATCAAACAGGGCATAGAGCACTGGGAGCACAATTAAGGTCAGTAGTGTTGATAAACTCAGACCAAAGATCACCGTAATCGCCATCGGTGCGCGCACCTCTGAGCCATCACCTAGACCTAGCGCCATCGGCAATAAGCCTAAGGTCGTGGTGAGGGTTGTCATCATAATCGGGCGTAGGCGCGATTTAGCTGCATCGCGAATGGCATCAAGTTTTTGAGCACCTTCGCTACGCAGTTGATTGATCCGATCCACAAGCACAATCGCGTTGTTCACGACGATCCCCGCCAACATGATAAGGCCAATAAATACCACCACACTCAAGTTAGTTTGGGTGATATAAAGCCCAAGTACACTGCCACCTAATGCCATAGGTACGGCAAAGAGGATAAGCAAGGGATGTAATAGTGATTCAAACTGACTCGCCATGACTAAATATACTAAGAAAATCGCTAAGATAAGGGCAATTTTGAGTGATTGGAATGAGTGCTCCATTTCCTCATTTTGACCACCAAAACGGGCCTGAACCGATGCGGGTAACACTTGTTGCGATAGTATCTGCTGCGCCTGTGCAACCGCATCGCTTAAATCACCATAGGCGAGGTTAGCTGATACGAGAGCCACACGTTGTTGGCTGATGCGGTTAATCGCAGATGGGCCTAATTGCAATGAAACTTCTGCAACTGCGCTTAATGCAATAGGCTGACTGCTATTCGGATTGATGATTAAGGCATCGATATCGCTGATTTGATCCCGCTCCGCGAGTTCACTGCGCACCAGAATATCAATCTTACGGTCACGCACTGTGTATTGACTGGCAACAGTACCACCAACACGTTGGGCGATACGGTTCGCAACCGTTGGCGCATCCATTCCTAGAGCCGCTAACCTTGCATGATCGAAACGGATACTTAGCTCAGGTTGACCATCACGTAGACTGGTGTTCACGTCGGCAAAACGCTCCGATGCGGATAATGCTTTGACGAGACTATCTGCGCTGCGTTTGAGCAAGTTTAAATCGTAACCTGTGAGTTCAATTTCCAGTGGCGTTTTAAAGCTGAATAACTCAGGTTGCTCAATTTTCGCTTCAAGTTCAGGAATGCGGCGCGCAGTATCACGTAATACTTGAGTGACTGCGTTATAGGCACTGTGGTCGTTAAGCACCACTTGCAAGCGGCCCCAGTTTTCACCCCCGCGGGCAGTATCCGAAGTCATCAAACCGCCACTACCGGCTTGGCTATAAGCATGTTTAACTTCGGCTCTGTCTTTAATGGACAGTGCAAGTTGCTGTAATATCTTGTCGGTTTCGCTTACTGCCGTACCCGGCGGCAGTAAGATCTCCACGTAAAACTCGCCCTGATTCATTGGCGGAATAAGCTCCATACCAAGTCGCGGTAACAAGCTAATACAAGCGCCTGTTATCGCAATCGTGAGTAACAGTGTTGCTTTCTGTTGGCGCAGCGCCGAGGCCAGAAGCTTGTAATAAACCTTCTCAATACTGTGGTAGACAAAGTTAAATGCTGAGCTTAACGGGCGCATCACTAGACCAATAAGCCATGAGAAAAAGCGGCCTAAAATCAACACTAAGGTCAGTAGTGCACTGGGTAAGTAACTAACAATTAATAGAATAGGAAAGGAAAACACAGTCGCGCTATAGTGTTTAAGCTTGCCCATTTTAGTGGTGGGTTTATCCTTAGGTGTCGTTTTTATCAGCGCGGGTAAGGTTTTAAAGCCTTCACGTGATGCCAGCATTGGAATGGACGTTAACGCGACTAATAGCGATGCTAACAGTGCAAAAGTGACCGTTAGCGCTTGGTCTGAGAAGAGGGCGCCGGCAATCCCATCCACAAATACTAGCGGCACAAACACCGCAAGAGTGGTGAGTGTTGAGGCAAAAATTGCGCCTGCCACTTCTTTAGTCCCCGTCACAGCGGCTTCTAATTTACTCATTCCTTCGCTACGGCAGCGGTCAATGTTCTCTAATACCACAATGGCGTTATCGACCAAGAGACCTATGGCAAGGGCGATACCACCTAATGACATAATATTTAAGCTGATATCGGCAAAATACATCATGTTAAAGGTGGCGATGACTGAGAAGGGAATCGAGATAGAAATAATCAGTGTCGGGATGATATTACGCAAGAACAGGTAAATCACTAGCATAGATAACAAGCTGCCCATCAGCGCAGAAGAGGTGACTTCGCTGACCGCACTTTCGATAAACTCAGACTGATCGTAAATCACTTCGAGCTTATTTTGCTTAGGGTCTTGATTGATTTTGACGAGTTCATCGCGCAGTTTTTTGGCGACAGCGACAGTATTTGCATCACCTTCTTTATAAATGGCCAGTTCAATCGATTCTTGACTGCCGATGCGGGTGATATCACTACGCTCCTTGTAGGCATCTGTGATGGTAGCAACTTCGAATAAACGGACTAAAGCTTGCTCATCGCGATAGACGATCACTTGGCCGAGTTCATCTAATGAGTTGAATTGGTTTAGCGTTCGTACTAAGTATTCGCGATCACCTTGGATCACTTTACCCGCAGAGAGGTTGATGTTTTCCTCATTAATACGACGTTTAATATCATCGGCATTGAGATTGAGCTGCGACAGTTTTTCTTGATTGAGCTGAATATGAACTTCTTGCTCTAGGCCGCCAGATAAACGCACGGCGGCGACCCCAGATAGCGCCTCTAAACGACGCTTAAGCTCTTCCTCTGCATAGGTGCGCATTTGTTTGAGATCGGCTTCTGAGGCATTGGGCACAGACAGCGCAAGACGCATAATGGGGTCGAGATTGGGGTTAAAACGCAGTAATAAGGGCTTTTTAACATCAAGTGGCAGAGCGATAGTGTCGAGCTTTTCACGTACATCTAAACTCGCCATATCCATTGTTGTGCCCCATTCAAACTCAAGCACCACATCTGACATGCCGGAGCGCGAAATAGAACTGATTTTACGTAAGCCTTTGACCACGCCAACGGCTTCTTCAATTGGTTTAGAGACGAGCTGTTCAACTTCTACTGGCGCCGCACCGTCATACATAGTGCGAATGGTTAACGTGGGATAGCTTAAGTCTGGCAGTAACTTCACCGCTAGGCGGGAAAATCCCACCATACCGAATAAAATCACCGCCAGCATGAACATCCATACCGTGACTGGCCGTTTAACAGAAGTGCTGATAATTGACATGAAAGGCTCCTATCAGTTCTTAGCGGAAGCAAGATCGAGTGGGGTGATCACTTCGACTAAGGATTGGTCTTTCAAGTTTTGCTGGCCACGGGTCACGACTTGTTCACCGGGATTAATACCTGTAATCACTTCTACCGAATCACCTTCACGGTAGCCAATTTCGACTTCACGACGGTTCGCATTGGTACCATCAATAACATAAAGCGCTTGTTTGTTGTCTTGGTTAATCAAGGCGCTGTAGGGAACGGTAATCACGTTCTCGTGGGTGTCGTATTTGAGCTCAACTCGGGTAAACATGCCAGCTTTAAGGCGCGCCTCTTGATTCGGCACAGCAAGTGTCACCTTAAAGGTGCCACTTTGTGGGTCCACAATCGGGCTTATGCGCAACACTTTGGCGTGGATAGCATTCTTGCTATGTTGATTACTAAACACTTGTGCTTCTTGGCCGAGTTTTAAGCTCGCAAGCTGTTGCTCTGGCAAATGAACTATACCGTGAAGTTCATCTTGGTTGACTATATAAAACAAGTCGCCAAATTCCTTCGCCATATTGCCAGCTTTCACATAGCGTTTAGCAACTACACCGCTGATAGGGGACAGTACGCGGCTTTCTTTTACTTGCAGTTCAGCGAGATCTTTTTTAGCGATAGCGGCTTGCAAGTTATATTCAAGTTTGGCCATTGAATCCGCGCTGATAAATTCTCTGTTGCTCATTTTCTTCAGACGATTTAATTCTTGCTCGATGATTTTGACTTCGGCTTCTGAGCGGTCTAAATCATATTGCTGCCTCTTGGCATCAATAACAGCCAGCACTTGTCCCTTTTGAACGCGGTCACCTTCTTCAACAGCGAGAGATTCAATGAGCCCTGATATACGACTCACTACATTGGCTTCCTGTGGCGCTTCTAAGGTGGCAGTTGTACTGTAAAAAGAAGAAACGTTTCCTTGCATCACTGTAGTGGTTTCGACGGGAATGGCATATTTTTCTTCTTTTTTGACCACTTCTTCCTCACCGCAGGCTGCTAGCATCGAAATCATTAGCAGTGGCAGGGCGAATTGAGCAATTTTTGACTTTTCCATAAGAATGTTACCTGTTGTCTTTATTGTGATGTCAGTTGATAGCAGAAACCATGCCAATGTTTAAATTTGTTTAATTTCAGTCTATTAGTCGTATTTTTGGCTAAGTGTGATTTGTGATTCTTACCAAATGTAGCCAAAAGGTTTAAAAAGTGATGAGAATAACTAAACGCGGTTAATTAAGATTACACAAGTGCGCAATTGCAACAATGTATTTTGTCAGGAGAGGGAAGTCTAAAAGAGGATTATTTGAAATGAAAAAAGCGCCCTTAGGCGCTTTTTAATGCGTAAGTCGTGGGACTTAGCGTTTGTCTTGTGCGACGAAATCACGCGCAGTTTCACCAGTATATAACTGACGTGGACGGCTGATTTTGTGGCCTGGTTGATCTAACATTTCTTTCCAGTGAGCAATCCAGCCTACAGTACGTGCCAGTGCGAACAGCACAGTGAACATACTGGTTGGAATACCAATGGCTTTCATAATGATGCCGGAGTAGAAGTCGACGTTTGGATACAGCTTTTTAGAAATGAAGTATTCGTCTTCAAGTGCAATGCGCTCAAGCTCCATTGCTACATCCAAGAGTGGATCTTGTACTTTCAGTTCTTTCAGCACTTCATGACAGGTTTCACGCATCACTTTGGCTCGTGGGTCAAAGTTTTTGTAAACACGGTGTCCAAAGCCCATCAGACGGAAAGGATCATTTTTATCTTTAGCGCGTTCAATGAATTCAGGAATACGGTCTACTGAACCGATTTCTTCTAACATTTGCAAACAGGCTTCGTTAGCGCCGCCGTGTGCAGGGCCCCAAAGAGATGCGATACCCGCTGCGATACACGCAAATGGGTTTGCACCTGAAGAACCGGCTAAACGTACTGTTGAAGTCGATGCATTTTGCTCATGATCTGCATGTAAAATGAAGATCCTGTCCATTGCACGTTCAACAATAGGGTTCACGACGTATTCTTCGCACGGTACAGCAAACATCATGCTTAAGAAGTTGCCTGCATAGCTTAAGTCATTACGTGGGTACACGAATGGCTGGCCTGAAGAATACTTGTAGCACATGGCTGCTATCGTAGGCATTTTTGAGACTAAGCGATAAGCGGCGATTTCGCGGTGACGTGGATCGTTAACATCCAGAGAGTCTTGGTAAAATGCAGATAATGCACCCGTCACACCACATAACATGGCCATAGGATGAGCATCACGACGGAAACCTCTAAAGAAGAAGGCTAGCTGCTCGTGAACCATAGTGTGGGTTTTAACTGTATGTACAAACTCAGTATATTGCGCTTTGGTCGGCAGTTCACCGTAAAGCAGCAAATAACACAGGTCTAGGTAATCGGAGTCAACGGCAAGTTGATCGATTGGATAGCCACGGTGTAACAATATACCTAGATCACCATCAATATAGGTAATTGCAGATTCACAGGAGGCAGTCGCAAGAAAACCTGGATCAAAAGTAAAGTAACCTTTGCTGCCAAGTTTACTGATATCGATTACGTCAAAACCAGCGGTTCCCTGCTTTACTGGCAATTCTATCGAGTCGTTCCCTGGTAATTCTAATTTGGCTTTTAAATCAGCCATACCCCGTTCTCCTTACTTAGTTCTTATCTGTGAGTGCGGCATGTCAAACCGCCATTACTTTACAGCCATTCTAGATCACATTTCAATTTAAATAAGCGTTTAAATTTGTTAGACCATGGTATAAAAGCCTTTACTTTTCTATTTGTAACTGGCACTTACAGTAAAAAATAGTCAAAAAAACATAATTTGCATTCTGTGATGTTTGTATTTGACATTTGCCGCGAGTATACTTGCCTCGCCCAATAAGGGCCGCAAACAACGATTATAAAGCACCCTTTGTTTACATGTTAAATGAGTGCGTGCTCAGATAGTTAACTGTTTGTTTAAACTTTGCTTTTGTGTTTACTTTTGCAGTGATCAACCTCCTGTTTAAAGTTTGTACAAAAGCGGTTCACATAACAAAAAAAATGCTCAATGGAGCTGAGTGAGCAGAACGTGAAAAAGCAAAGACCTGTCCATTTAGATCTGCAGACCATTCGCTTTCCTGCAACAGCGATTGTGTCAATTCTTCACCGTGTTTCCGGTGTCATCATGCTGTTCGCAGTTGGCATTCTCATTTGGTTGCTAAATTCATCTTTAGCATCAGCTGAAAGTTTCGCTGGCGTACAGTCTCTATTCGATAACTTCGTGATGAAGTTTATCCTGTGGGGCATTATGACTGCACTGGCGTATCACTTGTTTGGTGGCCTGCGCCACTTAGTAATGGATACCGGTCGTTGGGAAGAATTGTCATCGGGTGCCGCATCAGCGAAAGCTGTATTTGCCTTAACGGTAGCCTTTTCAATCATAGCGGGGATCTGGGTATGGTAACCAATGCAGCAAGTTTTGGACGCAGTGGTGTTCATGACTATATTCTACTACGCGCTAGTGCAGTGATCCTCGCCTGTTACACCATTTTCTTGGTTGGCTTTATTGCATGTAGTTCCCCTCTCACCTACGACGTCTGGCATGGCCTATTTAGTGCTCTGCCAATGAAAGTGTTTACACTTCTGACGCTGGTAGCCTTATTAGTACATGCTTGGATTGGTGTATGGCAAGTGCTGACAGATTACGTTAAGTGCACGTCGTTACGTGGTGTTTTACAGTTCACCTTTGTCGTTACCGTATTTTGTTATTTAGCGGCCGGCATTGTTATTGTGTGGGGTGTCTAAGTGAGTATTCCAGTACGCGAATTTGATGCTGTAGTGATCGGTGCCGGTGGCGCTGGTATGCGTGCAGCGCTGCAGATTTCCAAAGAAGGTAAAAGCTGTGCGCTTTTATCAAAAGTATTCCCAACCCGTTCTCATACCGTATCTGCGCAGGGTGGTATCACTGTTGCGTTAGGTAACGCCCATGAAGATCATTGGGAACAACACATGTACGATACCGTGAAAGGTTCCGATTTTATCGGTGACCAAGAAGCGATCGAGTTCATGTGTAAAACCGGTCCTGAAGCCGTGATTGAACTTGAGCAAATGGGTTTGCCTTTCTCTCGTTTCGAAAATGGTACGATTTACCAACGTCCATTTGGTGGTCAATCTAAGAACTTTGGTGGCGAGCAGGCTGCGCGTACTGCGGCAGCTGCCGACCGTACTGGTCATGCTTTGCTTCACTGTTTATATCAACAAAACGTTAAGCATAAGACGCAAGTCTTCTCAGAATGGTATGCATTAGATCTCGTTAAAAACGATGATGGCGCCGTTGTGGGTTGTACTGCGATTGAAATTGAAACGGGCGATATCGTTTATTTCAAAGCTAAAGCAACGATTCTTGCGACTGGCGGTGCAGGGCGTATTTACGCTTCGACAACTAACGCGCATATCAACACCGGTGACGGCGTAGGTATGGCAATGCGTGCTGGCGTGCAAATGCAAGACATGGAAATGTGGCAATTCCACCCAACTGGCATCGCTGGCGCGGGTGTACTTGTGACTGAAGGTTGTCGTGGTGAAGGCGGTTATCTACTGAACAAAGACGGCGAGCGTTTCATGGAGCGTTATGCCCCTAACGCGAAAGATTTGGCATCACGTGACGTGGTAGCACGTTCAATGATGACTGAAATCCGCGAAGGTCGTGGTTTAGACGGTCCATTAGGCCCACACTGTTTACTGAAGCTTGATCACTTAGGTAAAGAAACATTAGAAGCACGTTTACCAGGCGTGTGTGAATTGTCTCGTACTTTTGCCCATATCGATCCAGCCGATGGTCCAATTCCAGTACTACCAACGTGTCATTATATGATGGGCGGTCTACCAACTAAGGTCAGTGGTCAAGTTATTCGTAAGAATGAAGACGGCACTGAACAAGATGTTATTGGTCTGTTCGCTGTGGGTGAGATTGCCTGTGTATCTGTACATGGTGCAAACCGTTTAGGTGGTAACTCACTGCTTGATTTAGTGGTCTTTGGCCGCGCAGCGGGTCAGCATTTAGGTAAAGCTTTGGATGAGACTGACGATCCAAAAGACGCAAGTGATGCGGATATTGCTGCCTCTCTGGCGCGTCTGAATCGTTGGGAAAGCAACAAAGATGGCGAAGACCCAGCGCAAATCCGTAAGGATCTGCAACTGTGTATGCAATTAAACTTCTCTGTATTCCGTCGTGGCGATGCTATGGCTGAAGGGTTAGAGCAGTTGAAAGTGATTCGTGAACGTCTTGCAAATGCTAAATTGTCTGATAACTCTCGTGAATTCAATACTCAACGTATTGAATGTTTAGAGTTAGATAACTTGATGGCAACGGCAATCGCCACGGCTTATGCGGCTAACTTCCGTACCGAAAGCCGCGGTGCTCACTCACGTGAAGATTATTTAGAGCGTGATGATGAGAACTGGTTATGCCACAGCTTATTTGACCCAATCACTGAAACGATGGATCGTCGTGCAGTGAACATGGCACCTAAGTTACGTGAAGCATTCCCGCCGAAGAAACGTACCTACTAGGAGTTGCAAAGATGAAATTGACATTTGCAGTTTATCGCTACAATCCTGACGTAGATACTAAACCGTATATGCAGGATTACAGCTTAGAAGTGGCTGAAGGCTCTGACATGATGGTGCTCGATGCACTGATCAAGTTGAAAGAGCAAGATCCGACTTTGTCATTCCGTCGCTCATGCCGTGAAGGCGTGTGTGGTTCAGACGGCGTGAACATGAATGGTAAGAATGGTCTGGCGTGTATTACCCCAATTTCAACCTTTAAAGGCAAGAAATTAGAAATACGTCCATTACCAGGTATGCCAGTTGTTCGTGACTTAGTTGTTGATTTAACTCAGTTCTATAAGCAGTATGAGAAGATCAAGCCTTACCTCATCAATGATGAGAAACAACCTGCTCGTGAACACTTACAATCCCCTGAAGAGCGTGCTCATTTAGATGGTTTGTACGAATGTATCATGTGTGCCTGTTGTTCTACGGCTTGCCCATCATTCTGGTGGAATCCTGATAAGTTTATCGGTCCAAGCGGTCTGCTTCATGCATATCGTTTCTTGATCGACAGTCGCGATACAGCTACAGAAGAACGTTTATCTGAGCTGGACGACGCCTATAGCGTGTTCCGTTGCCATGGCATCATGAACTGCGTTGACGTTTGTCCAAAAGGTCTTAATCCGACTAAAGCAATTGGTCATATTAAGTCCATGCTGTTGAAGCGAGCAGTGTAATGCGAGAACCCGAGCTGAAACCAATAATAATATAGCTCTTGAAGAGTCACTTTCTGGTAGCAGAAGGTGACTCTTTTGCGTATGTAATGGAAGACAACGCGCCGTATATCTGGACATCTAGGGGCGGCAGAAATTATGCGTCGAAGGTAATCTCTACAGACTGCATATTTAATACTATGGCTAAGCACGTGTATAAAGTTTGAAAGGAATAGAAATGCACCAAGGCATCATGAAAGCCTGGCTCGAATCATCTCACTTAAGTGGTGCAAATTCGACCTACGTAGAAGAGATGTATGAAGCCTATCAAGAAGACCCACAGTCAGTCGCTGATGATTGGCGTGCGGTATTTGATAATCTCCCTCCTGTGAACGGTGCCTCTGTTGATGCGCCTGAAGCTGCTCACTCAAAAGTACGTGATTATTTTCGCAGTTTAGCGTTAGAAGGTCGCCATAAGAGCTCGGCTCGTGTGACGGATCCTGAAATGGATGCTAAACAAGTTAAAGTCCTGCAATTAATTAACGCCCATCGTTTCCGTGGTCACCAAGGTGCTAATCTTGATCCCCTCGAACTGTGGAAACGTGAACCCGTAGCTGATTTAGATCCTGCCTTCCACGGCTTGACTAAAGAAGACATGGAACGTGAGTTTAATACAGGTTCTTTTGCTCATGGTGGCGAAACCATGAAGCTCGCGGATTTGGTAAAAGCGCTGAAAGCCACCTACTGTGGTTCTATCGGTGCTGAATATATGCACATTACCGATACCGATGAGAAACGCTGGATCCAACAACGTCTCGAACCTTCCTTAGGTAAAGCTAACTACGATAAAAGTGTTAAGACACGCATTCTTGAAGGCCTTAACGCCGCAGAAGGTATTGAAAAATACTTAGGTGCTAAATTCCCTGGTGCGAAACGTTTCTCGTTAGAAGGCGGTGATGCGTTAGTGCCTATGATGCGCGAAATTATTTATCGTGCAGGTGAAGCCGGTACTAAAGAAATCGTCGTCGGTATGGCTCACCGTGGTCGTCTGAACGTGTTAGTGAACGTATTAGGTAAGCGTCCAGCTGAACTGTTTGACGAGTTCGCAGGTAAGCATGCTGATACCCACGGTTCTGGTGACGTTAAGTACCACCAAGGTTTCTCCTCTGATTTCGAAACGCCGGGCGGCAATGTGCATTTAGCACTGGCCTTCAACCCATCGCACCTTGAAATCGTTAACCCTGTGGTCATTGGTTCTGTACGTGCCCGTCAAGACCGTCGCGGTTGTAAGGATGGCTTACAAGTCATGTCTATTACTATTCATGGTGACTCTGCAATTGCGGGTCAAGGGATAGTACAAGAGACATTCAACATGTCTCAAACCCGTGGCTTTAAAGTCGGCGGCAGTATTCGCATCGTAGTGAACAACCAAGTGGGCTTCACGACGTCTAACCATGCGGATACTCGTTCGACTGAATACTGTACTGACATCGCTAAGATGGTTCAGGCACCGATTTTCCACGTTAACTCTGATGATCCCGAAGCCGTTGCTTTTGTGTCGCAGTTAGCCGTTGATTATCGTAACGAGTTCAAACGTGATGTGGTGGTTGAATTAGTGTGTTATCGCCGTCATGGCCATAACGAAGCCGATGAGCCAAGTGCAACTCAGCCGCTGATGTATGCCAAGATCAAGAAACACCCAACGCCACGTAAGATTTATGCAGACAAGCTAATCGCTGAAAACGTGATGGCAGCTGATGATGTGACTGGTCTTATCAATAATTACCGTGATGCATTAGATCAAGGTGATTGTGTGGTTAAAGAATGGCGCCCAATGACGCTGCATTCTGTTGACTGGACTCCGTATATCGGTCGTGAGTGGGACGAAGCGTATCAAGCCTCTATGTCGGCTGAGCGTTTACAAAGTCTGGCTGACAAACTGAGCTATGTACCTGAAAGTCATCCATTGCAATCACGGGTTGCTAAGATTTATAGCGACCGTTTAGCGATGGCAAAAGGCGAGAAGCCACTCGATTGGGGTTTTGCAGAAACGCTGGCTTATGCCTCAATTCTGGAAGACAACAAGCGTGTACGTATTACAGGTCAGGATTCTGGCCGCGGTACTTTCTTCCATCGTCATGCTGTATTGCACAATCAAAACGATGGCACGACTTACATGCCACTGCGCAATATTGCTGATGAACAAGGCCCAATTGATATTACTGACTCAGTATTATCTGAAGCCTCAGTACTGGCGTTTGAGTATGGTTATGCCACAGCAGAACCCGGCGGATTGACTATTTGGGAAGCCCAGTTTGGTGACTTTGCTAACTGTGCCCAAGTGGTAATCGATCAGTTCTTGTCATCGGGTGAGCAGAAGTGGGGCCGTTTATGTGGTCTGACTATGTTGTTACCCCATGGCTATGAAGGTCAAGGCCCTGAGCATTCAAGCGCCCGTTTAGAGCGTTTCTTGCAGATGTGTGCTAACCACAATATGCAAGTGTGTGTGCCTTCAACACCTGCACAGGTCTACCATATGTTGCGCCGCCAAGTGGTGCGTCCTATGCGTCGTCCACTTATCGTCATGTCGCCTAAGTCATTACTACGTCATCCATTAGCGGTTTCAAGCTTGGAAGAATTAGCCAATGGCAGTTTCCAAAATGTGATCGGTGAAATCGATACCTTGGAAGCAAGCAAGGTTGACCGAGTTGTCTTCTGCAGTGGTAAGGTTTACTTCGAACTGCTGGAAAAACGTCGTAAAGAAAATATCACTAACGTAGCGTTAATCCGTGTCGAACAGTTATATCCGTTCCCACATGATGAAATGATCGTTGCTTTGGCTGATTACCAACATGTGAAAGATTTTGTTTGGTGTCAGGAAGAGCCACAGAACCAAGGTGCTTGGTACTCTAGTCAACACCATTTCTGGGCCGCGGTTCCTGCAGGTGCACAGTTAACTTATGCTGGTCGTGAAGCGTCAGCTGCACCAGCGTGTGGTTACCCTGAGTTGCACACTCATCAGCAAGAATCTTTAGTGAACAGTGCCCTGAAACTTACAATCGCACTGTAGTAATAGACATTTTATAAAAGGATAGTTTTTCATGAGTATCGAAATCAAGGTACCCGTACTACCAGAATCTGTTGCCGATGCCACGATTGCCACTTGGCATGTGAAAGTGGGCGAGCAAGTTTCTCGTGATCAAAACCTGGTTGATATTGAAACCGATAAAGTGGTTCTTGAAGTGGTTGCGCCAGAAGATGGCCACATTGGCGAGTTTTTGTTTGAAGAAGGCGCCACTGTTCTAGGTGAACAAGTGATCGCTAAATTCATCGCCGGTGCTGTATCGGGCAAAGAAGTCACTAAAGCGCAAGCTGAAGCGGCAACGCCAGCAGCTGAAACCAGCGATGAAAGCAGTGATGCGTTAAGCCCATCTGTACGCCGTTTACTGGCTGAGCACAATGTTGATGCCAGCAAAGTAAAAGGCACTGGTGTGGGTGGTCGTATTACTAAAGAAGACGTAGAAGCCTTCGTTAAGTCTGCCCCTAAAGCTGCGGCGCCAGCAGCACCTGCTGTAGCTCCGTTAGCGGCTGGCCGTAGCGAGAAGCGCGTACCAATGACACGTCTGCGTAAGACAATCGCAAACCGTTTGTTAGAAGCGAAAAACTCTACCGCTATGCTCACGACGTTTAACGAAGTGAACATGAAGCCCATCATGGATATCCGTAAGCAATACCAAGATATCTTTGAAAAGCGCCACGGTATCCGTTTAGGCTTTATGTCTTTCTACATCAAAGCCGTGACTGAAGCGCTGAAACGTTTCCCAGAAGTCAACGCGTCTATTGATGGCGATGATATCGTCTATCACAACTACTTCGACATCAGCATCGCAGTATCAACACCACGTGGTCTGGTAACACCAGTGTTACGTGACACAGATACCATGAACTTAGCTGAAATCGAAAAAGCAGTTCGTGACTTAGCCCTTAAAGGCCGTGACGGTAAGCTGACTGTGGCTGACATGACTGGCGGTAACTTCACTGTGACTAACGGTGGTGTTTTCGGTTCACTGATGTCTACACCGATCCTTAACCTGCCACAAAGTGCGATTTTAGGCATGCATGCCATTAAAGATCGCCCAATGGCAGTCAATGGTCAGGTTGAAATCCTGCCCATGATGTACCTAGCACTCTCATATGACCATCGTATTGTTGATGGCCGTGAGTCTGTTGGTTTCTTGGTTGCGATTAAAGACTTCCTAGAAGACCCAACTCGTCTGCTGCTTGATCTGTAACACAACTCGATAAGAGATTGCGCTTAAAGAAATAGCCAGACATACCCTCGTGACTGGCCCAAACGGGCCAGTTGGATTTGATTAGAAGTATACGGATAGATCATCATGAATTTGCATGAGTATCAGGCAAAATCCTTATTTGCCGAATATGGTTTACCAGTGTCAGAAGGTTTTGCATGTGATACAGCCCAAGAAGCTGTAGAAGCGGCAGGCCATATTGGCGGAAATTTATGGGTTGTTAAGTGTCAAGTACACGCAGGCGGCCGCGGTAAAGCAGGTGGCGTTAAAGTCACTGGCGATAAAGAAGAAATCAGAGCCTTTGCCGAACACTGGTTAGGCAAAAATCTGGTGACTTATCAAACTGATGAGAAAGGCCAGCCAGTTGCTAAAATTTTAGTAGAAAGCTGTACCGACATCGCTAACGAACTGTACTTAGGTGCCGTTGTTGACCGCGCGACTCGTCGTGTTGTGTTCATGGCGTCGACTGAAGGTGGTGTTGAAATTGAGAAAGTGGCAGAAGAAACGCCAGAACTCATCCACACTGCAATCATAGATCCTTTGACTGGCCCACAAGGTTATCAAGCACGTGATCTTGGCTTCAAGTTAGGTTTAAACCCAACTCAAATGAAGCAGTTCACTAAGATTTTCATGGGTCTGGCGACTATGTTCGTTGATCATGATTTCGCATTGCTTGAAATCAACCCACTGGTTATTACCACTGAAGGCAACCTACACTGTCTAGACGGTAAAATCGGTATCGACGGTAACGCACTTTACCGTCAACCAAAAATCAAAGGCATGCACGATCCATCACAGGATGATGCCCGCGAAGCTCACGCTGCTAAGTTCGAGCTGAACTACGTTGCATTAGACGGTAACGTTGGCTGTATGGTGAACGGTGCTGGTCTTGCGATGGGTACTATGGATATCGTTAACTTGCACGGTGGCAAGCCAGCGAACTTCTTAGACGTAGGCGGCGGCGCGACGAAAGAACGTGTAGCTGAAGCATTCAAAATCATTCTGTCTGACAGCAATGTGAAAGCGGTTCTGGTTAACATTTTCGGCGGTATCGTACGTTGTGACATGATCGCAGAAGGTATTATCGGCGCTGTTAAAGAAGTGGGCGTTAAAGTACCTGTTGTGGTTCGTTTAGAAGGTACTAACGCTGAACTTGGCCGTGAAGTATTAGCTAAATCAGGTCTAGATATCATTGCAGCTACCAGTCTAACTGACGCGGCTGAGCAAGTAGTTAAAGCTGCGGAGGGCAAATAATGTCTGTCTTAATCAATAAAGATACCAAGGTAATTTGCCAAGGTTTCACTGGCGGTCAAGGTACATTCCACTCACAACAAGCTATCGATTACGGTACGCAAATGGTGGGTGGTGTGTCTCCTGGTAAAGGCGGTCAAACTCACTTAGGTCTACCAGTGTTTAACACGGTAAAAGATGCTGTTGCTGCAACTGGCGCAACGGCAACTGTGATCTATGTACCGGCACCATTTTGTAAAGACGCCATCCTTGAAGCTATCGACGGTGGCATCGAGCTAATCGTTTGTATCACTGAAGGCATTCCTACACTGGACATGCTGCAAGTTAAAGTGAAGCTTGAAGAAACTGGCGTTCGCATGATTGGCCCTAACTGCCCAGGTGTTATCACCCCAGGTGAATGTAAGATCGGCATCATGCCAGGTCACATCCACTTAAAAGGCAAAGTGGGTATCGTTTCACGTTCAGGTACTCTGACCTATGAAGCGGTTAAGCAAACGACTGATGAAGGTTTCGGCCAATCTACTTGCGTAGGTATCGGTGGTGACCCAATCCCAGGTACTAACTTCATCGACGTATTGGAAATGTTCCAAAACGATCCACAGACTGAAGCGATTGTAATGATCGGTGAAATCGGTGGTAACGCTGAAGAAGATGCGGCTGCTTACATCAAAGCACACGTAACTAAGCCTGTTGTGTCTTACATTGCTGGTGTAACTGCACCTGCTGGTAAGCGTATGGGCCATGCTGGCGCGATTATCGCTGGCGGTAAAGGTACTGCAGAAGACAAATTTGCTGCATTAGAAGCAGCGGGCGTGACAACTGTCCGCTCGCTTGCTGATATCGGTAAAGCGCTGCGTATTCGTACAGGTTGGTAAGCTAACCTTTTCGAATAAAAAAGGCGCCTAAGGCGCCTTTTTTATTGGCGGTAATTTACGCAGCGAATCGCAGTAAATAACAGGAATGGGATTGAGCTAACACCATGAAGACTAGATATTTTTTCTTCTACGGGTTAGATTAATGCTTCTCTACTCCGCGCTCGTCTGTGTCATTGGCGAGGATAATGTGAGTAGAGCCATTAACCATGAGCTAAGTGCTTATGGCTTCAGTGCTGTTCTGCAAAAAATCTTGAACTCAAATTTATTTAACACGGTTGCAGTCTATCGTTGCGAGCGTATTTGTTTTATGGGGCTTATCGCATTGGGGGAGGGTAAGCAACAGAGTCGATGTTAGCCACAGTAACGGCTTAAACATCACATTTTTTTACGAGGGAAAAACTGTGAAAACACCTAAAATCATTATTTCGGAAATTGACTTAGAAAGACTAGAGCGATTATTGGAGTCACTGCCGGCAAATGCGTTTCCGGGCAAAGCGGCATTGGAGGCTGAATTAGACAGAGCCGATATTGTGCCTGCATCACAGGTGCCCGCGAATGTGGTGACCATGAATTCAGAAGTGAAGTTTAGCGTTTCATCCAGTAATGAGACTTTCTGTTTACGTTTAGTGTATCCAAAAGACGTGAACGGCGCGGGCACGATTTCTATTTTGGCGCCAGTGGGCAGCGCATTATTAGGGCTCTCTCAAGGTGATGAAATTGAATGGCCAGGTCCGGGTGGTTCTATGGTAAAAGTGCGTATTGAAGAAATCCTGTATCAGCCTGAGCGCAGTGGTGATTTCCACCGTTAAGCTTGAGGTATTGGCGTAGTGTCGTTGACGTTACGCCAGTGCACTTTAAGCGAACCATTGGTTGATTTTTAAGTGCCATTTTTGAAGGAGCAAAGATGATAACCCAAACTGAACGGTTAATTATTCGACCATTTACTGAGCAAGATTGTGAAGCGCTTTATTTGATGAACAGTAATCCCGAGATGCTAAAGTACATTCCCACCGCGGCATTTACAGCTCGCGAGCAGGCGGTTGAGTTGTTTCACAAGGTGATCCAAGTCGATTATCTGCAACATGGTTTTGGTCGTTGGGCGGTAGAGCATAAAGCTGATAAGCGGGTGATTGGTTTTTGTGGTCCGAAATTTATTCCAGAATTCAGCGAAGTCGAACTAGGTTATCGTTATTTCCCTGAGTATTGGGGAACAGGAATTGGTACTGAGGCCGCATTTGCTGCATTAGCCGAATTTAAACGTTTTGGCATTGACCAGACGATTGCACTTATCTTAGCAGGGAATCTCGGTTCGGAAGGCGTAGCTAAGCGTGTGGGCATGTATTGGCGTGAGCAAAATGAGTTTATGGGCCATAAAGTGAATATCTACGCCAAGGTGTTATAGCGGTTTGCCCGTAAACATCATCCAATAAAAAACCAGCCTTAGGCTGGTTTTTTGCTTAATGCTTTATAAACACAATGGCCGACTTAGGCGTCGTTATGCTCACAGGTATCGTTGGTGCAAGTGCCGTACAAATATAAGCTGTGATTAGTCAGCTTAATGTTGTGTTTCATGGCAATTTCATCTTGACGACGTTCGATGACTTCATCTGAAAACTCAATCACTTTGCCACACGATAGGCAAACTAAGTGATCATGATGATGCTGAGTCGATAGTTCGAAAACGGCTTTACCGCTCTCAAAATGATGGCGACTGACAATACCTGCATCATCAAATTGGTTTAACACACGGTAGACGGTGGCTAGACCAATTTCTTCACCGATATCGAGCAGCTTCTTGTACAAATCTTCTGCACTGATATGTTGGTTTTCAGGTCCTTGCATCAGTTCTAGGATCTTGACTCGTGGCAGGGTAATTTTCAAACCCGCTTTTTTTAGCGCTTGATTTCCATCTGTCATTGCTAATCTCTTGATTGCAGAACCAATAGGTTCATCCGTGGATAGTGTTTGCCATTATAGGTGCTCAGGTTGAAAACTTAAACCTTTGTTCTGGCTTTCTAGGGCGATATGCAGATAAATTGTGTCAATAGGCGTTAAATCACAATATTTTGCGGCAATTCAAGCATAGTTTTTGTATGGTTATACCAAGGAATAATATTCACGGCTGCCAAAGTCAGTGAAAATAATTCAAATAAATAAAATAATAAGGAATCGGCATGTACCAGCAAATTGTGGTGTTAACCGGCGCAGGGATCTCTGCTGAGTCGGGTTTACGCACCTTTCGCGATCAAGATGGTCTGTGGGAAGAGCATCATATTGAAGACGTTGCTACACCAGAAGGGTATGAACGTGATGCTGAATTGGTAGAGCGATTTTACAATAGTCGTTGGTTGCAACTGCACAGTGGCACGGTTGAACCCAATGCAGCGCATGTGGCCTTGGCAAAGTTGGAAGCGGACTTTAAAGGTCAATTACTTATCATCACACAAAATATTGATGATCTGCATGAGCGTGCGGGCTCGCGCCGTCTATTGCATATGCACGGTGAATTATCCAAAGGCCGTTGTCCGCGCTCACGTCAGACCTTTATTTTACGTGAGCCCTTTGGTGCCGATAATTGCTGTACTTGCTGTATTCCGGCTCAGCGATTACGCCCCCATGTGGTGTGGTTTGGTGAAATGCCCTTAGGGATGGATCGAATTCACGATGCGCTCGATAACTGCGACTTGTTTATTGCCATTGGCACCTCTGGCACTGTGTATCCTGCCGCGGGCTTTGTGGATACTGCTAACCATCATGGGGCTCAAACAGTCGAAGTGAATATGATGGCACCCGATAGACACAGTCAGTTTCAATATCACCTCACAGGAAAAGCGGGGGAGTTAGTGCCTCAGTTGGTTGATACCATTTTAGCGGGTCGAGTGATTGGCAGTGAGTCGAACGCATGAGCGAAAAAGTTGCGATTATAATGCGTGGCTTACCGGGCAGTGGTAAATCACATTGGGTTGAAACTTACATTCTTTCCCTTCCTTTAGAAAAAGCCATTGGCGTGCGGCAACGTGGCGTATTTTCGACCGATAGTTTTTTCTACCATGAAGATGAATACCGTTTCGATGCCAAGAAATTACCTGAGTTTCATCAATGTAATTTGACGGGGTTTATTCAGGCACTTTCTTCAAGCGAGCCCGTGGTGATTTGTGACAATACCAATCTGTGCCACTGGGAATACATGGCCTATGAAGCGGCGGCAAAAGCCTTAGGTTATCAAGTTAGAATTGTGCTTGTGGGTGAACCAAGCAGTCTGGCTCATCAGCAGGAATGCGCCAAACGTAATCGCCACGGCGTTCCTTTGGCACAAATTCAGCGGATGGCGAAGGTATTTGAAGATTTTTAATTTCAGGTACTTACTTATGTTGAGTGTTGTGATCTGTAGCAATCAATTTTAGGTATGGGTCCCGCAGTGTTTTCGCCCTGTCATAAGTCTGTTGTACTCTGTTTCAACGTTCTGCTTTGTCTATGTGTATGTGCATGTGTGTGGCTCATACATTCGCCTTATCTATTTGACTGTGCACTTTAAGCTTGATCCCAAAGACAGTTTATCCACATAAGTCTGCGTATAATGCGCTAACTTGTGTGGCATTGAAGGGTCAATGCAAGATTGCTGCTGGCTTGATCGAGACAATTGAGCACAAGCGGACGTTTATCAGAGGAAAGAGCCATGCTCATTAAAATTTTACTAACAGTCTTAGTCATTGCTGGCGCTTGGTTTTTACTGGTGAAACGCAAGCGTCAGATTGAACCTCAGGCTGTTAATCTCAGTTCAAAGCGTTTTAGTGAACCGCTGTGGCGCCGATACCTGTTGACCGGTGTGTTTGTAGTGATTGGATTTAGCCTGCTGAGTTACAGTGTTTGGTATTGGCGCGATCAGCATAGAATTGTCACTGTGAGAATTGTGTCACCGAATGCCGACAATAACGGCGAGTATCGTGTGCGAAAAGGGGATATCTCAGACTCGAAAATGGTCACTATCGATGGCATCCATATTCGCTTTTCGACCCAAGAACGGTTGGCAATTATCGAAACCGACTAAGGCATATTTATTTTACTAAATTACCTTGCACGCCTTTTCATTGCCAACTTATGCGGTAAACTAGCGACAATTTTTTAGCCTGCACTTAAGTGGAATCGTTAACTTAAGTTTTTTTTCAGGAGGACAAATGATTACTGCTTATGTCTATGATAATCGTCACCTTACTGTGACAGAGCTCGGCATACTGGACAGTATTCCCGCGTCGACCATTTGGTTAGATCTGTATAAACCCGATGATGAGGAGCGAGAGTGGTTAAGTCATTTTTCTGTTGAAGAAGTGCCTGACGAAGAAGATATCAATGAAATTGAGGCCTCAGCACGTTTTTATCAAAACAGTGACGGCTTGCATATTAATTCGTTATTCCCACAGCGTGTCGGCCAAGATGTGCGCGGCGTTAACGTTTCCTTCAACCTTCGTAGCAATTTTTTACTGACAATTCGTGAAGAAGACGTAGGTCTTATCCGTTTGCTGCGTAACTATTTGCGTTTAGGGCGGTTAGAAGTATCGACACCGCAGGAATTGTTTCTCGAATTATTTAATCTGAAAGTGGATTATCTATCTGACTTAATTGAAGACGTTTACACTGTACTTGAAAATGTCGGTGAGCAAGTATTTGATAACGATGAACTTGACGATGTATTTAAACTTATCACTCTGCAAGAAGACTCTAATGGTAAAATCCGATTAAGTTTGCTCGATACTCAGCGTTCACTGCGTTATATGCAGCGTTATTATCGTGGCCAGTTATCCGATGAACATTTAAAGGACTTGCGGGAAATGTTGTCGGATATCGAGTCGCTGATGCCCCACAGTCAGTTTATTTTCGATAAGTTAAACTTTCTGCTCGATGCGGCCATGGGTTTCAGTGGTCTGCAACAGAACAAAATCATCAAAATCTTCTCGGTTGCCGCAGTGGTGTTTCTACCACCGACCTTGATTGCCAGTAGTTATGGGATGAACTTTACCAGCATGCCTGAGCTTGAGTGGCAATACGGTTATCCTATGGCGATTGTGATGATGTTAGCCAGTGCCGCAGGTACTTACTTCTTCTTTAAACGTAAGCATTGGTTATAAGCCTGGCGCGAGCTGTGTTTATTTCTTGAATTAACAACAAGGGTCGAATGCAATATTCGACCCTTATTGTTATCACTTTTATTAATCATGTTCATTCAATGACTTTTATTCAATGAGTGAGACTCGATGACTTTGCTTAAATGAGTGAAGCTCGTTAGACATAATCGTTAAGCCAGTTTCTTAATCAACTACTTACGACTATCGCCGCCAAAGTAGTAACTCACTCGCTCGCGCGGATTCAAATACTCGTGGACTTTTTCAGGAAGCGCCGCAGGTGGTAAGCAGCGCACTATGTTGATCCCTTCAATTTCCAGATCAACGATAGGCGCCTGATCTTTGGGCACTAAGGCATCGTAAACCAATATTTTTGGACATAGTAGTTTAGTTAAGTTAACCGACATCACCATGGCATATTGACCGCTGGATAATTCCACCACACTGCCGGGGGGGTAAATGCCCAGCATCTTGATCATCTTGCCAATATACTCTTGATTTAGCTTAGTTTTGTATTGCTTATACAAATGCCCCAGTGCGGCGTAGGGCATTCTGGCTTTGCCCTGTTGGCTTGGGTAACACAAGGAGTCATATTCGTTCACTACCGCAATCAGTTGCGATACCTTATCGAGAGCCTCTTCCTTTAGGCCTTTGGGATAACCACTGCCATCGAGAAACTCGTGGTGATTGGTGATTGCAGGTAAGGCTGCTTGGGGAAAATTATCGGCTAATTTGAGCAGTTCAATCCCAAGTAAAGGATGCTGCTTGATAAAATTAAGCTCTGGTGCTGACCAAGGTGTCGATTTTTTTAGAATTTGTGGTGGGATTTTTAATTTACCCACGTCGTGGAACAGGGCACTGAGACCGACCGTTTCGATTTCACTTCTATCCCATTCCATTTCTTTGGCGATCAGCATAGAGAGGATCGCAACATTCAAGGAGTGGTAGTAAATGCTTTCATCCTGCTTAGCATCACTCATCAAATGCAGCACTAAGTTATCTGAGTTGAGCAGCTGTTCGACTATTGTGTGCACCAAATCTTTGGCGTCATCGACCGCATTTAAGGGGCGATTACGTAGCTTAGAGATGAGGCTGCGCATCATGGCTACTGAGCGGGTAAAATTTTGCTCAGTTTTATTAATGTCACGGCGTAATTTTTTTTGTACTTCGATTTGCTCAGCCTTGTATTGATCCATGTCGTTTTTAAGCACATTGATTTCAGCACTTGGCGGCAATTTGATAGGGTTGACCGCATCAGCATGTATCGGGGCGACGTCGCTGCGTTCTAAATCGACGATGACATGTTCGATGCCCAGATTTTTAATCAACTCGATTTGCGCAGCTTGTTTAATATGAAAGCTACTGAATAAAAAGGGATGATCTTTCCAAGCCACGGGCAAACGCACAAAGTTGCCGACTTGAAGTTGATGGACTGAGACTTTACAGCTTTTTTTCATATTCTTGTTATCGTGAAGCGTAATGTGGGTTATTTTATCTCAATGATGCTGCTTTACAATTACTTAACTAACATGTCAGCATAGTAAGCCTAGAAAGTAGCCACTCCATTGAGGAAGTATGGACTTTATTGAAGTATACCCTAATGCGTTGCCGAATGACTTGTGTGACCGTCTCATTCTGGCATTTGAGCAACATGCTGGCGTTGTTGATGGACAAACGGGCAATGGCGTCGATCTGGAGAAGAAGATCAGCCGCGATTTGACCTTAGATAGTTTCATCGACCTGCAGCCCATCAGAAACGAACTCTTAGGTTATACCTTAAAGGGCGCGATAGATTATTTCACAAAGTATTCAATGGCACTAATGGGTGCGGTTGCTGTGTCAGTGAGTGATGAGCAGGGCCAACCAGTGACGCTAACTCCGACTAATTTTGCGACGCTGGGTGCGCCTAGGGCCGATGGCTTAGTGAAGTATTTGTATCGCAGTGGCAGTATTAATATTCAAAAGTATCAGCAAAATAAAGGCGGTTATCCCCATTGGCATTCGGAACAATTCCCGCAGAATGGCCACAATGAAGCTCTGCATCGCGTCGTGCTCTATATGTTTTATTTAAATGATGTGGAAGAGGGCGGCGAAACCGAATTTTATTATCAACAGCGTAAAATCTCCCCCAAAAAAGGCACTATGGTGATAGCGCCTGCGGGATTTACTCATTCACATCGGGGAAATAAACCTGTGAGTGGTGACAAATATATTGCCACTTCTTGGATCATGTTTAATCGAGCCGAACAGTTATATGCGGTGATTGCCTGATAGTATCTCAGTTTCTTACACTGGGATACGGATCCTAAAGAGCGCCCCTTCTAAGCGACTTTCTTCAATTTTTAAGCTGCCACCGTAGCTGTGAACGATTTCATCACAGACAGCTAATCCGATCCCTTGCCCAGGAGACTGAGTATCGGCACGCACGCCACGTTGGATAATCTTCTGTCTTAAGCTTTCTTCAACACCAGGGCCATCATCTTCAACAATAAGTTCAAACTCACCTTGTGAGTTAATTTTAGCCGATACATGCACTTGGCTGATACACAGGCGGAAAGCATTTTCCATAAGGTTGCCACACAGCTCCATTAAGTCACCCTTGTTGCCGGGGAACATCAAAGAGGGGGATATGTTGGCCGAGAACTGCACTTGTTTTTCTCGATAAATTTTAAACAACATTTGTGCTAATTGATCGACTAAGGGCGCAATAACAGTTTGTTCTTGCTTCAGGCCTTGGCGGCCTAACATGGCCCGTTTTAATTGGTATTTGACCAGCTGATCCATCTGGCTGACTTGTTCCATGATCTTTTCGCTTGCCGATTGTTTACTCAAACTGGCGTCATCTGTAATGGCATGCACGGCGGCTAAGCGGGTTTTAAGACTGTGTGCCAAGTCATTCATAGCATTTTGATAGCGCTGTTGTTGGGCACTCGATTGTTGCAACATCTGGTTGAGTGCTTGCGTTACGCCTTCAAGTTCAACAGGATAGCCCTCAGAAAGTGATTTACTCTTACCTTGGTTAATTGATTGCAGTTCGTTTTGCATCCGTACCAAGGGACGCATGCCCCAATAGGCGGCGCTGACCAATAGAATTAAGGCTAAGGCCAACACCATGGCTAAACGAATATAAGTACGTTTACTGAACTTACTGTATTCTTGCTCCAGTTTGGCGGCATCTTTCATGACAAGGAGGTTGTAATGCACACTGGCAATTTCTACCGCGAGCAAATAGACGAAATAACCTCTGTCGTCAGCCATGGTGAGGTAGTAGGGCGGGGAGTCGTTACGGATTTCGTTAAAACGCTCACAGGTATCAAATAATCCACGATCTACTGCGAGGGATGAGGTCCAAACCTGCTTAAATTTGTCATCGCAACTCGCTATTACATAGCGCTCTTGTTTATTATTTTCTTCTAACCAAGCACTGGTATCGGGGATAAGATCGTGCTCCCGTAATTCGGCGGCGACTTGGGGAATTTCGGCAATGAGTTGGGCCGTTTCTTCGTTATAACTATTTTGCGCATGCAGAATATTAACCATCCATGCGAGACCAAAACCCACTAAGGTAATAATTGATAGTGAGGTGAGAAACATCCGTGTCAGCAGACGTTTCTTGAATTTTAATCTTAATTGCATGGCAGGTTAAATTTATATCCTTGGCCGCGGATGGTCACTATGGGGTTATCGATACCATCGCGGGTCAGTTTTTTACGCAAGCGGCTGACCATAACTTCAATCGTATTGGGATCGCCTTCCTTATCACCATAAATCACATCGAGTAAACGTTGCTTGGCGACAACCTCATGACAATGGCGCATCAAATATTCGAGGATTAAATATTCAAAGGCAGTGACCTCCATGACTTCGTCACCCAGAGTGACTTGTTTGGCGGCGAGATCGAGTTTCAATTCTCCACTGCAAATCACAGGTTTAACAAAACCTGCGCTACGGCGCACTAAGGCATCAAGCCTTGCAACAAGCTCTTCTTTTTGAAAGGGTTTCACTAAGTAGTCATCGGCTCCGGCGTTTAGGCCTTCAACTTTATCCTGCCAATTAACTCGTGCCGTGAGAATTAATATTGGTGCTTTAAGACCCGCTTCACGGAGCTGTTGAATTAAGCTAATACCATCTTGATCGGGTAGCCCTAAATCGACAATGGCGACATCGATGGGATAATTAGTGGCTTGATAAAAACCTTCTTTGGCAGTCAGTGCCACTTGAACTTGATTGCCGAGATCGCTTAATTGCACTTTTAAGTGGTGGGATAAAATAGGATCGTCTTCAACAACCAAAATTCTCATAATATAATGCCTTAAAGTGTATGAGCTAAGCTTTAGCAAACTAGTCTACGTAAAATCACACTGATAACCAAATAGAGGATCAGCATATCTTAGTTGAACTTAACCTTTGCTGACCGAGTTGAACTTGTGGTCAAAATAAGTACTAATTTATTGTTGAATAAGAAGGTTTTGCTATTAAAGTGTTAGCGTATTGGGGAATTTCCCCAAGGCGATTTTTGTTTTCTGATCCGCAAAATGCCGTTGCCACACATAATCGCGCCTAAGGTAAATAACATCACCGCCATCATGATAAAAGACAATCTCAACCAAGGCATTTCTTGCGCTAATCGCAGATGTACCGCTTCAATGGTTGTGACGCCCCAGACGGCAAAGACACTTATAAATAATAAAATTTGTAATAAACGAAGTAAGTAAACTGAGTTAAAAAATAAGACCAAAGGCGCAAGTGCAAAAGGAATTGCAAAGTTAATTTGTTCGTAACGTACGAAGTGGGCACTCAATAACCAGCATGCAATCAGGATCCAAAGACTTCTCCACCACATTTATACCCCTCCCATTAAACGTATTAAAATAGTAAACATAATGTATCTAAAAACAAACTTCCGTACTATTGGTGCGTTCACATTTTGCTAACAATAGACATGTTAACTGTATTGCGTTCAAACAAAAACGCCCAACACTGAAGCTGGGCGTCATTTTGGTCTTTGTGAGGTTTAGTTCGATTGATCTAAATGATGAACTTGCTCATCAAAACTTCTAGCAACTTTACCCGCTTGAGTGTTGTTAAACACTTGCTCGTTAAATTCGCCCTCTGATTTAGCAATAATTACAGTTGCTACGCAATCACCAGTGACGTTTACAGCAGTACGTACCATGTCGAGTAAGCGATCGACACCGATAATCAGGGCAATCCCTTCCACTGGCAAGCCAACTTGATTTAACACCATGGCCAGCATGATAAGTCCGACACCTGGAACACCCGCGGTACCAATTGATGCTAACGTGGCAGTCACAACAACAACGGCATAATCGGTTAGTGAGAGCTCAATGCCAAAAACCTGCGCAATAAACACAGTGGCAACGCCTTGCATGATTGCTGTGCCATCCATATTAATGGTAGCGCCTAACGGTAGCGTAAAAGCGGCAATTTTATTATCGACACCTAATCTATGTTCAGACGCTTCTATGGTAATGGGTAAAGTGGCATTTGAACTGGCGGTTGAAAAAGCAAACAACTGCACATCGCGCATTTTACGAATGAATATTAAGGGGTTGAGGCCTGAGAAAAGTTTTAAAAGGATTGGATAAACGATAAACGCATGGACCAGTAATACACCTAAGACCACGAAGAAATATTGAACCACACTACCAAAGGTCTCTAAACCGAGTGTTAATGCAAGTTTTGCCATCAGCGCAAACACACCATAGGGCGCGAGTTGCATGATCAGTGTCACGACACGCATGATGACTTCATTTAAATCTTCAAACAACGCCGCAATACGTTTGCCGCGCTCACCAATATGGGCAATAGCAAAGCCAAAAATGACCGCAAAAATAATAATTTGCAGCATATTACCTTCGCTCAATGCCTGCATCGGATTGGTAGGCACTATGTTTATCAGCACATCAGCAAGACTTGGGGCTTCTTTTGCGACGTACTCCATTTTTTCTGACGCCAGTGAGGCGTTTCCAGGATGTATTAGGGCTGCGCTGACAATCGCAATCACTAAAGCAATGGCGGTCGTGAATAAATAGAAGGCGAGGGTTTTCCCCCCTAAGCGGCCTAATTTTGAAGGTTCACTCAGTGAGCAAGTTCCGCAAACTAATGAAATAAATACTAAAGGAACGACTAACATTTTTAAGCTGGAGATGAAGATAGTACCGATAACATGCAAGAAACCTTCGGTAATATAATCTTTTACTATATCGCTTTCTGGAAAGGCATTACGAAGAAAGAGGCCTAAAGCAATACCTGTTCCCATACCGATCAGAATTTTACTTGTAAGGCCGAGTTTATTTTTTATAGAAATTGCCATAGAGAGTCCTGTGTGTTTTTTATACATTCTATTTTTTGGCGCTCACAAGACTAGCAAGAAAATCGTGAAGATGAAATGACAATTAATGTTAAAGTATTTATCAATTTTGCGAAATAAAATAAGATAGTTATGGGAAAGTTGCGTGAAAATTGTGTAATGTTAGCCTATAAGTAATAAGCGTCTCGCTTAGGTATTATCATCAGAGTAACAGGGAGCCTGACAATGAAGTCAGCGTATAAGGTTTTTCTCGCAGGATTGTGTTCGCTTTTATTATTAGCATGTGGTGGTGGAGGCAGTATCTCTGATGATGGTTCCGGTACTCCGCCATCTGATAAATTTGTTGTTAAATTAGAATTAGTTAATTCAGATGGACAGGCAATAACAGATATTTCGAATGCTATCCCTGGAAAGTTGAATGCGACTTTAACTAAGAATGCGAGTGCTCTTGCTGGTGCGCGAATAGTCTTCAGTATAGATGGACAAGGAGCTCTAACTCCAGATAGTGGTGTCACTAATGCAGATGGTAAAGTGTTTATTAATGTCTTACCTGGAAACAAATTAGGTTCAGGTAAAATTACCGCCACTTACACATCTGCAAGTGGAAGCACAGTTACTGCCGATATTTCTTTCAATACCCAAGGCGATGGTGGTGATGCAGGTGATGGTCCTCAAGTGAGCCTGAAATTGACAGATATTGCTGGAAATTCAATTGATAGCATCACGTCGACAACACCTGGTGTATTAACGGCAACAGTTATAGGTTTGACTAAAGCTGCGATTGTTACCTTCGATACCACTATTGGAGATTTACCCGTCAAGACGGCCATCACAGATGCCAATGGTAAAGCAAGCGTTAACTTATATGCGGGAAGTACGCCTGGTGCTGGTACTGCAAAAGCATCATTAAATACTGGTGAAAACGGCGAACAGGTTTTTGTTGTTGGCGCTACCAACGTGTTAATGGGCAGCGGTTCTCCTTTCATCTCGGGTAAGGCTGATGTGAGTGCATTAACCTTATCAGCAGGAGGGACTACAACTATTTCAATCTTATTACAAGATGATCAGGGTAAGGCGTTTACTGAGCCTGTGGATGTTCGTTTTGCTTCAACCTGTTCAAATAAAGCCAGCCCTGAAGCAATAATTAGTAGCCCCGTGACCGCGGTGGGTGGGCAGGCTACAAGTACATATCTTGCCAAAGGATGTGTGGGTATTGACAATATTACGGTGACCGCGGATGTGGGTGGCAAAAATTTGTCAGCGACGGGTAGCATTACAGTGTTGTCAGCGAGTGCAGGGAGTGTCGTTTTTGTTGATGCCACGCCCGAACATATTGGTATTAAAGGGACTGGAATCAATGAGTCTTCTACTTTACGTTTTAGGGTGTTAGATACCAACAATAATCCAGTCGCAAATAAAGCGGTCAGTTTTAAACTGAATAATAATTCAGCTGGATTGATGTTAACCCCCTACACCGCAACATCAAACAATCAAGGATATGTACAAACAGTGGTTAATTCCGGCACCGTTGCGACAACGGTAAGGGTTACGGCAAGTATTGATGAGACTAACCCCTTAATTTCGAGTCAATCCAATGTACTCGTGGTTTCGACAGGTAAACCAGATCAAGACAGTTTTTCACTCTCAGCTTCCGTTCTTAATATTGAAGGTTGGAATTATGACGGCGCTAAGGTCACTATTACAGCCCGTCTAGCCGATGCATTTAATAACCCTGTACCTGATGGAACCGCTGTAGTATTTACTGCTGAGGGTGGTTCGATAGATAGTTCTTGCCAAACGCAAAAAGGGGTTTGTTCTGTTGTATGGACAAGCCAGCAACCACGTCCTGTGGGTGTTGATGGTAATGGACCGCTTTTTGATGCAAATGGCAATCAGAACCAAGATCCTAATGCAATGCTTAGAGCCGAGAGCAATTTTGCCAGTAAAACATATCTGGGAAATTATTTTGGTCAACCCTATGGCGGTAGGGTGACTATTACTGCCACTGCCATTGGTGAGGAATCATTTCCTGATTTAAACAGTAACAACATTCTCGATACTGATAGTGAGTTTAGTTTATTTGTGGGAACTCCTACGAATTGTGGTCGTGATAATAGTGGGGATTGTTATGATCTTACTGAGGCATTTGTTGACCATAATGAAGATGGTATTTATACACCTAAATATCCAAAGAATGGTTCAACGGATACTTCTGGTGATCGTGAGACTTTTACCGATTTTATTGACCCAGTTAACCCGACAGGACAAGGTGTTTTTGATTTAGCCGATGGAGAGTACAGTGGTGTGTTATGTGATAATTCCGCCGCGGCATCAGTCAAATGCAGTCCGCAAGAATCCATATCCGTACGCCGCTCACTTGTATTAGTGATGTCAGGAAGTGATGCGATTGCCACTCGTGCTGAAAATACCTTAATTGCCGATGCTATTCCCAATAATGGGCAGATTGATATTGCGATTAAAGGCTCTGCCTCCGTGATGTTTACTATCGCTGATATCAATAATCAACAAATGCCTGCTGGAACTGTGGTGAACTTTAAAGCAACGGGCGCGACGGTGACAAGCTCAACTAGTTACACATGGCCGAGTACAAATTATAACGGTGGCCGTCAGTTTGTGGTTAGCTTAAAAGGTGGCGATCAAGCTGATTCAGGAAATCTAATCGTCACTGTTACCACTCCGGGTGTAAAAGATGCACAGGGAGGGGATATTGCTGGAACAACAACAGAGGTGTTAAATATTCCTATTCTTGTGAGATAGCTAAATGAGGCTGTCTTTACCCTAATAAAATAAGGTGCCACTGGCACCTTATTTTATTAGGGTAAAGCTTAACTTTACCTTTGGAACTGATACACGCTACCTAGTTTCATGATCTGTGTCAGTTCATCCAGAGCTGTTCGAGATTCGATGATTAGCTGAGGGTCTGCAAGATCTTGGGTGGTTAATCTGTCACGATAATGTTTGTCTACCCAAAGGTTTAAACGAGTAAATAAAGCATCATTCATTAGAGTGTGTTGATTTACCGCTGCGACTTCCACTTCATTCATGGCGACACGTAAACGAAGACAGGCAGGGCCGCCACCGTTTTGCATGCTTTGTTTTACGTCGAAATAAAGCACTTGCTTAATCGGCGTGTTTAATGTGAGTAATTCGTTCAAATAGTCAAATACCGCGGGATTTTCTTGGCAATCTGTTGGGGCAATAATCGCCATTTCACCGGATGGCAACGTAATAATTTGAGTATTGAATAAATAGCTTTTGACTGCGTCGTTAATTGCTACTTTCGCGGTTGGCACTTCAATGAAATACAGCTCAGTGTCGAGTTTACGTTTAATTTCATCGATCTTATTCTGGGTATTTAAGAAGGCTTGTTCGTGGTAGAACAGGACATTTTGATTACCTACTGCGATAACATCGTTATGGAATACACCTTGATCAATCACATCAGGATTCTGTTGGATGAAGACGCAATTATCGTCTTCCAGCTGATGTAAGCGTGCGACTGCCATCGACGCTTCTAAGGTTTGTCTTGCTGGATATTTTTGCGGTTTAGGGGCGTTGGGATTGGTGGCTTCTTGTCCATAAACAAACAGCTCAACACCAGCATGGCCGTATTCATTGCAGAGACGAGTGTGGTTTGCGGCACCTTCATCACCGAAGCTATTATGCTCAGGTAAGTGACTATGGTGATGAAAATAGTGGGGATCACTGAAAGTTGCTGTTAATATGCGCCCCGTTGTCAAAGGCTCGATGCTGCGATGCAGTTTATCGACTAAATTTGCTGGGGTAAAATGCAGTTTGCCGTCACGTGTATCTGCACTTGGTGAGACGGTAGCGGCATTGGCTGTCCACATACTGGAAGCACTGCAACAGGCATTAAGTAATATGGGCGCTTCTTTTGCCGCTTGTTTTAGTACATTAGCATCAGAGCCAGAAAATCCAATTCGGCGCAATGTATAGAGGTCTGGGCGCTCTTGAGGAGCTAATATTCCTTGAACCATGCCCATATCGGCTAGTGCTTTGGCTTTTTGGAGTCCTTGTTTTGCAGCAGCTTTGGGGTTGGAAACTAAGGCGGCATTGCTAAGTGAGGCGACATTGCCAAAAGACAACCCTGCGTAATTGTGTGTTGGTCCAACGAGTCCATCAAAATTCGCTTCAAAGTGCTTCATTGCTTATCCTTGTGATAGGGAAAGTTATTATTTGTTCATATGGTCCCTGAGGGAACCCAGTATACTGAAGCTTTTCGAGCGCACAAGCGGACGGTTTTGTGCTCAAAGCGACTTTTTCACGATAAATGCATAACTATTTCTTGCTTGCTGGCAAATAATGAAATATTAGTTTTTAATTACGCATATTATATTTTTACATTTTTTCAACTTTGATTAAAAAGTGACTCGCTGGTACATATAAAAGAGGGATTAACTTGAAACTATCAGTACAACCCTCTATATATGGTGCCAATTTCCACCTTCTTGAGATTTTTTGGCGCAAATTAAACTATGGGTAAATCGCTAGTTATTGTCGAATCACCGGCCAAAGCTAAGACTATTAATAAATATCTTGGCAAAGAATTCATCGTTAAATCGAGCGTAGGTCACATCCGTGATCTGCCGACATCATCGACTTCAGAAGGCAATGAAAAGGTTAAATCCGCTGCCGAAGTTAAGAAGATGTCGCCAGAAGAAAAAGCTCAATATAAAAAGGTGAAAGATCAGCAAGCGCTAGTGTCTCGTATGGGCGTAAACCCTGAAAAGGGCTGGGCGGCTAAGTACCAAATTTTGCCGGGTAAAGAAAAAGTCGTTAAAGAGTTACAGGCACTTGCCGATTCTGCTGACCAAATCTATCTCGCAACCGACTTAGACCGTGAGGGAGAAGCTATCGCCTGGCATTTGCAAGAGGTGATTGGTGGTGATCCTTCACGATATCAACGTGTTGTTTTCAACGAAATTACTAAGTCTGCGATTCAAGATGCTTTTAGTAAACCGTCGACACTCGACACTAACATGGTTAATGCCCAACAAGCGCGCCGCTTCTTAGACAGAGTTGTCGGTTTTATGGTGTCGCCTCTACTGTGGAAAAAAGTTGCTCGCGGTTTATCCGCTGGGCGAGTGCAGTCGGTTGCCGTGCGTTTAGTGGTTGAACGCGAAAGCGAAATCAAAGCTTTTGTGCCTGAAGAATTTTGGGATGTACACGCAGAGCTCAATACGCCCGCTCAAGAAGCTTTGCGGATGGAAGTGGTTAAGCATTTAGATGCTGCCTTCAATCCTATCAATGAACAGCAAGCGATGGCTGCGGTTCAAGCGTTATCTGCGGCAAGTTTTACTGTGCTGGCCCGCGAAGATAAAGCGACTCAAAGTAAACCATCGGCTCCTTTTATTACGTCGACACTGCAACAGGCCGCGAGTACACGCTTAGGTTTCGGTGTGAAGAAGACCATGATGATGGCGCAGCGACTTTACGAAGCCGGTCATATCACTTATATGCGTACCGACTCGACCAATTTGAGTCAAGAAGCCGTTGAAAACCTGCGTGATATGATTGCTAAAGAGTTTGGTGATAAATATCTACCCGCTGAACCCATTCGTTATGGTTCTAAGGAAGGCGCACAAGAGGCTCACGAAGCGATTCGTCCATCGAACGTTCAAGTGCAAGCAGCGACCTTATCTGACATGGAACGTGACGCTCAGCGCTTATATGAGCTTATTTGGCGACAGTTTGTCTCATGTCAAATGACACCTGCACAATATGATGCCACTAAGTTGACCGTAAAAGCGGGCGATTATGAGCTCAAAGCTACGGGACGTACCTTACGTTTTGATGGTTGGACTCGCGTACAAACAGCGCTTAAGAAGAAAAACGAAGAAGACAATACGTTACCATTCGTGGCACAGGGCGATGTATTAGCATTAAAAGAATTGCAGCCTAAACAACATTTTACTAAGCCGCCAGCACGATACAGCGAAGCTTCTTTAGTAAAAGAATTAGAAAAACGCGGTATTGGCCGCCCATCAACCTACGCAACCATCATTTCAACGATTCAAGATCGTGGTTATGTAAAAGTAGAAAATCGTCGTTTCTATGCCGAAAAAATGGGTGAAATTGTCAGCGAACGATTGGTGAGCAGTTTTGCTGATTTGATGAGCTATGACTTTACCGCCAGCATGGAGCAAACATTAGATGATGTGGCTCGGGGCGAGTTAGACTGGAAAAAAGTACTCGATGGTTTCTATGCTGACTTTACTAAGCAATTAGAAAAAGCGGAGCTGGATCCTGAAGAAGGTGGCATGCGTCTTAACCAAATGGTGATGACGGATATCAAGTGCCCAACTTGTGGTCGTCCTATGGGGATCCGCACTGGAACGACTGGGGTTTTCCTTGGTTGCTCTGGTTATGAATTGCCCCCTAAAGAACGCTGTAAGACGACGATGAACCTCACGCCTGGCGTTGAGGCGATTAGCGAAAACAGTGAAGATGCCGAAACAGATGCACTGCGTGCGAAGCACCGTTGTAGTATTTGTGGCACGGCAATGGACAGTTACCTGATCGATGAGAAGCGTAAGTTACACGTCTGCGGTAACAATCCAATCTGTGAAGGCTATGAAGTCGAAGAAGGCCAATTCAAGATCAAAGGCTATGAAGGTCCACTGATTGAGTGTGATCGCTGTGGTCACGATATGGAACTGAAAAATGGTCGTTTTGGTAAGTATTTCGGTTGTACTAACGAGGAATGTAAAAATACTCGTAAACTGTTGAAAAATGGTGAGGCGGCGCCGCCAAAAGAAGATCCTATTTATTTACCCGAACTGAAATGCAGTAAATCGGATGCCCATTTCGTATTACGTGATGGTGCGGCGGGTATCTTCTTAGCGGCTAGTACTTTCCCTAAATCACGTGAAACCCGTGCACCTCTGGTTGAGGAGCTGGTTCAATACCGTGACCTGCTATGGCCTAAGTATCAGTATTTAGCGGATGCGCCAGTCACTGATGACGATGGTAACAAGGCTGCTGTGAAGTTTAGCCGTAAGACGAAAGAGCAATACGTTGCGACTGAAGTCGATGGCAAAGCCACTGGTTGGTCTGCGCATTACGTCAATGGGAAGTGGGTGAGTGAATCTACCAAGAAGGCCAAGAAAGGCGCATAGTGACTGATTAAGCTAGCTTAACGCTAAGAGAACAACAAAAAGCCAAGTCAATTATGACTTGGCTTTTTGTTTGCATTTTTTCGATATCAATTTGTTGCTATAGATAATAATTTAAACATGTTGAGTACTTTACACTTACTGAGTACTTTACACTTACTGAGTACTTTACACTTACTGAGTACTTTACACTTACAGATACAAACTGACTCACAATGACGCGATAGAATGGTGGCAAATGTGTCGCTAATTCAACTTAACGGTAAGCAAATAGAGACTGATCACCATTTCTTTTTAGGTTGAAACAGCATATCGATATCATCTTCTTCATTTTTAGGTCTAGGCGCACTGGGCTCAGATTGTTTCTGTGCACCCATAATTTCATCAAGTAATTGTTTAGCCTCATCGACTTTACGCCCAATGAAGGGATCATTAGGCGTTTGTGCCTTAATGGCGTGTAATGTTGATAGGGCTTTGGTTACCATTTGTTTTGATGAGCCATATTGCTTCATAAAGCTGGCCGCGCGGGCACGAGAAAGCATAGAATCGACATTAATTCTGAGCTGTAAACTGTCGATGCGGCTTTCTTCTTGAGCAAAAATGCTCGGATCGACTTTACCTTTATTATGTTCGGCTCTGAGTATCGCCTTTAATTTTTTTAAGGTTTGAACAAGTGCTAAAATTTGCTTGTCATTATCGGGTAGTCTGAAATTCTCAATTGGAGGAGTTTGAGGTTGTCCAGACTGTAAGCTTGTTATTTGATTATTAATATCGGCTAAGCGACGTTGGTAGTCTGACTGTTGTTGGCCATTACTGATCGCTGTTGCAGACTGCAAGGCATCTTGTACACGCCGGTACAAAACCAACACTATATTCGTGCTACAAGGCATCATTCCTGTGTTTGATAACACAGTTTCAGTTTCATCGATAATTGCTCTTTGACGGGCAAATTCAATGCGACGCTCAGCCTCTACACGTTCTTTTTGTTGCTGTAATACGTTAATTCCGATAACAAGCAGTAAAAGCGCACCGATGAGGATCAGAACCAAGGTGAATGACATAGATGTTCCATTATTTATCCAATTGAGCTAATGCTACAATAAATCAATAAACTAGCATAGTTATCTTAGCCTAGGTTATCATTTCTGTCGTATGAATCTGTAGACTTGTGCTCTATATTCCTATTTGCTTTAATTTTTACTATATACTATAACGATTGATTATAGCTGAGAGTGCTTTGAGGGCTCAGTTGTTAATGGCATTTTGCGTGTTTGAGACAAGGAAATAAGATGAAACTGCAACAACTCAGGTATATTGCTGAGGTCGTAAAACATAACCTCAATGTATCGGCGACAGCTGAAAACTTGTATACCTCTCAACCCGGGATCAGTAAACAAGTTCGTATGCTTGAAGATGAGTTGGGGATCCAAATATTTGGCCGTAGCGGTAAGCATTTAACCCATGTCACACCTGCGGGTTTGCAAGTGATCAGCATTGCCAATGATATTTTAGGTAAAGTTGAAAGTATCAAAAAAGTGTCTGAAGAATATACTAAGCCAGATCAAGGTGAGTTAAATATTTCCACAACAGATACTCAGGCACGCTATGCATTACCGACGATAATTCGTCAGTTTATTGATCGCTATCCTAAAGTGAACTTGCATATGCACCAAGGGACACCGTCTCAGATCAGCGAACAGGCTGCTCGCGGTGATGCAGATTTTGCCATTGCGACCGAAGCAATGCATTTATATTCAGATCTGATCATGTTGCCTTGTTACCACTGGAACCGCTCTATCGTTGTACCCAAAGACCATCCTCTTGCGACCCGCAATCAAGGCAGCTTGATTAGTATCGAAGATTTAGCCCGTTTCCCCTTAGTGACCTATGTCTTTGGTTTTGACCGTGCTTCTGAAATTGAGAAAGCGTTCAATCGGGCCAATTTAGAGCCGCGTGTTGTCTTTAGTGCGACCAGTGCCGACGTGCTTAAAACCTATGTTCGTTTAGGATTAGGCGTGGGGGT
This sequence comes from Shewanella sp. SM23, assembly GCF_025654295.1. Taxonomy (NCBI): domain Bacteria; kingdom Pseudomonadati; phylum Pseudomonadota; class Gammaproteobacteria; order Alteromonadales; family Shewanellaceae; genus Shewanella; species Shewanella sp. SM23. The sequence continues at coordinate 68,739 of NZ_JAKKRM010000002.1, forward strand.
CATCGCGTCTATGGCCATTGATCCAAATGTTGATAAAGATTTAGTCGCTATTGATGCTGGTCATTTGTTTGCCCACAGTACGACTAAAATTGGTTTTAGGAAGGGCAGTTTCTTGCGCAGTTATATGTATGATTTTATTCAGCACTTTGCGCCGCATTTAACCCGTGATGTGGTGGAGAAAGCCGTAGCATTACGGGATCAACAGCTCATAGATGAAATGTTTGCCGATAAAAATCTGCCAATGCGTTAACTTGGATGATTTACAAACATAAAAATGCCGCTAATAAAAGCGGCATTTTTATGGGTTTAGCGATTAAGATAAATCGACTTTATCCATCTCGAGTTGCGCAAGGGCAATAACTGCTTGAGTGCGGTTGCGAACGCCAAGTTTTCTAAATATGGCAGTCGCGTGCGCCTTGATGGTCGCCTCAGACACGCCAAGATCGTAGGCTATTTGCTTATTTAATAACCCTTCGGCAAACATCTGCAACACTTTATATTGTTGCGGCGTGAGATCGGATAACTTGCTGGCCATTTTATCAATGGCATCGTCATTGATAGCAATAATTTCAGTGCCTTTAGGCAACCAAATATCACCGAATAACACCGCACTTAGCGCCTCTTTTAGGGTTTCCATTGAAGCTGATTTAGGGATAAAACCACTGCTGCCATAATGAATCGCACGGCTAATGGTATTGATATCCTCGTGGGCTGAAATCACCACAACGGGTAACTCAGGATAATGTGAGCGTAGGTGGATAAGCGTGGAATAGCCGTGGGACCCGGGCATCTGCAGATCTAACAGTACAAGATCGTAATCGACGCTTCGAACATCCAATACAGATTGCAGTGCGTCAGCACTGTCTGCTTCAAACCACTGTGCATGTTCGAAAGCGCTGGTCAGCGCTTGACGTAGTGCATTTCTGAACAATGGATGATCGTCTGCGATAATAATATTTAAGTTTTCTAGCTTCATGGCTTTTATGATTATGTTCGGTGCGCGTGAAGATTGAACTCAATGTAACAGAAAAGTAATCAAGGATCCTATTGCTTTATTCAGGAATAAGGACAAAATTTTGATATGTTTCTGGTTGTTAGACTTTGGTCGGTGTTTTACAAGGAAAAAGATGGACCGTATAGTTTCAATTGAAAGCCCGAAAGTACGGGCTAACCTATACTTTAAAATCGTCTAAAAACTACCCATATGTCCACACTTTTGTAGGATTTCGTTGTTCGTCAACCGCAACAAAGGTGAACACACCACGTATGGCATGCTCTCGATGGTCTTGATACATGTCTTCGACATAGATGTTGACTTCAACTTTTAATGACGTATTACCTACATGGATCACACGAGCGATGAGTTCTGCTAGTGTGCCAGCTGGGATAGGCTTTTTAAAATCAATTCTATCGGAACTCACTGTGACTAAGGTTTTACGGCAGAAACGAGTTGCTGCAATAAAGGCTGTTTCATCCATCCACGCTAAAGCTTCACCACCAAATAACGTATTGTGATGGTTGGTGATTGAGGGAAATACTGCTTTAATCACACGCGCTTCTGAGGAATCAATTCGAGTTTGAATCGCGTCAGGAAAAGGTGTTTCAGCGGCTTCGATTCGTGAGGTATTTTCGGTGTTTGTGGACATGGGGGTAAGCGACATACAGCAACCTAAGGTAATGCAGCAAAATAAGCTCGAATTATAAAGATTTATGGTGGTTAAAGATAGAAAACTACAGGCTTTAAGGTGCAGTAGGCATATGACTGAGGATAATGTCATGCTTCCAATAAAAAAACCGAAATGAGATCGGTTTTTTATTGGACGATTTATTTTACTTCAGATTTATTTGGTTAATAGTGCTTTTCTTTCGCGGGAAGCCGCTGCGAGCTTACGTAGCAGGATTTCAGAGTCGTCCCAATGTAAGCAGGCGTCTGTGATACTTTGGCCATAACAGAGTGGCTGGCCTTCAACGACTTTTTGATTACCTTCTTGTAAGAAGCTTTCTGCCATAATACCTGCGATGGCAGTGCTGCCAGCACGCATTTGAGTCATAATTTCATCGGCGACCATCAGCTGTTTGAGATGGTTCTTCTCACTGTTTCCGTGGCTGAAATCGATAACCATACGTTGAGTTACCCCAACAGATGCGAGATGTTGACGCGCTTCTTCGATATCTTGTGCGTGATAATTAGGTTTTTTGCCACCACGTAGGATGATATGGCCAAACGGGTTGCCGTGGGTGCGATAGACCGCCATAGCGCCATCTTTATCCGGTGAATAGAAAACATGTGGCACTTGTGCGGCACGCACTGCATCAACGGCAATATTGATGTTCCCATCAGTACCATTTTTAAAACCAACGGGGCAAGACAGTGCCGAAGCCATTTCACGGTGGACTTGGCTTTCCGTAGTACGCGCACCAATAGCGCCCCAAGTAATGAGATCCGCTATGTACTGACCGTTCACCATATCTAAAAATTCGGTGGCGATAGGCAATTTTAATTCAGTGATTTGTTGCAGCAATTCGCGGGCAATGCGTAAACCTTTGTTTGGTTCGAAACTGCCATCGAGATCGGGATCTGAAATTAATCCTTTCCAACCGACAATTGTGCGGGGTTTTTCAAAATAGACGCGCATTAAGATACACAAGTCATCTTTCAATTCTTGGTGTAACGCGGCTAAGCGTTGAGCATAATCTAATGCCGCTTTAGTATCGTGGATTGAACATGGGCCTATGATCACCAATAGACGTTGGTCTTCACCCATAATGATGGCTTCGACTTCACGACGTTGCTGAACCAGATAATCGGCTGCATCTTGAGTTAATGGGAACTCAGATGCCAGTTGCGCAGGTGAGATGACTTTTGCTAATAAGGAAGTGCGTAGTTCGTCTGTTTTTATGGTCATTCAAAATACCGAGCTTGCGTGCGGCGCTTTTCGCCAGATTGCCTCGGATTATAACGAATCGAACCGAGTTGCACAGTGCCAATTGCGTTAATTGTCGGCAACTGTGCAATGAATTTGATTTAAGTTAGTTTCTTTTAGACTAAATTCACTCGGTTTCTTTTGCTGATTTTGGCTTATTAGGCTTAGAACATATGCCGTTCTAGGCCCGTGACATCTAATATTTTAGTAGCAATTTCTTCCACGGAATGATTAGTGGTGTCTATGTAAGGAATGCGTTCGCGTTTAAACAGCATTTCCACTTCTTTGACTTCTAAGCGGCACTGTTTGAGCGATGAATAGCGGCTATTCTCCATTCGACTCTGACGGATTTCATGTAAACGCACGGGATCAATCGTTAAACCAAACAGTTTTTTCTTATTGCGTTTCAGTGCTTCAGGTAATTTAAGGTTATCCATATCATCTTCGGTGAAAGGGTAGTTTGCCGCTTTTATGCCGAACTGCATTGATAAATACAGGCTCGATGGTGTTTTGCCACAGCGAGAGACCCCAAGTAAAACCAGATCGGCTTGATCCATATGTTTCATGGTCTGGCCATCATCGTTATCCATGGCGAAATTAATGGCATCAATACGCGCTTCATAGCCGTGATTCGCTTTTCCATGGGTTCTATGTACAACTGGAGAGGCAGAAACACCTAAATGTTGTTCGAGTGGGGCCACAAAAGTATTCAAAAAATCATAATCAACCCCTTCACTCGAGTAGATGATGTCGCGGATCTCGGCTTTTACGATGGAATGGAATACTAACGGCCGCTCACCTGTTGTAATAAAACAATCATTAATTTGTCGCTTAACTTGCTCCGCTTTCGTCAATGTTTCGACAAATGGAATCGTAAGTGACTCAAATTCTAATGGAAATTGCGAGAGAACCGCATGACCAAAAACTTCAGCTGTGATCGCTGTCCCGTCGGAGATATAGAATACTTTTGGTGCCATACTGACCTCTTGTAGTAATAAAATTACAAATAAAATTATAGATTTACGCGTGTTCGACAGGAGTGTAAAATGCCGCTGCCCTCGTGTGAAGGGGCCACTGAAATAAACTTGCGGAGATAGAACTGTGCAGCAATACGTACTCTGGTATCAAGAATTAGGCATGGGTGACGTCAACTTGGTTGGCGGTAAAAATGCTTCTCTAGGCGAGATGATCAGCAATCTGGCCAATGCCGGTGTTCAAGTACCTGGCGGATTTGCGACAACTTCCCATGCGTTCAACGAGTTCCTTGAACAAAGCGGAGTTAACCAGAAGATTTATGACATTCTAGCCACACTGGATGTAGATGATGTCAATGCGCTGGCTAAAGTAGGTGCACAGATCAGACAGTGGGTTATCGACACTCCATTTCAACCAGCATTAGAGCAAGCGATTCGTGAAGCTTACGATAAACTTGCCGCTGAAACTAGCGAAGCGTCATTCGCGGTACGTTCTTCTGCAACAGCTGAAGATATGCCAGATGCCTCTTTTGCGGGGCAGCAAGAAACTTTCTTAAACGTAAAAGGATTTGAATCCGTACTGACAGCGATCAAGCATGTGTACGCTTCACTCTTTAACGATCGCGCTATTTCCTATCGTGTGCATCAAGGTTATGAGCACCACGGTGTTGCCTTGTCTGCTGGCGTACAACGCATGGTTCGTTCAGATAAAGCGGCTTCAGGTGTGATGTTCACTATGGACACTGAATCTGGCAATAACGATGTGGTGTTTATCACTTCATCTTTTGGTCTGGGTGAAATGGTTGTTCAAGGCGCGGTAAACCCAGATGAATTTTATGTTCATAAACCTATTTTAGCCTTAGGTCACAAGGCTGTTGTGCGCCGTAATATCGGTAGCAAGCTCATCCAAATGGTGTATTCAGATGATGCTGCTCACGGCAAACAAGTCAAAATTGAAGACGTGACTGCTGACAAACGTCGTCAATTCTCTATCAATGACGCTGAAGTTGAAGAATTAGCCAAACAAGCCATGGTGATCGAAAAACATTACGGTCGTCCAATGGACATCGAATGGGCAAAAGACGGCAACGATGGCAAATTGTATATCGTTCAAGCGCGTCCAGAAACGGTTCGTAGCCGTGAAGATGTGCAATTGATTGAACGTTATCACTTAAAGAGCCGTGGCGCTGTGATCTGTGAAGGTCGCGCTATTGGCCATAAAGTGGGTACTGGCGTAGCCAAAGTATTAACGTCAATCGCCGATATGGATCAAATCCAACCTGGTGATGTGTTAGTGACAGACATGACAGATCCTGATTGGGAACCTATCATGAAGCGCGCAAGTGCTATCGTCACAAACCGTGGCGGTCGTACCTGTCATGCGGCAATTATCGCCCGCGAATTAGGTGTGCCAGCGGTGGTGGGTTGTGGTGACGTGACTGACCGTATCAAGAATGGTCAAATCGTGACTGTTTCTTGCGCCGAAGGTGACACTGGCTTTATCTACGAAGGTAAACAAGAGTTTGAAGTGATTTCAAACCGTGTTGACTCTCTGCCTGCATTGCCAATGAAAATCATGATGAACGTGGGTAACCCTGATCGTGCATTTGATTTTGCCCGTTTGCCAAACGAAGGTGTGGGTCTAGCGCGTTTAGAATTCATCATCAACCGTATGATTGGTATTCATCCGAAAGCACTGCTCGAATTCAATCAACAGGATGCAGCGCTGCAAACTGAAATCAACGAAATGATCGCTGGTTACGAATCACCTGTTGAGTTCTACATTGCTCGTCTGGTTGAAGGTATTGCGACTATTGGTTCAGCTTTCTATCCGAAGAAAGTGATCGTACGTATGTCAGACTTTAAGTCTAACGAATACGCAAACTTGGTTGGTGGTGACAGATACGAGCCAGAAGAAGAGAACCCAATGCTGGGCTTCCGCGGTGCGAGCCGTTATATCTCTGAATCCTTCCGTGACTGTTTTGCCCTTGAGTGTGAAGCGATTAAACGCGTTCGTAATGACATGGGTCTGAAAAACGTTGAGGTCATGATCCCATTCGTTCGCACAGTGAAAGAAGCTGAGCAAGTGGTCGGCTTGCTCAAAGAGCAAGGTTTAGAGCGTGGTAAAGACGGTTTACGTGTCATCATGATGTGTGAAGTGCCTTCAAACGCCCTGTTAGCAGACCAATTCCTTGAGCATTTCGATGGCTTCTCTATCGGCTCAAACGATTTAACTCAGCTGACACTCGGGCTTGACCGTGACTCAGGTATCATTAGCCATTTATTCGATGAGCGTGATGAAGCCGTTAAAATGCTACTTTCATTAGCCATTAAAGCGGCTAAAGCGAAGGGCGCTTACATAGGTATTTGTGGTCAAGGTCCTTCAGATCACGCTGATTTTGCAGCTTGGTTGGTAGAACAAGGCATAGATACAGTGTCATTAAACCCTGATACTGTGATTGATACTTGGTTGTATTTAGCCGAAGCGCACGGTTGATCTAGATAGTAATTTTATAAACTTGTTAAAAAAGCCGCTTTTTAGCGGCTTTTTTTTGTTTATAATGGCGCCATAACGATAATTGACAGAAGCCATCTATGCTACCCCTGCTATCACATCAACAAACATTAGAGCCAGTGTATTTGGCATACCTTGATGCACTGGAGCAAAGTGAGTATTCCGGTGATATAGACAAACGTTACAGCGCACGTTTAGTGCAAGCCACCGACAACTCTGTATATCAATTTTTGCCTCAAGCCGTGCTTTATCCTAAAAATCAGCAGGATATTCAAATTGCATTGACGCTGGCTGCTACTGACGCATTTCGCAGCGTGACCTTCAGTGCGCGGGGCGGTGGTACGGGCACCAACGGACAATCTCTGACCCATGGTTTGATTTTGGATGTGTCGCGTTACATGAACCGTGTGCTCGAAGTGAATGCTGAGCAAGGTTGGGTTCGAGTCGAAGCTGGCGTGATTAAAGATGCGCTTAACGATGCATTGCGTCCCCATGGATTCTTTTTTAGTCCCGATTTATCCACTTCAAACCGCGCCACTATTGGTGGCATGATCAATACCGATGCCTCGGGTGCGGGCTCACTGGTCTATGGTAAGACGTCAGATCACGTGCTGGCGCTGCGCAGCGTGTTGATCGATGGCAGTGTGCTGGATACGCATCCCCTAGATGCGGGACTACTGTGTAACCCCGATAATGTCAGTGATAATCCGCTGGGGCAGAAACTGATTTCTGCTGTGGCGGCGGTATGCCGCGAAAAGCGAACTCAGATAGAAAACCAATTTCCTAAGCTCAATCGTTTCCTCACTGGCTATGACTTAAAACACGTGTGGAACGACAACCTGACGCAATTCGATTTATCACGAATTCTGACGGGCTCAGAGGGCACGCTTGCGGTGATAACCGAAGCCAAACTTAATCTCACCCCGCTGCCGACTGAGCGCGCTATGGTAAACATTAAGTACGATTCGTTCCAATCGGCATTGCGTCATGCGCCATCCTTAGTTGCCGCGCGGGCGACTGTGGTCGAAACCGTCGATTCAAAAGTGCTTAACTTAGCCCGTGAAGATATTGTCTGGCATTCAGTGGCTGATCTTATCCAAGAAGTGCCAGGTAAAGTTATTGATGGCCTCAATATGGTCGAATTTGCAGGTGACACGGTCGAAGTTGAGCAAAAGCTCGCGAGTTTGGAAGCTGTGTTAACTGAGCAGATCAGCAAAGGCGAGTGCGGTGTATTGGGTTACCAAGTGACGCAAGATAAGCCGAGTATCGAAAAAATTTACGGCATGCGTAAAAAAGCCGTTGGCTTACTCGGCGCCACTAAAGGTCGCCGTAAGCCCATCGCCTTTGCTGAAGATACTGCGGTACCGCCCGAAAAACTCGCCGATTACATTATGGAGTTTCGCGCGTTACTCGACGGGCATAATCTGCAATACGGTATGTTCGGCCATGTGGATGCGGGCGTGTTGCATGTGCGACCCGCGCTCGATATGTGCGATGTTGAAGATGAAAAATTACTACGAGTCATTTCTGATCAAGTCGCGGCACTGACGCTTAAATACGGCGGCCTAATGTGGGGTGAACACGGTAAAGGCGTGCGCGGTGAATACGGTCCAGCTGTCTTTGGTGATGAACTTTTCGGAGTGTTGCAAGATATTAAAGGTTTGTTTGACCCCGATAACCGACTCAATCCCGGCAAGCTGGTGGCGCCTAAAGATACAGGTGCCCTCTATTACGATGTCGACAGTGCTAAGCGCGGTAAGTTTGATCGACAAATCCCCGTTGATGTGCGTGATGCGTTCCCCGATGTGATGAATTGTAACGGTAATGGCCTGTGTTTTAATTACAGTAGCTATTCGCCTATGTGCCCATCGTTTAAGGTGACGGGTGACAGAGTGCAGTCACCTAAGGGGCGTGCAGGGCTCATGAGAGAGTGGCTAAGACTGCTTGAGGCTGAAGGGGTTGATGTTAATGCCCTCGCAAAAGCGAAACCTTTTGGTATATTGCAGCGCATACAAAATACCATCAATGCCAAACGTGATTATGATTACTCCCACGAGGTGATGGAATCGCTCAAGGGCTGTTTGGCCTGTAAAGCCTGCTCTGGACAATGTCCGGTCAAAGTGGATGTGCCTAAGTTTAGGGCGCAGTTCTTCAATATTTACTATCAACGCTATTTAAGACCCGCGAAAGACTATCTCGTTGCAGGGATTGAAGATAGCTTACCACTGATGGCTGCGGCACCGCGTCTCACTAACTTTGTTGCACAAAATCCATTGAGCCAATGGGTGATTAAACAGGCGATTGGTTATGTGGATGCGCCTGCGTTATCTGTGCCGACTTTGAAGCAAAGACTCGATGGTCATGCAAGTCGCGGTTACGACTTAGCTGCGTTGCAAGCGATTCCAGAAGAGAAGCGCTCGCAGTTTGTGTTGGTGGTACAAGATCCCTTTAACAGTTTCTATGATTCAGGTCTTGTGCTGCGCTTTATCCAATTGATTGAAAAACTCGGCTTAAAGCCGGTGTTATTGCCCTACAAACCCAATGGTAAGCCAACACATATCAAGGGATTTTTAAATAAGTTTGCTAAAACGGCGCAGTCGAGTGCGGACTTTCTGAACCAAGTCCATAAACTGGGCATGCCCATGGTCGGTATCGATCCTGCCTTAGTCTTGTGTTATCGCGATGAATACCGTGAAGTCTTAGGGGCTAATCGCGGTAATTTTGAGGTCAAGTTAGCCAACGAATGGCTACTGAATGTCATCAAAGATTTACCTGCAAAAGCTGCGCAAGGTAAGCAATATACTTGGTTTAGTCATTGTACCGAATCGACGGCCAAGCCAAATACCGCCAATGAGTGGACTAAAATCTTTGCCCATTTTGGCGCTAAGTTAACCGCAGTCAATTTAGGTTGTTGTGGTATGGCGGGAACCTATGGTCATGAGGCAGAAAACCTCGAGCGCTCTAAGGCCTTGTTTGATATGTCTTGGCAGCAAACGCTAGCGAAAATTGAGCAGCCGCAAGTGTTAGTGTCTGGCTATTCGTGCCGTAGTCAGGTAAAACGTTTTGCCGGATACAAGCCAAAGCATCCACTGGAGGCCTTACTCGAGTTAGCAAATATTTAATAGTGTTTATGCCATTTTGATTGCGCTAGTCAGATCGTAATTATCCTCACTGGTATATCCCAGTGTTGAATGTCACACTAAAGCCAGCCGCAAGGCTGGTTTTTTTATGGATGATGGAGGCCTAGATGGAAAAGATGACTGACAGTATTCAACACACGCTCAAACAATTCGCCGCTGATAGTAGGCTAACCTCGGTTGTGCCATTGTGCAGTGAAGTCCCATTGTTTGACATTAACGCCTTGGGTGATTGGACCTATCTAGGCACATCGCTGCCAGCAAAGTTTGCTAAGTTGTTCGCCAGTATTTTACATTGCATCGATGATGAGTATTTCTTAATGACCCCAGTGGAGAAGGTGCGAGTGCGGGTTGAAGATGCTCCCTTACTGATTGTCGATTTCGAGCGAGCGCAACCCCATTCGCTGCTCAATGTAAGAACCAGTATTGAAACACAGCATCATAAAGTCGATATAAAACAGATGAAGCTCACCGATGACAGTGTTTATTTGCCGCTTGAGCGCGGTTTATGGGGCAAATTAGGTCGGGCCTGTTACTATAATTTTGTGAATGAATTCAATTTATCTGATCTAGATGAGGAATGAGCTCGTAGGTTAATCGCATAATTTGCTGTGGTCGAAGCTAGTTTATTATGGGTTAAGTGGTAGTATTAAAACTAACTCTGGGTTCCTATGATGGCGTGCAGAGTAAGTGAAAACGCGTTAAACCTTTGCTGTAGGAGGTGCTGTTTGAATCGTCATGAAAGCTTAGGCTATCTTGTATCCCACTTAAATATCGAGCTGCAAAATGAGCTTGATCTGCATCTTAAGCGATATCAACTCGATATAAAACTGTGGCCTGTGCTGTTTGCTTTGTGGCAAGAAGAGGGCATAAGCCAAACTGAATTGTCTAAGCGTTGCGATGTGGCAAATTACACTATGACGCGCTTACTCGATCAGTTGCAGGTGCAAGGTCTTATTACTCGTCATCAAGAAGTCGATAATCGGCGTGCTTTCCAAATCTTTTTGACCGATGAAGCCAAAGCATTAGAGCAAGATCTTATCTGCGAAGCTGAGCGGGTCAATGAAAAATTTCTGTCAAATTTAAGTGAAGATGAACAACAGACATTCATTTTACTATTAAATAAAATCAACCGTTTGGCTTGAAATTTTGAATCTAATGGGTATGGAGGAAAACTGTGGTTTAGCCGTTTTTACTTCTATCTGTATGTGGTTATCTAAATCATGTTCCCAGTTTAATCCCATCCACTATGCCTCACTCTGCGGGATTAAACTGGTTTGATTAATTTAAGTAAAGTGCAAAGACGCAAAGCAGACTTACGGTTATCACTAAGTGCTGTAAATAACGACGGCTGGCTAATAAATTTTCTTTGCCTTGTTTTAGGCTAGCGACGAGTCTATGTTGCTTATAAATTCGGCACATGAGTTCATCGGTTTGAGGATCGATAAGCAGTTCAAACTTGCAAGGTGCGCCGTCTTTAAGCTGAATGGTATGCTCGCTTTGAGGCTTAAAGTTAAGCTTGTGCGACACCATCTGTCCATTAACGAAGACCCGCTCTAAACCACTCCAATTGCTGGCTTGCAGTTCTACGACATCTTGGTTGAGATCATATTTGAAACGGATCATAGCGCTATCCTGTGCTGGGACCTGATAGACTAATTCAAGCAGACAAATATGACGTTTTCCAGCGTGATTAAATGAATATTCTGTGTCGAAATTAAAAGCGCGGCTAAACCATGAGCTTAGTGATAGATTAAATTTTAGATAACAAAAAAGCGACCAGAGGTCGCTTTTTTCAATATTTGACGGGCATAAAAAATAATAAACGCGTAGAAAAATTACTGCTTAGCGGCTTCGATAATGGCTTTCGCCATTTCATCAGCCACGGCGCCGGTTGTACGGTTCTGCGCATCGGCTTGGCTGAATATTTTCAGTAGCGTGTTGTAAATTTCTTCTACTTTAGCAGTCGATTTTGCTGCGTCGTAATCTTTTTCGAACGACACGTTGATAATGCCGCCTGCGTTGATCACATAGTCTGGCGCGTACAGTATGCCCATTTCTTTCAGTTGTTCACCGTGGCGTACTTCGGCTAATTGGTTGTTGGCACAGCCAGCAACAATTTTGGCTTTCAGTTGCGGTAAGGTCGCATCGTTTAAGGTTGCGCCAAGGGCACAAGGGGCATACACATCCACATCTTGCGCGTAGATTTCTTGAGGCGCGACAACAATGGCACCAAAGTCGGTAGCGACTTTATCTAACGAGGCTTGATGAATGTCGGTAACAATCAGTTCAGCGCCTTCGTTATGCAAGTGTTTGCACAGGTAATAGCCAACGTGACCGACGCCTTGAACGGCGATTTTAAGGCCTCTTAGGCTGTCTAAACCAAGTCTATGTTTAACCGCAGCTTTGATGCCTAAATAAGTGCCAAGGGCTGTGAACGGTGATGGATCGCCACTTTTGCCTTCAAGACCCGCCATATAAGGGGTTTCTTCATGGGCGATCATAATATCAGCCGTAGTAGTGCCAACATCTTCCGCTGAATAGTATCGGCCACCTAGGCTGTTAATCAAACGGCCAAAGGCGCGGAATAGGGCTTCGCGATCTTGTCTTTTCGGATCGGCAATGATCACTGATTTACCACCGCCCATGGTTAAACCTGCTAGGGCATTTTTATAGGTCATGCCACGAGAGAGGCGTAATACGTCAGTCAGGGCTTCATCATCCGATTGGTAGTTCCACATCCTACATCCACCCACGGCAGGACCAAGGTTGGTGTTATGGATGGCGACAATGGCCTTTAAGCCACTTTCTTTATCATGACAGAATACAACCTGTTCATGTTCGTCAAAGGATACATGATTAAATACAGCCACGTGAATTTCTCCGCTATACACAATGAAAAAGCCGACGAGGTGAGCCTCTATCGACTGCTTGTTATATTTATTGCAGAACCATAGCATTTAGCGATACTCTCAACCATGCATAATGACCGAATAAATACATTATTTGTGGCAATTTAGCTTTCCACTTTACGTAAACGTAAGCTTTGCGATTAAGAATGGATTGTACTGAATTTAACGTAACGAATAGAATGAATCGCGCACTGATCCCAAGAATTAGGCTCGCGTTATAACAATAAGATAGGACGGAAGTATGACTGAACAAGCTGTCGACCAAACTCAACAAAATTTATCAGCTGAAGAAATAGAAAAGCTGCGTCAAGAGTGGGTCAGAACTCAATTTCAAAAAGCCAATCGTTTTCTCGCTGAAAAAGGCGTGATCCCAAGCAAAGTCCTAGCCGATGAAAGCCGTTATCTTGCGCCTTATATGGCGATTTGGAAGATGGAATCAAAGCGTCCAAGCAACAAAACCTATTGGGTGATGTCAGGTGATTTACCGTCGGATTTTGTCGATGTGAAAGTGGCGGCTACGGCCCGTGATGCCGTGCGTCATTTCTCTATGATGTGGCAAATGCAGGCGGAAAACTTAGTGCGTTCGGGTGCAACCCGTGATGCCACTCAGGCTAAATTTGCTCAACTATTAGTATCGCGTGCCGAGAGTTTATATCGTATGCACAACGACGATAAACTGTGGAATGCTTAAACTCAAATGAGTTGAGGATTGTATTTAGATAGTATTGAGTTAATACAGTCACTTGTGTTGATTGATACTGATAATTGAAATAACAATAAGGCACTCAGTTGAGTGCCTTTTTTATACTGACTTTTATGTTGATTTCCTATGTTAAGAACAAGGTCATCGAACAAAGTCGATAGGGCTTATTCTTCGCTGTCGCTCAAGTAGTAGAAACCTTGATTGATGAGTTTCAACAGTAAGGCTTGGACTTCTTCATGCTGACATATTTCAGTCGCTTCATCGGCGTTTAAGCTGACGTTATCGCTCAACTGTGCGATTACGTCTGCCGGTGTTTGGGGCAGTTCGTGTACATCACCATTGATGAATAATCGCGGCGTGGCGTCATTTTCAAGGCGCAATACTTTCAAACCACCGATACGGCTCACTCCAGCACCTTGGGCGAAGGCATCTTGCAAATCTTCCATGCTGTAAGCTTCTTCGCCTTCACACAAATCAAGCTCGAAACGGTTTTGACTAAGCAACTTGCCCAACACGATTTGGTAGCTATTGGGATCTTGGCTCAGCTGGCTCAAGAGTGACATTATGCCCACTTGATGGTCTTGGCTGACGATACCGGCTGAACTCGGTTCAGTTTGCGAGGTGAAACGCTGCTGACCTAAGTTATTGTCGAGCAAATAATCGGCGACTTCACTGACTAATTCTTGCTGGCTAGGAGCGCGGAAACCAATCGAGTAACTCATTGCCACAGTTAGGGTTTCGCCGCAATGCGGGTAACCGGGTGGAATATAAAGCATGTCGCCTTTTTCTAACACTACATCGATAATGGGCGTAAAGTCTTCAACCAGCGGCGAGTTGGGATTGCCACCACGGCGTTGTTGCGGGGTATTGTCACCCACAGTCCAGCGACGCTCACCTTCGCCTTGAATGATAAACACATCGTAGTTATCGACGTGCGGGCCGACACCGCCACTTGGGGTTGCAAATGATGCCATCAAGTCATCGAAGCGCCAGTCAGGTAAAAAACGCAGCGCTTCAACTAATGGTTGCGAATCTGGGTACCAATGGTTGACGGCTTGCACTAATAATTGCCAATGGGTTTCGCCATAGCTGTCGTAATCTTCAAACGGACCTTGCACCACTTCCCAATCATTGTCTTTGGTGACGACGATGCGTGAAGAGATTTCTTCTTCACAGGCAAGGCCTGCTAATTCATCGGCGCTGATAGGATCTTCAAATTGCGGAAATGCTTTTTTGATCAACAGTGGTTTCTTTTGCCAGTATTCACTAAGAAACTGGGCGATATCGAGATTGAGTGTATACATAGTGTTAAAAAAGGCGACCACATCGCGGTGATGTGGGTCGCCTTAATCCTTATTTCTGTTTAAGAAAGAGTATTGTCCGTCGCCAACTACAGTTAATAACTAATTTCAGTCAATAGCTTAATATTAGTTAATCGCCAATTTTAATTAATAACTTACTTCAGTTCGTCGACAAACGTTTCGGCGCGACCAATGTAATTGGCTGGCGTCATTTTCTTCAGTTCAGCTTTCACTGAGTCTGGTAATTCAAGTCCGTCAATAAACACTGACAGTTGCTGCGCGTCGATACGTTTACCGCGCGTCAGTTCTTTTAATTTTTCGTATGGCTTTTCAATACCATAACGACGCATTACCGTTTGTACGGGTTCTGCTAACACTTCCCAGTTGTGATCTAACTCATCACGCAGATGCGCTTCGTTAACTTCTAACTTGCTGATGCCTTTTAAGGTCGCTTGATACGCGATCAACGCATGGGCAATACCCACACCTAAGTTACGCAGTACAGTCGAGTCAGTTAAGTCACGTTGCCATCTTGATAACGGCAGCTTAGACGCTAAATGTTGCATCAGCGCGTTAGCGATACCTAAGTTACCCTCAGAGTTTTCAAAATCAATTGGGTTAACTTTATGCGGCATAGTCGATGAACCGATTTCACCGGCGATAGTGCGTTGTTTGAAGTGACCTAGGGCAATGTAACCCCAAATATCACGGTCAAAGTCAATCAGCACAGTGTTGAAACGGGCAACCGCATCAAACAGTTCGGCAATATAATCGTGTGGCTCGATTTGCGTCGTGTAAGCGTTCCAGTGAAGGCCAAGGCTAGTCACAAAACGCTCAGACAGTTCATGCCAATTAACTTCAGGATAGGCTGACAGGTGAGCATTGTAGTTACCTACGGCACCGTTCAGTTTGCCCATGATTTCAACATTGGCGATTTGTTTGATTTGACGCTCAAGGCGCACTGCGACGTTCGCCATTTCTTTACCGAGCGTTGAAGGTGAAGCCGGTTGGCCATGGGTGCGTGACATTAACGGCACAGAGCGATATTCAATCGCCAGCTTTTTAATCGCAGTCAGTAACTCGTTGCAGTAGGGCAGTAATACTTGTTCACGGGCTTCAGTCAACATTAAACCGTGGCTTAAGTTATTGATATCTTCAGAGGTACAGGCAAAGTGAACAAACTCACCTACAGCGGCTAACTCGGCATTGTCGGCGATTTTTTCTTTGATGAAATATTCAACCGCTTTCACATCGTGGTTAGTGGTGCTTTCGATAGCCTTAACACGCAGCGCATCTTGTTCGTTGAAATTGTCTTTAATGCCATCGAGCACAGCGATAGCTGACGCGCTCAATGTTGGCACTTCGCTAATGTCTGAGCAGTCTGCTAACAGTTTTAGCCAATTGATTTCAACCTGAACACGGTACTTGGTAAGACCGAACTCGCTGAAAATCCCTCTCAATGACGCGGTTTTACTACCATAACGACCGTCTACCGGAGAGATAGCAGTTAGTGCGGAAAGATCCATGTGTAGCTCCTTGATGAACGCTAATTTTATTATAGGGTAAGACTTTTCTTGGCTGTATCGACTATGGCTTTGCGGGCGAAGACTAAGTGTCGACGTTTACCGCCCAACTGACGCCACAGTACTGCGCTGCGTATAGCGGCAAGCAGCAGAGCACGAATTTTATGTTGTACAATAGGGCGCTGCAAACACACAGGATTACCCGATATTTGGATTTTTGGCCCTAAATTACTGATGATGTCACTGTAAATGCTGGCAAGATTGGCAACAACTTGCTCATCTGTGATGGCAAAATGATGTAGTTGGCGATTCACTTGATTAATACGTTCAGCCAACATGCCTAAGCCACTGTTAGAGCGCACGAGTTTACGCTCTAGGGCAAGCACGCCCACTAAATAGCGGGTGATTTCAACATCTTTTTGACTGCTGTCACCGAGCTGGTTCAGGATCAGCTCATAGCCTTTTTGCAATACGATTTTATCTTGGTAGACATCGGCCGTATTGTCAGGATTGGTGACGAGAATGGTGTTTAAGCTCGCTGCGAGCTCGGCATTATCCAATTCGCCATGGCGCGCTAAATGTTGAACTTGGGCAATGGCTTGCAGTATGCCTGCAAACGCCATAGTCCGGTTAATGAGTTGCTCGTTCACGCGTTACCCTCGGATTAATTGATCTATGATGCCGCCACCTAGGCAGACCTCACCATCATAAAATACCGCAGACTGTCCAGGCGTCACCGCCGCAACAGGTTCATCGAAGACCACGCGCAAGGTGTGTTCATCTGTGTAGGTTAATGTACAAGGCACATCTTGTTGGCGATAACGGGTTTTCACTGCGATATGACAACCATCGACAGGCCCAGTTCTATCCACCCAATGCAGTTGGTTAACTGTCATGCCGGTCGACATCAAACGGGGATGGTGTCCGCCTTGACCCACGATCAATACGTTACGCTCAAGATCTTTATCGACCACATACCAAGGATCGTCATTGCTGTTTTTCATGCCGCCAATGCCTAAGCCTTTACGTTGGCCTAAGGTGTGGTACATGAGTCCTTGGTGCGTGCCTATGACTTCACCTTCTGGGGTTTCAATATTGCCAGGCTGCGCCGGTAAATAAGTCCCTAGAAATTCAGTGAACTTGCGCTCACCGATAAAGCAGATGCCAGTACTGTCTTTTTTGTCATGGGTGATTAAGCCCATTTCTTTCGCAATTTCACGAACTTGATATTTTTCGAGCTCACCGACAGGGAACAGGCTTCGGGCAACTTGCTCATGGCTAAGGGTGTAGAGGAAATAACTTTGATCTTTATTGCCATCAACGCCACGGAGCATTTGCGTACTGCCGTCGCTGTTATCGCGACGGCGAACATAGTGGCCCATTGCGATGTAATCGGCGTCGAGGATTTCGTCGGCAAATTCTAAAAATGCCTTAAATTTGATTTCTTTGTTGCACATGATATCGGGATTTGGCGTGCGGCCGGCTTTGTATTCGGCGAGGAAATACTCAAATACATTGTCCCAATATTCGGCAGCAAAGTTGACTGTATGTAGCTTGATCCCAAGCTTGTCGCACACGGCTTGGGCGTCTTTTAAATCTTCTGCGGCCGCGCAGTACTCGTTATTGTCATCTTCTTCCCAGTTCTTCATGAAAAGGCCTTCAACCTGATAGCCTTGCTGCATAAGCAAATAGGCTGAAACAGATGAATCTACACCGCCGGACATGCCGACAATGACTTTTTTTCCTGTATGAGTGGGTTCGATTGATGTCATAAATCCTAAAAACCATTGAGTATGTGTGTTGGCTAGGTGGATGAATTTAAGCCGCGACATTGAGCGCGTAACAAAAATACCTAACCTAACTAAAAATATGGGCTAACTAAAAATCCAAGCTCACTTTAAATCCAAGCTAACTTTACATCTAGGTGCTGTGCTGCTGATTGCTAAATCAAACTTTTCCAGCGCTATCAAATAAAATGAGTCCGCAAACTGTCAGTAAACCTCGCATTTACGGCCAACTATTTATTTGCTGTACAAGGCCTCTGCAGTAGCACACGCATTAAGCTTAACCAGCCGTTTATGCGGGGCGGTATTCTATCACGCCTTGCTCGCTTGGGCTATCGTGAGGCGGTCACTATTGAGTAAGCTAAGGGGATAAGTTTGGCCATTTTGTGCCTGATTGAGATAGTCTTTTAAGCAATCGAGTACTAAGGGGCTGCGCAGTAAAGATGGCATGGCTTCTATCTGCGCAAGACTTAACCAATGCGCACTATGGATCGCTTTATCCTGCGGCGCAGGTGAGGGCATATCATCTAACTGCACGAAAAAAGTAAAGCGCACAAAGGCTAAGTCTTCACTGGCGCTGAGTTGATAAATGCCGACGAGTCCTTGGGCTTTGAGTGATAATCCCGTTTCTTCAAACACTTCGCGCTCACAGGCTTGGATCAAGCTTTCATTCGCTTCTAAGTGACCCGCTGGTTGATTAAAGCGTTGCTCGCCTTCAATCCACTCTTCTACCATCAGATATTTGTCCTGTGAAGTTGCATGAACAATACAAGCGACGGTCACATTGGGTTTATATCTTTGACTCATGGAGCCTCCTTTGAGTGGATTTGAATGAAGAAAGTAGGCTGAAATTTAGACTTCATCACCGAGACGGATACATTTGTGCTCACCCGATGGCAAATTATCTAGACTCCATTGGCCTATTTTATAACGGATTAATCTTAAGGTCGGAAAACCGATATGCGCTGTCATGCGTCTGACTTGGCGGTTGCGGCCTTCATGAATTTGGATTTCTAGCCAAGTTGTTGGGATATTTTTGCGCTCTCTCACCGGTGGATTACGTGGCCAAATGTCGGGTGAATCCATGATTTTGACTTTAGCAGGCAGCGTCATACCATCATTTAATTCAACACCTTGGCGCAGTTTTGTCAGTACATCTTCCGTCGGAACGCCTTCTACTTGTACCCAATAGGTTTTAAAGGTTTTCTTTTTTGGCTCTGTCAGCCTTGCCTGTAATTGACCGTCATTAGTCAGCAACAACAAGCCCTCACTGTCTCTGTCTAAGCGGCCTGCGGCATACACGTCAGCAATGGGGATATAGTCTTTTAGGGTCTTGCGACCTTGTTCATCGGTAAACTGGCAAAGTACATCAAAAGGCTTATTAAACAGCACGATAATTGGTGCGAGCGTTTGACTCTGCACCGGTTTTGCCGCCGCAATTGCGCGTCGATTAGGATTTTTAAAGGGTTCTTTCTTTAAACTGCCATTGGCATTTCGTGCTGGCGCCACTACTTTGCTATCTACGGCGGTAGCGCGGTTGGCAGGGCCTCTGCTGGCGGGCTTAGCGGGTTTAATCGGGCTCTTGGCTGGGGAACTTGCGCTGGCATTGGCACCTTTAGGTTGAAACTTGTTTTTGTTCATACTTTTGCTAACAGGAGGTTGAGACACGCTTACCTGACTTGATTGAGTCGTTAATGTGGTCATAGTGTACTTGGCATTCGCCGTTAGTGGAATTTGAATATTATTGCGAATGCTCTATGATGTCGGCCAGAAAATGTGATCTGTGCCTAAATGTTTATTAGGTTTTAATGAGTCGTTGTAACAAATTTTAGCTTGCGCGCAAAGACAGAAGGGCATTGAGAATTTGAAAGATAAGGGCGTGGTCGATTGCCTTGATTGATATTTTCCCTGTGCTCAGATTTGTTCGCCATGCTATAAAATTATTATAAAAAATATTAAATTTTACAATAATGTAGGATGTAACATGAAAGATAACTCATCAACAATTATTTACACTGAAACAGACGAAGCGCCAGCACTGGCCACCCTCTCACTCTTACCTATTATCAGAACGTTTACCGACGCCGCGGGCGTTGCGGTTGAAACCCGTGATATCTCGTTATCGGGCCGTATTATTGCCAGTTTCCCTGAGCAACTGACCGAAGCACAAAAGATTGGCGACCATCTGACAGAGCTTGGCGAGTTAGCGAATCAGCCAGAAGCGAACATCATCAAGTTACCAAATATCAGTGCTTCGATCCCACAATTAAAAGCCTGTATCCTTGAACTGCAGCAAAAAGGTTACGACATCCCTAATTATCCGGATGAGCCAAAAACCGACGCTGAAAAGTCAATTAAAACACGTTACGACAAGATTAAAGGCAGTGCGGTAAACCCAGTACTGCGTGAAGGTAACTCAGATCGCCGTGCCCCATTATCGGTGAAAAACTTCGCCAAGAAAAACCCGCATTCCATGGGGAAATGGGCCAAAGATTCCAAGTCACACGTTGCCCACATGACTGACGGTGATTTCTACGGTAGCGAGCAGTCTGTGACTTTATCTGATGCGGGCAGCGTGAATATCGTGCTGACCCAAAAAGATGGTCAAGAAGTGGTGCTCAAATCGGGTCTTAAGCTGCTGGCTGGCGAAATTATCGATGCTGCGGTGTTGAGTAAAAAAGCCTTAGTGAGCTTCTATGAGCGTGAAATCGAAAACGCCAAAGCTGAAGATGTGCTGTTATCGCTGCATCTGAAAGCCACTATGATGAAAGTGTCTGATCCTATTATGTTTGGTCACGCTGTGAAGGTATTCTTCAAGCCAGTATTTGACAAACATGCGGCGCTTTTCGCTGAATTAGGCGTAGATGTTAACAACGGTTTTGGTGATGTTTATGCCAAAATAGCGACATTACCTGCTGATAGCCGCGCCGAAGTCGAAGCCGATATCGCCGCCGTTTACGCTGCGCGTCCCGCATTGGCTATGGTTGATTCTGACAAAGGTATCACCAACTTACACGTGCCAAGCGACATCATTATCGATGCGTCTATGCCTGCTGCGATTCGTTCATCTGGCCAAATGTGGGGACCAGACGGTCAACTGCATGATACTAAAGCCATGATCCCCGATCGTTGCTATGCCGGTATCTACCAAGAAACGATTGCTTTCTGTAAAGAGCACGGCGCTTTTGATCCTAAAACCATGGGCAGCGTGCCAAACGTGGGCTTGATGGCGCAAAAAGCCGAAGAGTATGGCAGCCACGATAAGACCTTTGAAATTCCTGCTGACGGTGTGGTTAACGTTGTTGATGCCAGCGGTAAGGTATTGATGAGCCATAACGTCGAAGCGGGCGATATCTGGAGAATGTGTCTAGTTAAAGACGCACCAATCCGTGATTGGGTTAAACTGGCCGTGCGCCGTGCCCGTTTAAGCAATACTCCAGCGGTATTCTGGTTAGATAGCAAACGTGCCCACGATGCGCAAATCATTGCAAAAGTGCAGCAGTATCTGCCAGAGCATGATACTGATGGCTTAGACATCAGCATCATGTCTCCAGAAGATGCGACGCGTTTGTCTTTGGCTCGCATCAAAGAAGGCAAAGATACCATTTCAGTTACGGGTAACGTTCTACGTGACTACCTGACTGACTTGTTCCCCATCCTTGAGCTAGGCACCAGTGCCAAAATGCTGTCAATCGTTCCGCTAATGAACGGCGGCGGTCTATTTGAAACAGGTGCGGGCGGTAGTGCGCCTAAGCACGTGCAACAGCTTGAGAAAGAAGGTCACTTACGTTGGGATTCGCTCGGTGAATTCTTGGCTCTGGCGGCGTCTTTAGAGCATTTAAGCCAAACCGTGGGCAATCCAAAAGCCCAAGTGTTAGCCGATACTTTAGATCAAGCCATTGGCCAATTCTTAGATGGCAACAAATCGCCATCAAGAAGAGTCGGTGAGCTGGATAACCGTGGTAGCCATTTCTACTTAGCCATGTACTGGGCACAAGCCTTAGCAGCGCAAACCAGCGATGAGCAGTTACAAGCACACTTTATTCCGTTAGCGCATGCGCTCGCGGCGAATGAGCAAGTGATTGTGGCTGAATTAGCGACGGCACAAGGTGCACCAGTCGATTTAGGTGGTTACTACCGTTTAGATGCGGCTAAGGCTGAAAAAGCCATGCGCCCAAGCGAGACGTTGAACAAGCTGTTGATTGCTTAATCCCGCTCGTTATCACTTTTAGATGGCGTGCGCGTCAGTGCTGGCCATCTAAGTTGATGTAAAGTTGTAAGTCATTAGACTGATTTTAAAAAAGGGTCTGCATTGCAGATCCTTTTTTATACCCTAAATTTGCTGTCGAGACCGATGATAAAAACTTTTTTCTGGGATGCAATGGATGATGTGCGGCGATTGAACTTGAATTAAATTCATGCGAAATGATGATGAGCGATGCAGCATTAAGTGGTGAGAATTGATGAAACACGCAGCAATAAAAAGGCAGGGACAAGTCCCTGCCTTTTAGATCATTGGCCTCACCAAACGTTATTTTGTTGGTGAAATGGCTGAAGCGTGCATCCCTTTTGGACCGGCTTCTACTTCAAATTGAACGGGTTGGCCTGCTTTTAGAGTTCGATAGCCTTCCATTTCAATGGTAGAATAGTGTGCAAAAACGTCCTCACCACCTTGATCAGGGCAAATAAACCCGAATCCTTTGGCGTTGTTGAACCATTTAACAGTTCCGCTTGCCATACTTCCACTTCCTTCTGTTGTCTACTTACCAGTAAGATAGTAAAACCTGTATAGACGGGTATTCGTTCACCGTCTGCACAACAGAATGTAAGGAGTAAATGCGGAAGTCAAGCTAAAATTAACAAAGGGGTAACAACTGATTAATTTGAACGGATCAATTGGAAGAGGCCAACACGAGAGGCTAGTATTAAAAAATGGCAAAGATAGGAAATATTGAACACGTTGAAGAACGTGTCGAATCAGAGTTAATGCCGCCTTCGATGTATAAGGTGGTGCTCAATAATGATGATTACACCCCAATGGATTTTGTGATTGAAGTTTTGCAGGTTTTCTTTCGCAAGAACGAGCAGGAAGCGACCGATATCATGTTGACGATCCATCACCAAGGAAAAGGAATTTGCGGTATTTTCCCGTTTGGGATTGCAGAAACTAAGGTGATACAAGTAAATCAATTTGCAAGACAAAACCAACATCCGTTACTGTGTTCGTTAGAGAAAGCATAAAACCGCTTTACTCTGTAGTCTGTTGTTAATTTTGGGGGTGCTTATGCTGAACAAAGATCTGGAAGTCACCTTAAATCTGGCGTTTCAGCAAGCCAGAGACGCGCGTCACGAGTATATGACAGTGGAACATCTGTTATTAGCTCTGATCGACAATCCTGCGGCTCAAGAAGCGTTAATCGCCTGTGGAGCGAATCTAGATAAACTCAGAGATGAAGTGGCAAGCTTTATCCAACAAACAACCCCAATCATTGCCGATATTGATGATGACAAAGAAACTCAGCCGACGCTTGGGTTCCAGCGAGTGCTGCAACGGGCAGTATTCCATGTGCAGTCATCGGGTCGCAATGAAGTGAACGGCGCTAACGTGTTAGTTGCCATTTTCAGTGAGCAAGAATCCCAAGCCGTGTATTTACTGCGCCGCTGTGACATTAGTCGCCTAGACGTAGTGAATTTTATTTCCCATGGTTTCGCCAAAAATGATGATGCTGAGTCACATCAAGATCAAGAACGTGTTGAAGAGCAGGGCGAAGGGAGCGAAGAGCGCAGCATGTTGTCGCAATTTGCGTCCAATTTAAACCAGCTTGCAAAGCAAGGGATCATCGATCCACTGATTGGTCGCGACCAAGAAATTGAGCGCGCGATTCAAACCCTGTGCCGTCGCCGTAAAAATAATCCACTGTTAGTGGGTGAGGCGGGTGTAGGTAAAACGGCGATTGCTGAAGGGTTGGCGTATCGCATCGTCAATAAACAAGTGCCCGATGTAATGCTTGAAGCGACAGTGTATTCCTTAGATTTAGGTTCACTGCTGGCGGGAACTAAGTATCGCGGCGACTTTGAAAAACGCTTTAAGAACCTGTTAAAAGAACTGGCGGCGGATAAGCATGCCATCCTATTCATCGATGAGATCCACACCATTATCGGTGCGGGCGCGGCCTCTGGCGGCGTAATGGATGCCTCTAATCTACTGAAACCTTTGCTATCTAGCGGCAACTTGCGTTGCATGGGCTCGACTACTTTCCAAGAATATCAAAGTATTTTTGAGAAAGACCGCGCACTTGCACGTCGTTTCCAAAAGGTGGATATCAATGAGCCTTCAGTGGAAGAAACCACTAAGATTTTGATGGGGCTTAAGTCTAAATACGAAGAATATCATGGGGTTCGTTATACTCAGGCCGCGATCAGCAGCGCTGCAGTATTGTCGGCCAAGCACATCAACGACAGGCATTTACCCGATAAAGCCATCGATGTGATCGATGAAGCGGGTGCGCGTATGGTGATGTTGCCTATGAGCAAACGTAAAAAGACCATAGGCCAGGCCGAGATTGAGTCGATTGTGGCGAAAATGGCGCGTATCCCTGAGAAGTCGGTATCCGCTACTGATAAGGACTTACTGCGTAACCTTGAGCGTAACCTTAAGATGGTGGTCTTTGGCCAAGATAAGGCCATTGAGAGTCTGAGTTCGGCCATTCGCTTATCGCGCAGTGGCTTAGGTGCTGACAGAAAACCTGTGGGGAGCTTCTTATTCGCCGGTCCCACCGGTGTGGGTAAAACCGAAGTCACTAATCAACTGGCCAACTGCTTGGGGATGAAACTGGTGCGCTTTGACATGTCTGAGTACATGGAAAGCCATACAGTGTCACGCCTGATTGGTGCGCCTCCTGGTTATGTGGGTTATGACCAAGGTGGCTTGCTCACGGATGCTGTGATTAAAAATCCGCACTGTGTCGTGCTATTGGATGAAATTGAGAAGGCCCACCGTGATGTCTATAACCTGCTGTTGCAGGTGATGGATCACGGTACTTTGACCGATAATAATGGTCGTAAGGCTGACTTCAGACACGTGACTTTGGTGATGACCACTAACGCGGGTGTACAGGAGACTATTCGTAAGTCGATTGGCTTTACCCAGCAAGATCACACCCAAGATGCATTATCTGAAATTAATCGAGTATTTTCGCCAGAATTTCGAAATCGTCTCGATTCCATCATTTGGTTCAATCATTTGGATATGACGATTATCGCCAAAGTGGTCGATAAATTCTTGGTGGAATTGCAGGCACAGTTGGATGCAAAACACGTTACTTTGGAAGTCAGCGACGAAGCCAGAACCTTGTTGGCCGAGAAAGGCTACGATAAGAACATGGGCGCACGTCCAATGGCTCGGGTCGTGACCGAATTGATCAAACGTCCATTGGCAGACGAGATCTTATTTGGTGTCTTAGAGTCAGGCGGTGTTGCGTATGTGGATGTGAAGGAGGGTGAGATTGTCATTCGTACCGAACGTCACGAAAAAGCGACAACAAAAGCTTAATGCTTGATTATCCATTAGTTTTAGACATAAAAATGGCTGCAGTTGCAGCCATTTTTTTCATCTTTCGCAAACAAAAAAACCCGGCCTTGCCGGGTTTTTAAATCTAAGAGGCTATATCAGCGTGCGCGGAAGACAATGCGACCTTTGGTCAGATCATAAGGAGTCAGCTGGACGGTAACTTTATCGCCAGTGAGGATCCGGATGTAGTTTTTACGCATTTTGCCTGAAATGTGGGCTATCACCACATGACCATTTTCAAGCTCTACACGAAACATTGTGTTTGGCAAGGTTTCAAGGATAGTGCCTTGCATTTCAATGTTGTCTTCTTTCGCCATTAATTAATTATCCCATTAGCCTTCGAATATAAAAAACGGGCGTATCATGCCCCAAATTCCCCCCGCTGTAAAGGGGAAGTACTTAGCAAACTTGGGAATACTCCCAGCCCGTCGGTGTGAGAATTTGATAAGGGCGATACAAACGCTTGTAAGACATCTTACGGTTTTCATCTATTTGATATCCGAGATAAACAAATTCTTTATTCATGAGTTTCGCCAGTCGACACTGAATTAAAATTAACAGTGCGCCGAGGGAGCGATGTTCTTCGTCGGGGTCAAAATAGCTGTAAATTGCCGAAAGACTATTGGGCAAGCTATCAGTGACCGCAACTGCCAATAATTTATTTCCATCATAGACTTCGATAAACGTTGGCGGTAACCAATGGCAAAAAAGAAAGTGATTATATTGATCTTCACTCGGGGGAAACATGGGGCCGTCAAAATGTCGCCCACGAATGTAATGTTCATATAGCGTATATTGCTCGGCGGTTTGCTCCGATGTAATTCGCCAAGTCAGATCTTGGTTTTTTGCTAAAGTGCGTTTTTGGCGTTTCGATGGGACAAATTCATGCGTTGGCACACGGATTGGTTGGCATGCACTGCATCTAGGGCAGCGTGGTTTGTAGATAGAGCTACCACTGCGACGAAAACCTACCGCGAGCAAACGCTCAAATAAAATGGGATCGAGCGTATCTTCTTGGATGACGAGTAGCTGCTCCTGCTGGCCATCAAGGTAGCTGCAGGGAAATATTTGACTGATACCGATAGCGATCGATGCTTTACTCGAGTTCAAGGATGACCTCTTTAGTGGCCCAAGTATTTGGGTCCACGGGATTGTTTCTCAGTTCGCTCAGTAACGTTATAAAATCAATGCGTTTAATAGCTTTAGCTCCCAAACTTTCTAGGTGGGGATTCATCACTTGTGCGTCGATGAGTTTGAATCCCATCTTGAGTAAATGTTGTTGCAGTGCGGCAACGGCGGCCTTGGACGCATTGGTTTTACGGTGAAACATGGATTCGCCGCAAAATACTTGGCCGATCGCTAAGCCGTAAAGCCCACCGATTAAACGTTCACCTTCCCACACTTCAATGGAGTGAGCATGACCTGTGTGATGCAATTCGCGATAGGCCATTTGAATTTCTTGGGTGATCCAAGTGCCGCTCTGTTTTTCTCTTGGCTGCGCGCATCCTGCCATCACATCGGTGAAAGCGTGATTGATAGTGATCCGCCAAGGTTGCTTTTTTAAGTACTTACGCAGGCTGGTGCTGATGTGAATTTCATCTGGAATAAACACGGCGCGGGGATCCGGCGACCACCACAGGATGGGATCGTCAGAATTAAACCAAGGAAAAATACCGTTGTAGTAAGCAGAGAGTAAACGTTCAGGACGTAAGTCGCCGCCGATAGCCAATAAACCATTAGGATCGGTTAAGGCGAGCTCGGGCGAAGGAAAAGCGTCAAATTCGTGATTCAGGAAAGACAGTGACTTCACAATTGAGTATGATTTAGTTATAGACCTTATTATTAAGTTAGCGGAAATTCAGATATGTGGAAACCTACTCTAGCAAGCTTTATGTTTATTTTTGCTTTTATCATCAGCCCCGCTAATGCTGGCTATGATCGCAATCAAGCCGTGCCAGTTGAGAAAGTACTCTATGGCGATATCACTTCGGTACGTAATATCACCGAAACCCAGTTAATTGAAGACCGTAATCAAGGTTGGAAAACCTTCGGTGGCGCCTTAGCGGGTGGGGTGATTGGTAATCAGTTTGGTGGCGGGTCGGGTCGAGATGTTGCGACGATTTTAGGTGCCTTGATTGGTGGGGGTATCGGTAACCGTTATGGCAGCGGTACTAGCGTGCAATCGTTTAAGCTAGTGGAACTGATGATCAATCAAGAAGATGGTACTCAGGTCATGGTGATCCAAGATTACGATGCTGGCATGACGTTTAACGCGGGTGACAGAGTTCGAGTGGTGTACCTGCAAGGTGGCGTGCGTGTTGATATCGCGATGTAAGCGATTGTCTCATCTTGAATAAGTGCTCATCTTCAGTAAATGGTCATCTAGAGTAACGGACGGTAATGCAATGACACGGACAGAACTAAGCCAATATTTAGCCGATTTTTTACATGTGTCGGCCTTTAAGGATTACGCACCCAATGGGCTGCAGGTAGAAGGCAAGGATGAGATCCACACCTTAGTCACGGGCGTGACAGCGTGTCAGGCCTTGATCGATGAAGCGATTCGATTAAACGCCGATGCGATATTGGTTCATCACGGCTTTTTTTGGAAGAATGAGCCTGAAGTGATCACAGGCATGAAACAACGCCGAATTAAGGCGCTGCTCAAGCATGATATTAGCTTGTTTGGATATCATTTACCCTTAGATGCTCACCCAATGCTCGGTAATAACGCGACTTTGGGGAGACAGCTTGGGATCATCGACGCAGAAGCCATCGAAGAGGTGGCTCAGGGGCTACTGTGGCGTGGAAAACTTGATCTTGCAGTCAGTGCTAGCGAATTTTCTCACACCCTTGAGAATGCGTTAGGCAGAGCCCCACTGCACATTGGTGATAGCGATGCAAAGATCCAACATGTAGCTTGGTGTACTGGTGGCGCACAGGATTATATCGATGTTGCGGCGAGTTTAGGCGTGGATGCGTTTATCAGTGGTGAAGTGTCCGAGCGAACGTTTCACAGTGCGGTAGAGCAGGGCATACATTATTTTGCGGCTGGGCACCATGCGACAGAACGTTTTGGCATTCAAGCCTTAGGCCGTCACCTCGCCCGCGAGTTTGATCTCGTGCACCATTTTGTGGATATCACCAATCCGGTCTAATCCATTCATAAAGCGGCTTATGATGACCATCTAACTGTTTTATTCCTAAACGAAAGGCGAGCATGGCTCGCCTTTTTTATTGTGGTTTATTATTACTTATAGTCACTTAAATCCCTTTCTCTAGCGTTTGTGTAATCAGCTCGTAGCTGCTGCTAGATCAGCTCCAAAGTGGACAATACAAAGATGCCTAAGGTGCACGTGATCAGCGAGCAGACTGTGGTTAGCGCAATAATATTGGCCGCAAGGGGCGCATTGCCACCCATGGCGCGCGCCATCACATAGCTTGCGGCTGCGGTGGGTGCAGAACTCATTAAAAAAACCAGTGCTAACTCAATCCCTCGATAACCCAACAGCAAGGCCCCAATAGTGATAAAAAGCGGGGCAAAGATCAGTTTCAATGCGGTCGAGAACCAAGTTGTATGCTTTTCATGTTTGAGTGAACCAACATCGAGCGAACCGCCGGTACACAGTAGCGCTAATGGGAGGGTCATATTGGCAAAGTATTGTCCCGCATCGAGCACCATTTTCGGTACTGGAATAGCAAGCAAATAGAAAAAGATGCCTGCCATAATGGCAATGATCAACGGGTTTTTGGTGATGGTCTTGATGATCACGCCAAATGCACGTTGGCTGGATTCTTCGCCTTTAGGGCTTAGGCAAATAACCGCTTGAATGTTATACAGCAGCGTCATCGAGGCAACATAGACCGCGGCTAAGGCAACACCAGAACTCCCATAGGCGTTGGAAACATAAGCTAAGCCGATAATGGCGGTATTGGCCCGAAAACCCCCTTGAATGATCACTCCTTGGTCTTTGTGCTTGGGAAATAGCCGCCCAGTTGCATAGGTGGAGAGTAGAAAAAACAGGAAATTGGCTGCTAAACCATAGCCAATTAAGGGCGCGCTGGAGGCGAGATCGTGATTGGAACTAATGATGCTAAGGAACAGCAAGGCTGGCAGCGTCACGTTAAAGACTAATCTTGATGCAACATCAATAAAGTTTTCATTGATGACTTGGGTGCGTTTTAGGATCACTCCGAGCGCTAACATCAAACAGATTGGGCCCGTAATCGAGGCCGAAAACAGCAACTGCTCAACGATATTTCCCATAACGACTCCTCGAGTTATTCATTTAGCACTGCGTCGATTTTAGACTTGTCACTGATATGAATGTCACATTGCCGTGAATATCTTGTCGATAGAAATACGAGTTTTAACTCGGTCTCTTAAACCA
Organism: Shewanella sp. SM23; assembly: GCF_025654295.1. Taxonomy (NCBI): domain Bacteria; kingdom Pseudomonadati; phylum Pseudomonadota; class Gammaproteobacteria; order Alteromonadales; family Shewanellaceae; genus Shewanella; species Shewanella sp. SM23. The sequence continues at coordinate 98,473 of NZ_JAKKRM010000002.1, forward strand.
CTCAGTTAAAATTAAATGGCTTAAACTCAGTCTTTTAAAAGACTGAGTGACACTCGGCACCACGAATCGGCTCAAACAATCGATACCAACAAATAAGGCCACATAAAATGCGGCCTTATTGATTTTTCGAGCGTTATCTAGCGCAGATTACTTAACCCGCATGCCAGGCTGTGCGCCTTCATGGGGTTCTAAAATCCACAGATCGCTGCCACCAGGGCCAGCGGCCAAAACCATGCCTTCTGACATGCCAAAACGCATCTTACGTGGTGCTAAGTTAGCGACCATCACAGTCAACTTACCTTCGAGATCTTCTGGCGAATAGGCCGATTTGATCCCAGCAAACACTTGGCGTGTTTCGCCACCGATGTCGAGTTGTAACTTGAGTAACTTGTCAGCGTCAGCAACATGCTCGGCTTTCACGATACGAGCGATACGCAGGTCGATTTTCGCAAAATCATCAAAGTTGATGGTCTCACTGATAGGATCGTTAACCAGAGGCTCACTGCTGACATTAGATGATTCAACCGTTTTTTCGGGCGCAGCCGTCTTTGGTTCATCGGCCGTGACTTGCAGGTTATCCTTAGAGTCGGCAACCATAGCATTGACTTTATCGAGCTCAACACGTTGCATCATAGCTTTGAATGGAGCTATTTCATGACCCGCTAAATCTTGGTTCAATGCATTCCAAGTGAGCGGTAGTTGGAAGAAGGCTTCCACATCTTGGGCTAAACGTGGCAATACAGGTTTTAGATACGTCACGAGAATACGGAACAGATTCAAGGCATTTGAACACACTTGATGGGCCGCTTCCTGTTGATCATCGTGTTTCACCATTTGCCAAGGTGCTGCATCGGCTACAAAACCGTTAGCAATATCCGCCAGTGCCATGATTTCGCGCATTGCTTTGCCGTATTCGCGGCCTTCGTAAAATTCGGCAATCACATCTTGCTTGGCTAGAAACGCTTCAGTCAGGATGGTGTCGTGAATTTTCGCTAGCTTGCCATCGAAACGTTTAGTGATAAAACCTGCGGTGCGCGAGGCTAAGTTCACTAGCTTACCGACTAAGTCTGAATTCACGCGCTGGGCGAAATCTTCGAGATTTAAATCTAAATCGTCGATACGGCTGCTGAGTTTGGCGGCGTAGTAGTAACGTAAATATTCAGGATCTAAATGATCTAAATAAGTTCGCGCCTTGATGAAAGTGCCTTTGGATTTTGACATTTTAGCGCCGTTGACCGTCACATAGCCGTGGGCATAGACGCTGTTTGGCTGACGATAACCTGAGCCGTGTAACATGGCTGGCCAAAACAGACTGTGGAAGTAGACTATGTCTTTACCGATGAAGTGATACACCTCGGCGGTTGAATCTTTGCCCCAGAATTCCTCAAAGCTCAGCTCAGGGCGTTTGTCACAGAGGTTTTTGAACGAACCCATATAACCGATAGGCGCATCTAGCCAAACGTAGAAATACTTACCTGGCGCATCGGGAATTTCGAAACCAAAATACGGTGCATCACGGGTGATATCCCATTGCTGCAGACCTTGCTCGAACCATTCGTCGAGTTTATTGGCCATTTCGACTTGCAGGGCACCAGAGCGAGTCCACTCTTTTAGCATGCCTTCGAAGGCGGGCAGGTCGAAGAAAAAGTGCTCAGTGTCTTTCATCACTGGTGTCGCACCCGATACCGCTGATTTTGGATTGATGAGCTCAGTTGGGCTGTAAGTCGCGCCGCAGGCATCACAGTTATCGCCGTATTGGTCCGGTGACTTACACTTAGGACAAGTGCCTTTTACGAAGCGGTCTGGCAGGAACATGGATTTCTCAGGATCGAACAGCTGAGAAATACTCTTGCTCTTGATATAGCCATTGGCACGTAGCTTGAGATAAATATCACTCGCCAGTACGCGGTTTTCATCACTGTGGGTGCTGTGATAGTTATCGAAGGCGATATTGAAATCGGCAAAATCCTGCTGATGTTCTTTGTTCACTTGGGCAATCATGTCTTCTGGCGCTATGCCTAATTGCTGTGCTTTAAGCATGATTGGCGTGCCATGGGCGTCATCGGCACAAATATAGTGGCACTCATGTCCACGAAGCTTTTGATAACGCGACCAGATATCTGTCTGTATGTATTCCAGCATGTGACCTAAATGTATCGGTCCGTTTGCATAGGGAAGTGCGCTGGTCACGAGAATTTTACGTTGTGAAGTTGCCATCTTGTCTCAAATATCGTGGTGGGCCAAAAATATTGGTAGAGATACTAACCGATTACAGGATGATTTTCATCAAAACCTGAGCCAATTGAGCTAAATCTGCGCTAATGTTTTCTGCATTATCTGGTACACTTGGGCAAATTTATTGGTGGGGGTAATTCTTTTGTCTTCAACTCAAACTGATTATCGTCTGAATGACGATCTTCTCGGGCCAGTTCTGGCTATTCTCGATTCATTTGTTGACCCGTATCTCGCGAAAGGGTTAGTGAGCGCAGGATGCGTAAATAAGCTGGCATTGGAAGGTAAGCGTTTGCAGCTTGGCTTAGTCTATCCATACCCTTGTATGACTCAGTATCGCGACACTGTCATGGCGCTGACGAATAAGTTAGCGGTGCTCGATGCTATTGATGAAGTCGAGTGTGAAATCGATTTTCAACCTAAAGCCTACTCAGCGTTATCTTCTATTGCGCCGATTGCCAATGTGAAGCAAGTGATTGCCGTAGCCTCAGGTAAGGGCGGCGTGGGTAAGTCAACCACAGCGGTGAACTTAGCTTTGGCATTAGCGGCCGAAGGTGCGCAGGTGGGTATTCTCGATGCCGATATTTACGGCCCGTCAGTGCCTATGATGTTAGGTATCCCTAATTTCAGACCGCTTTCCCCCGATGGCAAACATATGACAGCCGCCAGTGCCCATGGTATTGCCGCGCAGTCGATTGGTTTTATGCTCAGTGGTGATGAAGCTGCCGTGTGGCGTGGCCCAATGGCCGCGGGCGCGTTGGCCCAGTTACTGAATGAAACACAATGGCCAGAACTGGATTATTTAGTCGTTGATATGCCACCAGGCACAGGGGATATTCAGCTCACGTTATCGCAAAAAGTCCCTGTGAGCGGCGCTGTTATCGTGACTACACCGCAGGATATCGCGCTGGCCGATGCCAAGAAGGGCATCAATATGTTCCAGAAAGTGAACATTCCTGTGCTGGGTATTGTCGAGAACATGAGTTTCCATTTATGTCCTGAGTGTGGTCATAAAGAACATCCATTTGGAACACACGGCGGCAGTAAAATCGCTGAACGCTATCAAGTTCCACTGTTAGGCGCTTTGCCGCTGCACATCAATATCCGTGAAGCCATGGATAATGGTGCGCCGACCGTCGTTGCCGATCCCGACAGTGAAGTCGCAGCTCTTTATCGGGAAATTGCCCGTAAAGTGGGCGCAGAATTGGCTTTAAAACAAAGCCAGAAAACAGTTTCTATTAGTGTTTCAGATGACGAGTAAGGTTTAAGGGTATGAATTCTCAGCAGTGTGTCATTATTGCAATTGCTGGCGCGTCAGCATCGGGCAAAAGTTTAATTGCCAAAACGATTTTTGACGAATTGCGCCGCGATTTAGGCACAGATCAAATTGGGGTAATTAATGAAGACGCGTACTATCGCGATCAGAGTCATTTATCCATGGATGAACGGGTATTAACGAATTACGATCATCCAAAAGCGCTGGACCATCAACTGCTGTGCACGCATTTACAGTTGCTCAAGTCTGGCGAAGCTGTTGATATCCCTTGTTATAGCTATACAGAACATACTCGTACTGCAGAAACCTTAAAGATGACACCGAAAAAGGTGATCATTTTAGAAGGTATCTTATTGCTGACCGATCCTAAGTTACGTGCGCTGATGGACGCGAGTGTGTTTATGGACACGCCGCTGGACATTTGTTTCCTACGTCGCTTAACCCGTGATGTGGCCGAGCGCGGCCGTACGATGGAATCTGTGATTTCACAGTACAAGAAAACCGTGCGTCCTATGTTCTTACAGTTTATCGAACCCTCGAAACAATACGCCGACATTATCGTTCCCCGTGGCGGCAAAAATCGTATTGCGACCGATATTTTAAAGACTCGTATCCAACATTTACTGGCAAAATAACGACATAAAAACTCAAGGAGTAATAGGCAAGATGCGCTTAACCGATATCGAAATTGAACAGGCCCTTGATAACGGCACTATCGTAATAGAACCTCGCCCAGGCATAGAAGCTATTTCAGGCGTCAGTGTTGATGTGCGCTTAGGTGGACAGTTTCGCGTCTTTAAAGATCATACCGCGCCTTTTATCGACTTGAGTGGTCCAAGTGCTGAGATGCAAGCGGCGCTCGATCGGGTGATGAGTGAGATTATCGAAATCCCCGATGGCGAAGCATTTTTCTTGCATCCTGGCGAATTGGCTTTGGCTGTGACTTACGAGAGCGTAACTTTACCTGCTGATATCGTCGGTTGGCTTGATGGCCGTTCGTCTCTAGCGCGTTTAGGCCTGATGGTACACGTAACGGCGCACCGTATCGATCCGGGTTGGCAAGGTAAAATTGTGCTCGAGTTTTATAACAGCGGCAAGTTACCTTTAGCTTTGCGTCCACGCATGACTATAGGTGCGCTTAACTTTGAACGCTTAAATCATGCGGTTGCACGTCCTTATAACACTCGTAAGAGTGCCAAGTACAAAGATCAGCAAGAAGCGGTGGCTAGCCGTATCAGTCAGGACTAACACGCGTGTTCTGGGTGAATGGCGCATCGCAGGCAAGTGTCGACCCTTCCGATCGAGGGCTTGCCTACGGTGATGGTCTGTTTGCAACGATGCGAACGGACGCTGAGGGGATTATGTTTTTTGAAGCCCACCAAGCCCGTTTAACCGCAGGCGCCGCAAGGCTTGGATTTCAATGGCAAATGAGTGAAGCATTGCAACAGCAACTGAATACCTTAGCCATTGAATATCCTCATCATTGTATTAAGTTAATAGTTTCCCGTGGTGCTGGTGGCCGTGGCTATACACCGCCAGAAACTGTTAATTCTACCGAAATCGTCTCAGTTCATACTATCCCCGGCCATTATGCTCAGTGGCAGCAACAGGGGATTAGCCTTAAAACTTCGTCGGTACGATTGGGGGGGCAGCCTCTGTTGGCAGGGATGAAGCATTTAAATCGACTCGAACAAGTTTTGATTAAATCACACTCTTTACCGCAGGGATTTGATGACTGGTTAGTCAAAGATATCGAGGAGAATGTGATTGAATCTTCGATGGCGAATCTGTTCTTTATCAAAGATAATCGCATTATCACGCCTTCATTAGCCCTGTGTGGCGTGGCGGGTGTGATGCGCGAACAGATAATGTTGGCCTTGCTTGAACAGAACATGAATATCGAATGTTTGCCCGTTGGCGCAGAGCGTTTAATCGAATTTGACTCAGCGTTTATCACTAACAGCGTTTTAGGGATTGTGGATGTACTGGCGATAGACTCGCTCAAGTTCACCCGTGCTCCGATTACCGCGCAACTTAGACAGACACTTTCACTTACTCTATGAAAAAAATCATTATTATCGCCAGTTCAACCCTGTTGACCTTGCTAACCTTAGTCTGTTTGGCTGCCTTTTGGGGCTATCAAACGGTTGTCGAATACAGTCAAACGCCGCTGAGTCTCAGCGAGCCTAAAGAGTTGAAGGTTGAACGCGGCACCAGTGTAAATCAACTGGCGCAGCAACTTGCCGATGACGGCGTTATTCAAGATACGTGGAAACTCAAGTGGCTGCTTAAGTTCCGTCCTGAGCTTGCCAAAATTCGCACAGGACTTTATGAAATATCACCTTCACAAACGATTACTGATTTACTCAATGATTTGATCGCCGGCAAAGTAAAAACCTTCAGTTTGACCTTAGTTGAAGGTAAAACTATTGTGGAATGGGAACAACAGCTTACCAGTGCTCCGCATTTACAAATGTCACCAGAAGCTTTTGCAGCGGTATTGATGGCACAAGGCGATGATTCTGGTTTGCCTGAAGGAAAATTCTTCCCCGACACTTATCATTATACCGCCGAGGCGGATGCTAAAGTCATGCTGACTCAAAGCTATAAAATGATGGAGCAGGAGCTTGCCAAAGCGTGGGCAGAACGGGCGCCAAATTTGCCGTTAAAATCGCCCTATGAAATGCTGATTTTGGCATCGATAGTCGAAAAGGAAACCGGCCAAGCCCATGAGCGTGAGCAAATCGCCGGTGTATTTGTTAATCGTCTTAACCTAGGTATGCGTCTGCAAACCGATCCGACCGTTATTTACGGCATGGGTGATCGCTATAAGGGTAATATCACCCGCAAAGATTTAGTCGAAGAGACGCCTTTTAATACTTATCGTATCTTTGGATTGCCGCCAACGCCGATAGCTGCACCGAGTAAAGCCTCATTGATGGCCGTGTCTAAGCCCGCCAGTGTGAGTTACCTTTATTTTGTATCGCGCAACGATGGCACCCATGTGTTTTCAACCACACTTGAAGAACACAATCATGCTGTAGACGTCTATCAGCGTAAGACAAAACCAGCGACGCCAGAAAAATCACCAAAGTAAAAATGCAGAGAAAGAAAATCCAATGTCAGTTTTTGCAAAATTTATCGTTATTGAAGGCTTAGAAGGCGCAGGTAAGTCGAGTGCGATTAACCTTATTCGCGACTTTATTGAAAAGCATACGGGTAAAGCGCCGATTTGCACCCGCGAACCGGGCGGTACACCATTGGCAGAACGTATCCGTGACTTAGTCAAAATTGCCGATGCGACCGATCCCCTGTGCGACGAGGCCGAGTGTTTACTCATCTATGCCGCCAGAGCCCAGTTGGTTGCCAATGTCATTAAACCTGCGCTTGCAAAGGGTCAGTGGGTATTGGGTGACAGACACAATCTATCGTCATTGGCCTATCAAGGTGGTGGCAGGGGCTTAATGCCGTTAGTGGAAGCGGTGAGCACTGCAACACTAAAGGGATTTAAACCCGATCTTACTTTGTACTTAGATTTAGATCCTAAGCTTGGGCTTACCCGCGCCGCTAAACGTGGTGAGCTTGATAGAATTGAGCAACAAGCGATTGATTTCTTTGAGCGAGCACGCGCTACATATCTCAAACTTGCCAGCGAAGACGACAGTATTGTGGTTATAGACGCGAGCCAAACTATGGCCGAAGTGCACAAAGATATCTTAGCCGTGCTTCAGGCGATGGTATGGTAGCCGAGTCCGGATTTACGGCTGAGCAATTACCTTGGCTCGAAGGGCCAAGGCAGGCATTTTTAGCGCAATTAGCGCGTCAAAAAATACCTCACGCACAACTCGTGGGCATTGATTCAGCCTATGGCGGTGAGTTGCTGAGTGTGTTTATGGCGCGCGCGGCTATGTGTTTGCAGCCAACGCCTGTGGGAGCGTGCGGTTTTTGTAAGTCTTGTCAGCTCTATGATGCGGGCAATCATCCTGATTTTTATCATATCGCCGCCGATGGCAATCAAATTAAAGTCGATCAAATTCGTGAGCTGTGTACGCGTCTGACAGCCACCGCACAGCAAAGTGGCAGGCGTGTAGCGATTATCCACCACAGCGAGCGTCTTAACTCCGCTGCCGCGAACGCACTCCTTAAAACCCTTGAGGAGCCTGGTAAAGACACCTTACTGATTTTGCAGTCGGATACGCCTGCACGTTTGATGGCGACGGTTAGCAGTCGTTGTCAACGCATTCCTTTTGTCGTTCCGAGTCGAGAGGTCATCAAAAACTGGCTTGCCCAGCGATGTGGTATTCAAGAGGATGTAACTTGGTGTTTGAGTGTGGTGGGTGGGCCGTTAAAGTTGGCTGAGAGCTTGCGGTCTGAGGGTAGCCAACAGAGTCGGTATCAATCTTTGCTACAATTTCGCAAAGATTGGGCACAAAGTTTGTCGTCTGGTCATCTGTGTGCTAGTTTGTTAATAATAAGTGAACAACAAATAATTGATGTTCTTAAGGTTTTGTACCTACTTATACGACAGGTTTTACTGAAAAATAGCCATCAAGATGCGTTTGTTCATGCGCAGCTCGGGAATTTGGCGGCTAAGATCATGGGAATGTGTCATAGCTTAACCACAATGCCGAGCGTCAATTATTTGGCCCTGTGTCAAAGTTATGTCTTAGAATATAGAGAGATAACAAATAAGTAATATGCCATGGTAGATCTCGTCGTTAATTTTGATACTTTACATCAGTTATATCGTGCCTATATGCCTTTTATTAAGCCGGCAGGATTATTTATTGCGACCAGTGAAAGTCATTATCTTGGCCAACCGCTGACGATTGCGTATCGTTTACCCGGCGCAACTCTCACTAATGAATTTCGTGGTGTTGTGGTGTGGATTAATCCCTTAGGAGCGTCGGGTGGCCGCCCTGTGGGGATTGGCATTAAAATTATTTCTGAGCCAGATAGCCATAAACACCATATCGAAAAGTTACTGTCCCGCGAACTCGCCTCTGGCGATTTAACCTGTACTATGTAGGTTAGCCTGCATTATTGCTCTGGTTTAAACGTCTGATCACTGCCTAAACTGACTATTTACTTCTGTTGAATTTGACCTCGATCCCTTGGCTGGGTATCCTTGTCGTCCTCTGTTACTCTGCTTGGAAATCCTTGTGCTTATTGATTCACACTGCCATCTCGATCGCCTCAAAGCGGCGCCTGATCAACAAACCTTAGAACATATTCTTACTAATGCTAAAGCCCGTGGCGTGGACTATATGTTGTGCGTGAATGTACGCCAGCAAGGATTTGAATTGATGCGAGATAAAGTTGCAGCCTTCGAACAGGTATTTTTGTCATCGGGTGTGCATCCATTAGACGTTAAAGAAGGCCTCGATGTTGAGCAAATCCGCCGCTTTGCCACCGATCCTAAAGTGGTCGCGATTGGTGAAACGGGGTTAGATTATTTTTATGCAGACGACACTAAGCTGTTGCAACAACAATGTTTTGAGCAGCAGATTGCCCTTGCGGTAGAAGTGAATAAACCTTTAATTGTCCATACCCGTGATGCACGTGAAGATACGATCAATATGCTTAAGCAGGGCAACGCGGATAACGTTGGCGGCGTGCTGCATTGCTTTACCGAGAACTGGGAGATGGCGAAAGCGGCGATTGATCTCGGCTTTTATATTTCGGTTTCAGGCATAGTCACTTTTAAAAATGCGGGTGATCTGCGAACCGTTATTCGCAAAGTGCCTCAGGATCGTCTGCTAGTTGAAACTGATTCGCCTTATTTGGCGCCGATCCCACACCGTGGACAAGAGAATCAGCCTGCCTATGTGCGTGATGTGGCTGAGTTTGTGGCAGAGCTTAGAGGTGAGCGTTACGAAGATCTTGCTGAATACACCAGCAATAACTTCTTTAATTTATTCAAAGATGCAGCGCGTTTAGTTGGCCGTTAGCAGCAAGTGCTTTGACCCATTTTATGCGATTGCGTGATTGTTAGCGTACAGGCATAAAAAAAGGCCCAAAACGATGAAAGCTGTTTGGGCCTAGGGGAATGGCTCGTTGAAGAGCCGTGCGCTACAGGTGAAAGCGCCATGCAGTGCGCTTTACAATAGACTCAGTGTAGTCGAGCTTTTGTCTTATAGTCGCGCTCACTTTCCCCTTTTTTAGGTTATTTATCGCTAAAAAACAGCGAAATTATAACGATTTTGTCTGTTCTGGTAGCAGTAACACTTTATCTTTCACTAAGTCTCTGGGTAGGTTGTTTTTTAACTTATTGCCTAAATGTTTCGCCATGCCTAATGGTGCTCCGCTATAACAGACGATCACTTCACCTTGAGCTTTCACTGCGGTGTTTAGGGCAATATCTCGCCCCATCAAATATTCTTTCGCTTCAACATCGCTCACATCGACCGTTTTTGCGGTTGGGCTGAGTTGTTTTCCTGCTAATGCAATAATCGCTTCATGGCGGACTTTAAAGCCGTGTTTACTGTTATCGGCGAGTTTAATACCAATGCGCTGAAAGCGCATACGGCCGATAAAAGCGTTGAATTCATGCGGAAATAGCCAGAATTCATCATCGCGAACCATGATGAGTTCGTCTGGTAAGCTGATGCCTAAATCCTGCTGAAAATAGTCTTTGATCCCTTGGGCTTGTTTCGCTGATGCGGGCGTGAAGGGAAAGTTTTTCTGTAGTTTAGGCTCAGGCTGTAACCGTGGCACTGAGGCCGTTTTTGTCAATTTAGCGACAAAGAAACCTTCACTGTCGTAAATCTGTGGCCAGACATGTAAGAAGCCTTCGGGCGTTGTAGCTCGATCTGCGCCATCAAATAAATCGCTTAAGGATTCAAATTGCACCGCATCGCCGTAGACTTGCTTTAAATACTCGCACACGCCTTGGTTTTCGAGGCGGTTTAAGGTGCAGGTTGAGTAGACCAAAATGCCACCGGGTTTCAGGGCGAGAAACGCCGATTCGATTAAGGCTTTTTGGGTTTCGCTAATCGCCAGCACATCGTCTAGGCTCCAGTGTTTTAGTGCATCGGCGTCTTTACGCACTGTGCCTTCACCGCCACAGGGCGCATCGATAAGCACGGCATCAAAACTTTCGTACAGGTATTCGCCAAATACACGGCCATCGAAATGAGTGAGGGCGCAGTGGCTCGCACCCATGCGCAGCACATTGGCGTGCAATACTTTCACGCGGCTCGCCGAATACTCATTTGCCACTAATAAGCCTTGGTTTTGCATTAATGCGGCCATTTGAGTGGTTTTTGAACCCGGCGCGGAGGCAAGATCGAGAACGCACTGCCAATGTGCATTCGGTGTAAAAAGTGCGGTCGGCGGCAACATAGAGCTGGCTTCTTGAATGTAGAATAGGCCCTGAATGTGCTCTAAGGCATTGCCGAGTTGTTCTTCTTCGTCGTAACTGATCCAAAATCCGTCTTCACACCAAGGAATAGGATCGAACGTCCAGCCCTTAGGTTGCATCAAGGTCTTAAAGTCGTCGCTGCTGATTTTTAAGGTATTGACCCGAATTGAACGTCTAAGCGGCCTGTCGCAGGCGGCAATAAACTCGTCCATGGATAAATGGGCGGGGAGTTCTTGGGTGATTGTATCGATAAAATTTTGATTTAATTGGACCATTGATTTCATTGAACCATAGGAAAATAGACTGTGTATCAACTGGCGCGAGTATATCATAATCCCTTATTGGGTCTGAGATTTTCTCCCGAGCAGCCAAGGCTGCTATTGTGATTTAATGTTTATACTTTGACGATTTCAGCGATATCAGAATGAGTCGCCATAAAGCTAGCACTCAGTAGCCATGAGCTAATAGAATAAAAACAAATAAAAATAAGGGGATTAGCGTGCTGAATCGCGTGTGGTTGGCTTTTTTTATCACAGCATTGCTTGCAATAGCAGTGCAGTTATTCAATGGACATATAGAAGTATTATCGGCTTCGGTCGCGGCTTTATTTGCAAGTGCTAAGCTTGCCGCTGAAATTTCTCTTGGGCTGATTGGCGTGCTTTCCCTCTGGATGGGATTGATGCAGGTAGGAGAAAAGGCTGGCGTTGTCGGCGCTATTGCCTTTGTGTTTGAGCCATTACTGCGCCGTTTGATGCCTGAAGTGCCCAAGGGGCATCCGGCCTTTGGCAGTATCACAATGAATTTAACAGCGAATATCTTTGGGTTAGATAATGCCGCTACACCACTTGGTTTAAAGGCGATGCATGATTTACAGAGTTTAAATCCGCTAAAAACCGTGGCGACTAATGCGCAAATCTTATTTTTAGTACTCAATACTTCCTCTGTGACCTTAGTGCCTGTGACGGTATTCCTTTACCGTGCCCAGCAAGGTGCCGCTGCGCCTGCAGATATTTTCTTACCGATTTTACTGGCTACTTCGGCATCGACATTGGCGGGCTTGCTGGTTGTGGCGTTAGTGCAGCGAATTTCATTATTAAACTCAGTGGTGCTCGGTTATGGCGCCTTGATGCTCTCAGGGTTAGTGGCGAGTGGTTTTTATCTGATGACTTTAAGTGCTGAGGCCATTGGCACTGTGTCGACGGCAATGGGCAATGGTATTTTGCTGTTATTGGTATTTACCTTCGTGATTGTTGCGGGCATTCGCAAGGTGGCGGTTTATGATGAGTTTATTGAAGGGGCGAAGGCGGGTTTTGCTCAATCTATCCAGTTGATCCCTTATTTGCTTGCTATGTTATTAGCGATTGGTTTACTGCGTGCATCCGGCGCCTTGGATTATCTGTTGCACTTGATTGCCACTGGTGTGCGGATATTAGGTTTTGATACGCGTTTTGTCGATGCTATGCCGACCGCGCTGATGAAACCTTTTAGTGGCTCAGGCGCCAGAGCCATGATGCTTGAGACAATGGATCACCACGGAGTAGATTCCTTTGCGGGTCGATTAGCGGCGATTTTTCAGGGTAGCACTGAAACCACTTTCTATGTTCTCGCTGTGTATTTTGGTTCTGTGGGTATTCGCCATGGACGCCACGCCTTGGCTTGCGGTTTAACCGCGGACTTTGCGGGGATCAGCGCCGCGATTGCTGTTTGTTATTGGTTTTATGGATAAGGGGGCTAGAGTATTGAGCGACCTAGAATGTCTCAATAACATTGCGAGAGAAGCTAAAAATAAATCAGGCGCATTATGCGCCTGATTTATTTGTAAGAGCTTTAACATTAGTGCGTTGGTGTAAGTATTTTGATGAAAAGAATTACTGGGCTGGTGCCCATTGCTGCCATTCGTTTTCGGCTTTGTGTTGCAATCTTAATACAGTGCCCGTCGCTAAATGATTACCCTCTTGAGTCGTGTCCTTAGTCGCCACATTGATGCCGCCAGCGAGTAAGGTTTCCAGCGAGCCCGCTTCGATTTGGGCACCTGAGAAGAGGCCAACATCGACTTTAATCCCTGAGACATCCCAGAACTGACTGCTTTGATTCACTAAGTGACTGTACTGTGCCTCGATATGGGCCTGCATCAATACACTATTCCCCTGTGTCGATAGGCTATAACCGTCGATTTGACCGACTTTAATCCCTCTGAAGAAGATAGGTGTGCCGACTTTCATTGAGCCTAGGCTAGTATCTTCTAGAATGAATTTCAGCGCATCTTCGGCAACATTGGCATAGCTGCTGGCAGCGAGGTTGGCAACAAACTGGGTCGCTTTTTGACTACTCTTACCCGGTAAGACTCCTATGTAAGGACCTGTGATCAGCGTTTCTGGCGCTTTGATCCCCGCCAGAGAAATTTGTGCATCCACTAAATGATATTCACAGTCACTGCGGCTGAAATGTTCGGCATATTCCCCGTAGAGATATGCGCTAGCTGTGAGTGTATTGAGATCCGCATTGAGCTTCACCTGCGACACTTCACCCACTTGATGACCTTGATAACGAATCGCTGCCTTGGCCGTAAGCTTGCTGGAGGCGGGTAATGTGAGGCGAATTGCCTGCGCCTGAGTTAATGCCAACTGCTTGCTCTCATAGAGTTTTAACGGGATTGTATTGCTCACTTTGTCATTGCTATCAAGCAGTCCCAGACTGATGCTGCCCTTTAATGCTCCTTGTAGCGGGGCAACGGCGACATCAATACCGGCAAGACTGGCACTGATATCCACGGCGCTGTTACGCCAGAATACTTTTGGCTTTTTCAGCAAGGGTTGAAACTGTTTGTCGATAGCGAGCTTGATAGTGAAGTCTTCGGTTTTGCTTTGCCAGTTCACTGAGTCAACTGTGCCAATTTGCATTTTTTTATAGTAAATCGGTGAGCCTTGGCTGACATCGGCGCCATCTTGACTGATTAACGTTAAATGCACTTGCTGCTGACGATCATAAAAAGCTGTCGCGGCATCCACAGAGCTAAAGAGGGTCAGAGCGCTGTTAGCAGCTAAAGGTGTGTCGCTGTGACCTTGGATCAAGCTAACGGCACCTTGAGTGAGCGTTGTAAAATCCCTTGCTTTGACTGAGACACCGTCTAACGATGCGTTTACCGTTAATGCTGACTCAGGCACAAAATAGCTGTCGCTGCGTATTAGACTGGCAAACTCAGGTTGTAGCTCTAGTTGGTATTCCACTGCCGATAAATCTTTGGTTAACTTAACCGCAAGCACTGAACCGATGGGTATTTGCTTGAAGCGAACTTGAGCGCCCGATGAAATGCCCATGTTTTCGGCTGAGGTTAAGGTCAAGAAACGCTTCTTCGATTGCAGTAAATCAGGTGCCTTTGATTGTAAGGCAAAGCTGCTTGGTACCGCGCTTTTGGTGTTTATGCCTGGCAGGAAGTTGATCACGCTACCTGTCAGTAAACGTTCTGGATTCTTAATGCCTGAGAGGGAAATATCAGCACCTTCAAGCCAAAACACCCCGTCGTTAGTTAACAGTGAACCGTATTGAGGTTCAAACTTAGCCACGGCTGTAACACCATTGGACGTGAGTTGTTTACTTAAAATACTGCCAATGCTCATGCCGCGATAAACGATGCGGGTACCTTTGTCGACACCGTTAGCATCAGCCATGGTTAGGTTTATTTCTATGCCGCCAAGGGCGGTGGTTTCTGAATCATAAAGCGAAAAAACGTCACCGTTTTTAGCTATGTCTGCTTTATCGTCAGAGCTGAAACTCACGCCGCCAGCCAGAATGGACGCCAAACTCTCTGAACTGACTTTAACTCCAGTTAGTGAAGCATCAATTTTGACGCCAGAAACATTCCAAAAGTGAGAATTTTTCTTCACTAATCGCGCGTATTGCTCTTGAATGAAAGCGCTGATAATGACTCTTTGATTGCCATCTAAACGATAGCTGACCACGCTACCCACAGGGATTTGGCGGAAAAATATTGGCGAGCCAACATCGAGCGAACCGAGTTTATCGGAGGTCAATTCGACCATCACACCTTCTGAGCCGATTTGCATCGGCGGCGGTTGGCGTTCTGCTTCAAAAAAGGTCGAGGCATTACCTTTCCCTGGTTGGATGGCAATATAGTTACCCGAAAACAGCGCATCTAAGCCTTCAACACCTGTAATACTTGCTTTAGGTGTGACAAGCCAGAAGAGGGTTTCTTTATTCAAGAATGGCTTAGCGCGGTAGTCCATCATGACCTTGACGTTCACGCCTTTGAGATCTTCATCTATGCCAATGTCTTTAACTTTACCGACAGTCAAACCTTGGTATTTGACTAAGGTTTTACCCACATCAATCCCAGTGGCGCTCGGAAAGTGAATTTGAATTTCAACCCCCGATTCTTTAATGCTCTTAATGCCCAGCCAAGCACCTAATGCCAACGCGACAATAGGAAGCAGCCAAATGGGCGAAAAGAGTTTTTTCTTTACAACTTTCGGCGATTCAATTTGTGTCATCTTGAGGTTCCAATCGATCCCAGAGTAAACGAGTGTCTAAAACTTTTGCGGCTAACTGAGTTAACAGAATAACCAAGGCAAATGCGGTAGCCGCAGGCGCAGGTTTCGCGTCGAGTAATTGTCCCATGTTCACTAATGCCACTGTGATTGAGATGACAAATAAATCGAGCATTGACCAGCGGCCAATCCATTCGATGATGTGAAAACCCACCATCAATTTCTTTTTTGAAATCGGAATGTCAAAGCTGATCGCACACAGATAAATGGATAAGCCGATGATTTTAATCCATGGTACTAAAATACTGGCGGTAAACACTATGATGGCAATAGGCAGCATATCTGAATGCACTAAATGCAAAATGCCTGAAAAAATGGTGTCGTGCCGCACTTGCCCTTGATTGGTCAGCATAGTAATAGGGTAAATGTTGGCTGGCACCAGCAAGATGGCAGCAGTAATCAACAAAGCCCAACTTTTTTGCAGGCTGGAATAGTCCCTGACGTGCAACTCAGTTTCACAGCGCTGACAGTGCGTGAGTTCACTGCTGTTGAGTTGGCGACACACTTTACAGAGACATAGGCCGATATCTTTACCTTGTTGTTTCATATCAGCTATGACCTTCCAATAACGTCCACATATGTTCTAAGTCGTATTCTCTTTGTAGAAACAAGGTCACGAGAAACAGCATAGTGAAGCAAAATGTGCCCATACCAAAATAAATGTCCGAAAAATCAGATAGCTGAAATGATGAAACTAAGAAGCTGATCACATAAATTTCCAGCATAGTGAGCTGCGATAAGACGCCATGAAATTTTAACAACTGCTTCAATGAGTTACGCCAAAAAAGGCTACTCAATCCCCATTTCACAATTAAAATCTGTGTCAATATCGATAACAGTAATAAGCCTGGACCTATCACAGCTGCGGCAAGTACGGCGACACCTACAACCCAATAGCCTTGGTCAAATACTGCAAATGCCCCTTGGAAAACCGTGGTAGTACGAATACTGCCGAAAAAGTGGATCTCGAGTACGGGTAAAAAATTAGCAGGGAAATAAAACACTAATGCCGAAATACATAGGGCTAACATACCATTCACGGAGCAGTATGGCGTGTCATAAAGTGCAGTGCTGCAACGAGGACAGATTGCTCTAACGCCGCTAGGCAAGGCACGTTTGCGGACTGCTAAATCGCAGGAGCGGCATAGGGTTACTGAATTTTCTGCTGCGTTTTCATGCATATAAAAATATATATTAGCCTAATAGGAGTAATAACAGCGAGAACGGTGCAAAGTGTCGTGCTAGTTAGCTGTTCAGCCACGTCTAGCGCTTTATAATCTTGGCAACGAAAGTACGCTAATAATATCAGATTAATCAGAACACTTGCATCACAAGTTCAATCTATGTCACTCTAGTTACTGTATATAAAAACAGTGCGAGGGCAGTCATGGCAGTAATAACGCAGTTTGTCGTGGTCAGAGAAGGGGTTGAAAAGATGACATTCACATCTAAGAAGGAGGCTGATGCCTACGATAAGATGCTCGATATCGCCGATAACCTTATCCCCTTCATTCAAAAAGCTGATTTGGGTATAGATGAAAGTGTGGGCGAAAAGCTCGCATTCTATTTTGCTAACAATAAAGATGAGCTGACGAACTTGCTTAAAGGCGCCGTTCAGGTTAATAGTACGCCAACGAATCCGCCTGCAGCGAAAAAAGCGGCTAAAAAGACCGAAGCAGCAGAATAAAATTGTTAGGAAATGTAATGAAATCGAAATTTTATGAGTCACTTAACCGTCAAGCCTTGGCCTTGTTGGAAGGGGAAGATGACCTTGTTGCGGCGATGGCGAATTTTTCAGCCTTGCTCAATGATAATTTAACTGAGCTGAACTGGGTGGGATTCTACGTCATGCGTGGTGAACAACTGGTTCTTGGTCCGTTTCAAGGTAAAGTGGCTTGTACACGCATTCCGTTAGGAAAAGGTGTGTGTGGTACAGCAGCATTCACTAATCAAACTCAGCGAGTGGCCGATGTCCATCAATTTGATGGTCATATTGCCTGTGATTCTGCCAGTAATTCTGAAATCGTTGTGCCAGTTCGTGCGCAAGGTAACGTGGTTGCCGTGCTCGATATTGACAGTCCTATCTTCGATCGTTTCGATGAAGAAGACCAAAAGGGGCTGGAATTACTGGTTAAAAGTTTTGAAAACTGCCTATTTGATTAATTTGCGTACAATAACGCATAATTCATAGTCGCAATCGGTGGCGTGCGCCTTATAATATGCGCCTGCACGCATTAAGCTGGTTTGATTGGCATGCAATGAATAAGCTTAGTGTTTTGAGCTGACAAAATTTGTTAAGGTATATTTTTTAACTTTAGTAAACGCGGCTAGGATGCTAATTTGTACGTTGACTCAATATTGAGTTTAACGAAGATAAACGACATGTAAGAAGCTGATATATATCACCTCGAATCGATGTCCCTTTTTGACTGTGGAAGTAATGATGGAATCAACAGAAAAGTTGACCGACACCAATGCAATTTTGGCGTATTTGTATGAAACATTTCCTTTGTGCTTTATTGCTGAAGGTGAAACTAAGCCATTAAAAATCGGATTGTTTCAAGATTTGGCTGAAAGGTTGGCTGATGATTCTAAAGTCAGTAAAACTCAGCTCAGAGTTGCCTTGAGACGTTACACCAGCAGCTGGCGCTATTTAAAGTGCGTTAAAGCGGGCGCACAACGCGTAAACCTGGATGGCGAACCTTGCGGCGAGTTAGAGCAAGAGCACATTGATCATGCTCAAGCCATGTTGAAAGAGAGTCAGGATAAGGCCAAAGCGAAACGTGCAGCACTTGCACCTAAGCCTGCGGCGAA
Organism: Shewanella sp. SM23; assembly: GCF_025654295.1. Classification (NCBI taxonomy): domain Bacteria; kingdom Pseudomonadati; phylum Pseudomonadota; class Gammaproteobacteria; order Alteromonadales; family Shewanellaceae; genus Shewanella; species Shewanella sp. SM23. The sequence continues at coordinate 116,723 of NZ_JAKKRM010000002.1, forward strand.
GAAAGCACCTAAAAAGGTGGCCGTTCCTCAGCGTCCTAAAACTGAGCGTCCTGCTAAGCCTGCACCAAAAGCTGCAGCGCCAGTCGTCAATTATGTTCAAGCACAATTGACTGATTTAACGAAAAAACAACGCGTCAATGTTAAATTAGGTATGACACCCGTAGCCGGTGTGATTACTGACATTAACAAGGAAGATATTCATGTTCAGCTTGATAGTGGCCTAACGATTAAAGTTAGAGCAGAACATATCCTGCTGTAATCATTTATTAAAACGGAGTAACTTGTTGATGCGAAAACTCACTTTGGCTACCTTGATCGCCACTGTTTTTGTCGGATTCTCGGCTTGGGCCGTACCACCCACGATTCAAATCAGCGAGTTACCCACTCTCAAGCAGGAAGCGCAACATAAGGTTGCGAGCAAAAGGGTAACGGACTTATACACTCGTTCGCACTATCATAGATTCAATCTCGATGACGCCTTTTCTGCGCAAATTTTTGATCGTTATCTGCAGCAGTTGGATTATCGCCGCAATGTGTTAACCCAAGCGGATGTCGATAGTTTTAAACCTTATGCTACCCAATTCGATGACATGCTTAGTTCTGGTGAACTTGAGCCTGCCTATAAAATGTTTGATATCGTCCAAAAGCGCCGCTATGAAGGCTTTGTCTATGCTTTATCTCTATTAGATAAAGAGATGGATTTTTCTGCGCCCGGTGATGCCTATGAGTACGACCGCGATGAGGCCGCATGGCCAAAAGACCAGACAGAAATTAATGAGTTATGGCGTCAACGTGTTAAATACGATGCACTAAATCTTAAACTCACAGGTAAGCAATGGCCTGAGATTGTTGATATCCTCCAAAAGCGTTACAACAACGCTATTAAACGGTTGATTCAAACTAACAGTGAAGACGTGTTCCAAGGCGTGATGAATGCCTTCTCTCGTAGCATTGAGCCACATACAAGTTACCTTTCACCACGCAATGCTGAACGTTTCCAAATGGAAATGAACTTGAGCCTTGAAGGCATTGGTGCTCAACTGCAACTCGAAGACGATTACACTGTCATTAAAAGTTTAATTACTGGCGGCCCTGCTGCGGGCAGTGAAAAACTGTCACCGGAAGACAAGATTGTCGGTGTCGGTCAAGAAGGCGGTGAAATTGTTGATGTGATCGGCTGGCGTTTAGACGACGTGGTTGATCTGATCAAAGGTCCTAAGGGCAGTAAAGTTGTTTTGCAAATTTTACCGAAGAAAGGCGGTTCGAATGCGAAGCCGTTCGACGTTACCTTAGTTCGCGACAAAATTCGTCTTGAAGATAGAGCTGCAACCTCTAAGGTGATTGAGCCTAAAGACGGTGAGTATGCTAATCGCAAAGTCGGTGTGATCCAAATTCCTGGTTTTTATATGAATTTGTCGCAGGACGTTGAAAAAGAGCTAGTGAAGTTAAACGACGCCAAAGTAGAAGGCATAGTCATCGACCTTAGAGGTAACGGTGGGGGGGCATTAACGGAAGCCGTGCTGCTGACGGGACTCTTTATCGATATGGGCCCTGTAGTGCAAATTCGTGATGCCGATGGACGAGTGTCTGCGCATCGTGATAACGACGGTAAAACCAGTTATGCAGGACCATTGACTGTGATGGTTGACCGTTACAGTGCTTCAGCCTCTGAAATTTTTGCTGCCGCATTGCAAGATTATGACCGTGCACTGATTGTCGGTGAGTCGAGTTTTGGGAAAGGCACAGTACAGCAGCATAAGAGCCTAGGCCGTATCTACGACATGTATGAGAAGCCAATTGGCCATGTGCAGTATACGATTCAAAAGTTCTACCGTATTAATGGTGGTAGTACACAGATTAAAGGTGTGACCCCCAACATTGCTTACCCAAGTGCGTTGGAGCCGGGCGAGTACGGTGAAGCTGAAGAGAAAAATGCTTTACCTTGGGATAAAGTGCCAATGGCGCAATATGGTACGCTTAATGATGTTACGCCTGAGTTAGTGACTAGCCTTGAATCTAAGCACCTTAACCGTATAAAAAACAGCGTAGAGTTTGCCTATATCAATCAAGATATTGCCGACTTTAAAAAGCATCACAAAGAGAAAACAGTATCTCTGGTTGAAAGTGAGCGTATTGCTTCCCGCGAAGCCGATGAGAAAAAAGTCCTCGACAGAACAAACGAGCGTCGAGTCGCCAATGGTTTAGCACCGGTTAAATCAATGGAAGACATTAAAGACGACGCTGAATTGCCAGATGCATTTTTAGACGAAACCGCTTATATCACCTTAGATATGGCTGATGTGCAAAAAATGGCTAAAACTAGTGCTAAGTAGGCGCTAGTCGAGTCGATTTATCCGATATCAAAACGCGCTTATGGCGCGTTTTTTCTTATTTAGATCAGCGTTAAAGGGATAGAAATGACACAAGCTCAAGCAAAATACTTAAAAGATTATCAAGCGCCACTTTTTACGATAGAGACTATCGATTTAGCGTTTAATTTGGCAGGCAATGAAACCCAAGTGCAGGCGATCAGTCGTATAAAACGCACTTCAAAACATGCACAAGCCTTAGTGTTGGATGGCGAAGATTTGACCATTGTTTCACTGACAGTTAATGGTGATGCTGTGCCTTACCATGTTAGTGCAGGTCAATTAGTTCTAGAAACTGAGCTTGATGAGTTTGAGCTTAACATTATCACTAAGCTCGATCCTGAAGCTAATTCGAGCCTTGAAGGGCTATATATGTCCGATGGTGCCTACTGCACGCAATGCGAGGCAGAGGGCTTTCGACGTATCACTTATTTCCTTGATCGCCCTGATGTATTAGCTAAATACACAGTTCGTATCGAAGCCGATAGCGCCGCATTCCCGTTTTTACTGAGTAACGGTAATTTGATTGATCAAGGTGAGTTAGATGGCGGACGCCATTATGTTTGCTGGCAAGATCCATTTCCAAAACCAGCGTATTTATTTGCCTTAGTCGCTGGCGATTTTGATCTATTGCAAGATGAGTTCATTACTCGCAGTCGTCGTAAAGTGATCCTGCAAGTTTTTGTTGATAAAGGTAATTTACATAAAGCACACCATGCGATGGCATCACTTAAGAAATCCATGGCATGGGATGAGAGCCGTTTTGATCTTGAGTATGATTTAGATATTTACATGATAGTGGCCGTCGACTTTTTCAATATGGGTGCGATGGAAAACAAAGGCTTAAATATCTTTAACACTAAATATGTGCTCGCAGATACCTTAACGGCCACCGACGAGGATTATCACGGCATTGAATCGGTTGTAGGCCATGAGTATTTCCATAATTGGACAGGAAACCGCGTAACGTGCCGCGATTGGTTCCAGTTAAGTTTGAAAGAAGGCTTAACGGTTTTTCGCGATCAAGAATTTAGCTCAGATTTAGGCTCTCGTGCTGTGAATCGAATTCATGCAATTAAAGTGATCAAAAATCAGCAATTTGCAGAAGATTCTGGCCCTATGTCCCATCCTATTCGTCCAGAATCTGTCATTGAGATGAATAATTTCTACACTGTGACTGTGTATAACAAGGGCGCTGAAGTCATCCGCATGATGCACACTTTGCTCGGCGAAGAAAAGTTTCAGGCGGGAATGAAACTGTATTTTAAACGCCACGACGGCCAAGCTGTCACCTGTGATGATTTTGTGGCGGCAATGGAAGATGCCAGCGGAGTGGATTTAACCCAATTCCGTTTATGGTATAGCCAAGCCGGTACGCCGATTGTGACTGCGATGGACAGTTTTGATGCGCAAACGGGCGTTTATCAATTGACCCTTAAACAAAGTCTAGCGAACTGTGCATCACCGCTGCATATTCCGTTTAGCTTAGAGCTCTTAGATGCGAAGGGCCATTCTTTAGTGAATGAAATCCTCAATTTTACTCAAACTGAACAAGTGTTTAGCTTTGATGGACTCACTCATAAACCCGTCGCTTCGTTATTGCAAAACTTCTCCGCGCCCGTCAAATTACAATATCGATTCAATGTGGATCAACTCGTCCACTTGATGCGTTTTGCTAGCAGCGAAGTGGCGCGTTGGGAAGCCTCTGTGACCCTAGTGAGCCAAGCTATTTGGCAAAATGTGGCGAGTTTACAACAGCAACAAGCTATGGCTCTCGATCCCCGTGTGCGCGATAGTTTTAAAGGTGTGTTGTTAGACACTCAGCTTGATCCGGCATTGATCGCCGAAATATTAGCGATACCTACGGCTTCGGCTTTGATTGAGCAAACAGAGAATGTTGATCTAGATGCGTTAGCTTTAGCACGTGAATTTGTACTAATAGAGCTCGCTTCACATAGTGAAGATGAATTGATTGCGCTATATCGTTCTTTAGTCGCAGTAGAGAGTACGCAGGCAAGAGCCCTTAAAAATCAGTGTTTAACTTGGTTAGCTCGGGTGTCGGATGAGGCCGAGGGGTTAGTGATTTCTCAGTTCGATAACGCCAGTAATATGACGGATTCTCTTGGTGCGTTGACGGCAGCCAATGTTGGGAATTTACCTTGTCGTGATGAACTGATGACGACATTTGAGCTACGTTGGCAGGATACGCCATTGGTGATGGATAAATGGTTTATGTTGCAAGCGACCCGTGATGCAGATGATGTGATTGAGTGTTTGCGTCAGTTGCAGCAACACAAGTGTTTTAGTATGAGCAATCCAAACCGAGTGCGTGCTTTAGTGGGCAGTTTTGCTGCTGGTAATATTTATCAATTCCACCGTAGAGACGGTAAGGGTTATGCTTTCTTAACCGAATGCTTAATGACCCTTAATAAGCTCAATCCGCAGGTTGCGGCCCGTATGGTGACGCCATTGATCCAGTATCATAAATTCGACTTAGACCGCCAAACATTGATAAAAGCCTGTTTAGGGCAACTTTTGGCTTTGCCTGACTTATCTAAGGATATGTACGAAAAAGTCTCTAAAGCATTGGCAAAATAGCAGTTTGTAGGAGGAGGGCAGCAGTCTGTGCTGCCTTGATATTATGGAACTGTATTTCAAACTATCGATCAGCTATCGAGATTTCTTACCTTATTATCAAGGGCTTGCCGATAAAGTCGAGGTTCGTGAAACTCAAGGGCGGATTTTGTGGATTAATGGCCGTCATTTTAGGCGTTTTTTAACCGAAAATGGCATTCAAGGCTATTTCAAATTGGTTTTAGATGACAAGGGACAATTTGTTTCATTAAATCGAGTTTAGTCTTAATTTGTTTATCTTTACTTAGAGCAATTACTTTAAACGGTCGGCTGATTACTAAGCTCGCTTTGTGATATTTCATTTTTAAATATGTTAATGAATTATATGATTTTTTAATGTGTTTTTATGTTTCATTCCTATTCCGCTTTTCGCTAATTTAAATCTCTCCTTTTTAGTTATCGGTACAAATGTACCTACATGCTTAATTCTTTAGAAAATTTTCTCTAACTGCGCCTTGCTCAAGGGGATTAATTGCTGTAACAATGATGTTACCTGTGAGCTAACAAGATGTTGGTTGTAATTCCTAAAACAAAGAATCCAGCAGGGTACGGAGAGCTAAAATGAAAATTGTTAAAAATAGTTTTAACAAATCGGCGCTTGCTTTGGGGGTGGCGTCGGCATTGAGTTTGTTAATGATCCCAAGCGTTAATGCAGTATCTTTTAATTGGGGAGAGGTTGAGGGCACATTTGACTCAACTTGGACTGCTGGTGCGAGCTGGCGTGTAGGGGAGCGCGATTGGGAAGGTCAAATTGGTAAGGTTAATCAACCCCAATTCGATTGGTCTAATTACAGCGCATTTGGCAATACTAAATATACTTCTGCTGAGATTTGGGCCCAGCCCGGATCGTATTCCAGTAACAATGACTTAAGTAATTTACTTTATTCTCAAGGCGATACTACGTCCGAAATCGTTAAAGGTTTGCATGAATTGTCATTGAAATACAAAAACTACGGTTTATTCGCTCGTGGTATGTATTTCTATGATCGCAAACTCAATGACGGTAATTATGATTTTAATGATCCGATAACGGGCAAAGAGTTTGACCCTTGCGAAGATAACCGTGCTTCAGAAGTTCAATGTAAAGATATTCGCTTACTCGATGCGTTTGTGTATGGCAACTTTGACCTCAACGATGGCGCTAATCCATTATCTATTCGTGTAGGTAATCAAGTGGTGTCATGGGGTGAAAGTACACTGATTGCCCATGGGATCAGTGAAATCAACGCCGTTGACTTGAACATACTTAATGCGCCAGGTGCTGAACTCAAAGAAGCGTTCAGACCTCAAGGCATGGTGTGGGCTTCCCTTGGTTTGACGGATTCATTAACGGTAGAAGCATTCTATCAATATGATTGGCAACCTATTTGGGTACCAACGCCGGGTTCTATTTTTGCGACTAACGATTTTGCGGGTTTCGGTGGTTACGCTCAAAACGCTCAGCTTGGGTTTAATGCTAACCCTGACATCAATTTAGACTTTGTGATTCAAGAATATGAGCGTTTAGCGGGCATGATTGCCAGCGGCCAACCTGCGATAGAACAGTTGGCGGCAATGGCCCTCGCTTACCCTACTAAAGTGACACTAGTACAGGACGAAGAAGAGCCAAGCAATGATGGCCAATACGGTATCAAGCTGGGTTATTACGCGCCTTCACTGGGTGAAACCGAATTTGGTTTCTATTTTATGAACTACCATAGCCGTCGTCCACTGATCAGTGGTACAGCGGCGGATTTTAGTAATACCGCAATCATATCGGATCTCGCGACTATTGGCTTAAATGCGGGTGATATCAATCGTGAATTGCTGCTCAATTTGAAGAGTTTCTCTAAGGCGCAAATCGTTTATCCAGAAGATATCAAGCTTTACGGTTTCAGTTTCAATACCTTGGTTGGTGATACCTCTGTCGCGGCTGAAATTGCCCATCGTCAAGATGAGCCGTTGCAAATTGATGACGTGGAATTGTTGTTTGCCGGTATGCCACAGCAGTTAGCTAACGCTGGTCTTCGTCCAGATCTCGATGGTATTTCACAGATTAAAGATGTTAAGCCGGGTGAAACCGTGGATGGCTTTATCCGTCTTGATACCACTCAGGCGCAGATGACTTTCACCCATTTATTTGGTCCAACGTTAGGTTTAGATAACTTGACTATGTTGGCCGAAGTGGGTGGCGTGTGGATCCATGATATGCCAGGTTTTGATGAGCTACGTCTCAATGGTCCTGGTACGTCACGTTCTGGCGGCAACCCAGATATGCCCGGCATCATTCAAGCCTTGCACAATGGTCCTGAAACTAACCCGTTTCCAACCGACTTTGCTTGGGGATACCGTTTAGTTGGAAAGGCGGATTTCAACAACGTATTTGCTGGGGTCAATATGTCTCCACGGGTGATTTTCTCCCATGACGTTGATGGTATTACACCTGATCCTATGTTCCTGTTCACGGAAGGACGTAAGTCTGTCGCGCTAGGCGTTAACTTCGACTATCAAAACCGTTGGGGTGCAGATATCTCCTATAACAATTTCTTTGGCGGTGTCGGTACGACGAATGCGATGGCAGATCGTGATTATGTTTCATTCAATATCAAGTATTCGATCTAAAAGGACTCAAACAATGAAGAAACTGACGATATTGGCGAGTGCAGTCATGCTGGCGTTCGCAGCACCAGTCGCTATGGCTAAGATATCAGAAGCTGATGCGGCAAAACTTGGCAATGAACTTACCCCTTTAGGTGCTGAAAAAGCAGGTAATGCTGATGGTTCTATTCCTGCGTGGGATGGTGGTATTACTAAGCCTGTGGCGGGTTATACCAAAGGGATGCATCACCCAGATCCTTTCCCTGAGGATAAGATTGAATTTACTATTACCAATGCTAACAAAGCGCAATATAAAGATTTTTTAACGCCGGGTCAGATTAAGTTGTTCGAACTTTATCCTGATACCTACAAGATGAATGTGTATAAGACTCGCCGTAGCGCTTCTGTACCACAGTTCGTTTACGATGCGACTAAAGTTAACGCGACTCGTGCTGAACTGATTGCACAGGGCAATGGTATTTCTGGCGCGGCTATTGGTATTCCATTCCCGATCCCTGCAAATGGTTTAGAAGCAATTTGGAACCATATTTTGCGTTTTCGTGGTATCGATATCGAAACTTCCCGTAGCCAAGCTGCACCGACAGCCGATGGTAGCTATAGCTTAGTGGAAACGGCTGAGGAAATTCGCTTCGAATATTCTCGTCCAGAAATTACCTTAGTTCAGCTTAAAGCCAGCAATACGCTGTTCTACTTTAAGCAAGTGGTGACTCAGCCTGCACGTTTAGCAGGTACAGCCTTATTGGTTAAAGAAACCATGGATCAAGAGGCGCTTCCACGCCAAGCTTGGACCTATAACACAGGTCAACGTCGAGTCCGTAAAGCGCCGAACGTGGCTTTTGATACACCGGGTACAGTGTCAGATGGTCTGCGTACGACAGATGATTTCGATATGTTTAACGGCTCTCCAGTGCGTTACAACTGGGAACTGGTTGGCAAAAAAGAAATTTATATCCCGTACAACGATTACAAACTGCATTCAGATAAGCTGAAATATGACCAAATATTGAAACCTGGTCATGTGAATCCTGAATACGTTCGTTGGGAAAAACACCGCGTATGGCAAGTGAGGGCGACGCTGAAAGATGGTATGCGCCACATTTATAAAGTGCGCGATATGTACCTTGATGAAGATTCATGGCAAGTGTCAATCGCCGATCTCTACGACAACCGTGATCAGTTATATCGTGTGGCCGTTGCACATGGCTTGAATTACTACGAAGTACCTGCACAGTGGGATACTTTAGAAGTCTTCCATGATTTGCAATCCCGTCGTTATCTCGCTATGGGCTTAGACAACCAAAGTGGCATGTATAACTTCGATGCCAAACTGACTGAAGCTAACTTTACCCCCGATGCATTGCGTCGTGAAGGTATCCGTTAATAGGCCACGTACAAAGGGGCGCTTAGCGCCCCTCATTAGTTTAAGGAAGTTTGTATGTCGTTTCGCATCCTTCAGTGTGTCGCTGTATTAAGTTTCGGTGGCGCTTTTTTTCCTTCTACGTTATCTGCAACGCCCTCTGATCCGATTTTTTCTCAAGTTCAACCTCTTGCTGTTTCATCTTTGATTTTAGATATTGCCAACGTAGGCGCAGGTTTAGTGGCTGTGGGTGAACGTGGTCATGCTCTGGTATATGACGGCAGTTGGCATCAAGTGGCAACGCCCGTGAGTTCACAGCTGACCAAAGTCTTTTTCCTCAATGAAAAACGCGGTTGGGCTGTAGGTCATGATGCAACCATTTTACATACTCAGGATGGCGGTCAAACTTGGCAGTTACAAATGCATTCGCCAGAGATTGAAAAGCCTTTCCTCGATGTGGTGTTTTTAGACGAAAACAATGGTATTGCCATTGGCGCTTACGGTTTGTTTTATCGCACCAACGATGGCGGTGCCCAGTGGCGCGAGGAGTTCCATGAGGAGCTTTTAGCTGAAGAGGATGTGGCTTATTTGGCGGAGTTAAAAGGCAGCGATCAATCGGCCTATTTGAGTGCGCGCGCTTCATTATTGCCGCACTTTAATCGTATTTTAACCTTAACCGATGGACGTTTATTATTGGTTGGCGAGCTGGGCTTAGTCGCTGTTTCTGGTGATCAAGGTAAAACATTTACGCGTACCAATTTTGATTACGATGGTTCTATGTTTAACGCCGTAGAAACGAAAAATGCTGTGTATGTGATGGGCCTTCGCGGTCATATATTCAAAGCTGATGTGACTTTAAGCCAATGGAATCAAATAGAACTGCCTGTGCAATCCTCAATCAACGGTGCCATGGTTGTTTCTGACGACGCGCTATATTTAGTGGGTAATGCGGGGATAGTGATCAAGCTAAATGAGGACGACACTAGCAGTATCGTGACTCGTCGCCAAGGGGAAAACTTAGTGTCTATTGCGAAGGATAATCAAGGGAATATGTGGTTATCCGGCAGCCAAGGGCTGTTTATTCTTAAGCCATAAAATTTTAAAACTACAATAAATAACAGGGCCGAGAAGATGTTAGAAAAACTGGTCAACGGATTTGAGTCATTTTTGTTTCGCAATCGCGCATGGGTCGTCGGCATTTTTGTGTTTTTGACGTTGTTTTTTGGCTATCAGGCCAGTCAACTCAAAATGGATGCGGCTTTTATCAAAAATATTCCCCTGCAGCACAGTTATATGCAGACCTACCTGAAACACCAAAAAGATTTTGGTGGTGCCAACAGCATCATGGTGGCGGTTGAGGATACCAGCGGTAATATTTTTAATGCTAACTATTTTGATACCTTAAAAAACGTGCATGATCAGCTGTTTTTTATTCCAGGGGTTGATCGTGCGCAGGTGAAATCAATTTTTTCGCCTTCCACTCGTTTTACTGAAGTCGTTGAGGATGGTTTTGCTGGCGGGCCAGTTATTCCAGCGGATTTTTCAACTTCAGTGTCTGGGTTAGAAACGGTTCGCGATAATATTGAAAAAGCAGGGATTGTCGGCCGATTAATTGCCAACGATTACAGTGCGGCTATGGTGTCGGCTCAATTAATGGATTTTGATCCACAGACGGGTAAACCGCTTGATACCATTGCTTTTGCTGCACAATTAGAAAAAGAGCTTAGGGGCAAGTTCGAAACCGATAAGGTTAAAATTCACATCATAGGTTTCGCCAAAATGGCGGGGGATGTGGCTGATGGTGCTAAGGGTGTATTGCTGTTCTTCGTGATCGCGATTTTGGTCACCGCCATCATGGTTTACCTCTTTTCTAAATCAATCATCTTGACCATGCTGCCACTGGTCTGCAGTTTAACGGCTGTGGTCTGGCAGCTTGGTTTATTGACTGTGATAGGTTTCGGTCTCGATCCTATGTCGATTCTGGTACCGTTTTTAGTCTTCGCCATCGGTGTGAGCCACGGGGTGCAGATCATCAATGCTGTACGGCGCCGAGTGCTCGACGGGCAAACGACAAAAGCGGCTTCGGCGTCGGCATTTCGTAGTTTATTAGTGCCGGGTGGTGTGGCATTACTGTCTGATACTGTTGGTTTTATTACCCTGTTATTTATCGATATTGGGATTATTCGCGAGCTGGCGATTTCTGCCTCGCTCGGTGTTGGCGTGATCATTTTCACTAACCTTATCCTGTTGCCTTTGGTAATTTCTTTTACTGAAATCAAAGTCAATAAACACGCAGAACCAACTGCTGAAGAAGTGCGAACTGAGGCTATTTGGCGCTTCATGGCGCGTTTTGCGACGCCTAAATATGCTGTGGTAGTCATTATTGCCACTGTGGTGTTGTATTTTGTGGGTTTGCAACAAGCCAATCAGATGAAGATTGGTGACTTACAGGGCGGCGCGCCAGCGTTACATCAAGATTCGCGTTATAACCTCGATACCTTCTTCATCACAGATCATTTCTCTATCACCACAGATGTGATGACTGTGATTGTTGAGGCAGCACCTGAAGCCTGTACTTACCACGATGTGCTCACTCAAATTGATCAGTTTGAGTGGTTAGTACGCAATACCCCAGGGGTGGAGTCGACTGTGAGTTTGGCGTCAGTCGCTAAAAAAGTGAATGCAGGCTTCAACGAAGGTAATCCAAGATGGGAAGTGTTGCCGCGTACAACGGCGAGCTTAGTACAGGCTATTGGCCAAATTCCCACGACTTCAGGTTTATTAAATGGCGATTGTTCTGTCATGCCTGTGTATCTGTTTATGAAAGATCACAAGGCCGAAACCATAGAAACTGTGGTCGCTAAGGTCAAAGCCGTCGCCGCGAAAATGGACAACGAGAAGTTGCAGTTTAAACTGGCGTCGGGTCCTGTGGGTGTAATGGCAGCGACTAACGAAGCGGTGGCTGAGGCACAGTTACCTATGATGATATACGTCTATGGTGCAGTGTTTGTACTCTGCTTAATCAGCTTTAAATCTTTTAAAGCCACTGTGGCGGTCATTATTCCGTTATATGTCGTGTCGACACTGGCACAAGCTTTGATGACTCAGCTCGATATTGGCTTAGCTGTCAGTACCTTACCTGTCATTGCGCTGGGGGTTGGTATTGGTGTGGACTATGGTATTTATATCCTCTCGACTATGTCGTCTAAGCTATCGAATGGTATGCCAGTACAGCAGGCTTACTATGAGGCGTTGGTCGAACGGGGTAGTGCGGTGATCTTTACGGGCCTTACATTGGCGATTGGTGTCAGTACTTGGTTCTTCTCGGCACTTAAATTCCAAATGGACATGGGAATATTGTTAACATTCATGTTTGTGGTAAATATGCTCGGTGCCATAATTATCCTACCTGCATTGGCCGCCATTTTCTGGCGCCAACCTAAGTAGAGTCTACAAATGGGGAGCTAAGCTCCCCATTTACTTTTGAATACTTAGTCTGCTTTATCGATTGTTTGGTCATTTGTCATTCCTTGTTTACGCCAATACTGGATTTCAAGAGGATGTACCACTAAAATTTTCCTCGAAATACAGCGGTTTTAGTAATAAACTTCGCGCGACGATCTAGATCACATTAATTTATCTGCGATTGTTAAGCCGAAGCATCCAAATAATGAAAAAAGCGCTGCCATAGACGCTTAAGGAAACAGCAACATGGCCTTGAAAGATGCAATGCCTTCAGTACTACTTGAAAATGTAGTCAGTTTAATTCACGCTAAAGTCCCTAATTCACAAGCCAAGCAAGTTGAACAGTTCGCCACCTGCCTTTATGCCCACATGTCGAAAGACGATCTCAATGCGCGTAATGACAGTGATTTATACGGTGCGGTTCTCAGTTTATGGAACGCCCTGAACAAAACACCAAAAGGTAACACTCATCTGAGAGTGTTCAATCCTAGCCAAGCCAAACACGGCTGGCAATCGACTCACTCGATCATTGAAGTTATCCAACCTGACATGCCATTCTTGGTCGATTCAGTTGGTATGGCATTGAAGCGAATGGGTATTACTGCTCACATGATGTTGCACACTCCACTGGCGATTGAGCGTTCAGAAAGTGGTGTGACGAATGTCACTTATCTTAATAAGAGCCCTGAAAGCACTGAGCATGTCGCCGTATTTTTGATTGAAATTGACCGTCAAAGCAGCACGGTCGATATCAAAGCATTAGAGCGCGAAATTCAGTCTGTGCTTGCCGATGTCGCTTCATCAGTTAACGACTGGGAAGTCATGTCTGCCAAGTTGGCTGAGATGATTAAGGAATTGCCAAAACGTCCGTTCCCGGGCGATAAGCAAGAGTTAGAAGAAGCGATTAACTTCCTGACTTACTTGAATAATCATCACTTTACGCTACTAGGTTACCGTCAATACGATTTGAAACGTGTCGAAGGTGACGTTGAGTTAGTGCCTAATATCGCCTCTAGTTTAGGTTTGATGAACAAGCACACTAAAGCGCAACCTGAGCAAGGTTTGTTGTTATCTAGCTTCTCCGATAGTGCCCGCAAAGAAGCCTTAGATCACAGCTTACTGATCCTCACTAAGAGCAGTGCTAAGAGCCGCGTACATCGCCCAGCTTATGTCGATTATATCGGTATTAAGCGTTTCGATAAGAAAGGCAATGTGATTGGCGAAGATAGATTTATCGGTTTATATGCGTCAAACCTGTATAACCGCAGCCCACGTGAAATCCCACTGCTGAATGAAAAAGTGCAGCGTGTGTTAGATCGTTCAGGCTTGACCCCACGTTCACACGACTATAAAGCCCTGCTAAACATCCTTGAGAATTTACCTCGTGACGAGCTAATTCAAGCCAATGTTGATGATTTATCGCACATGGCCCATGGCGTGTTAGAAATGCAAGACAGAGACAAGCTGAAACTCTTTGTACGCAAAGATGGCTTTGGCCGTTTCTTATCCTGTTTAGTGTACGTTTCTAAGGATCGTTACAACACTAAACTCCGCCAAGATACTCAACGTATTCTGGCCCAGCACTTTAACAGCAAAGAAGATGTAGAGTTTACGACTTATTTCTCCGAGTCGACGCTAGCCCGCACTCACTACATAGTCAAAGTTGATAACAATAATATGGATGTAGATGTGGCTGCCATAGAGAACAACTTAATAGAAGCGGCACGTTCGTGGGAAGATAAGTTAAGCACTGCGCTTAACAGTGCACTCGGCGAAGAAGCTGGCACTCATCTGACTAAGCGTTATTTCAATGCGTTTGAGCAAAGCTATAAAGAAGACGTATTGCCAAGTTCTGCCGTCGTCGATATGCAACAGCTCGAAGCACTGGATGATGAACACAAGCTCGGCATGTTGTTCTATCAACCGCAGGAAGCGGCGCTGAACGACAATAAAGTGCGTTTAAAGCTATTCCATAAAGATGAGCCTATTCATCTTTCTGACGTGCTGCCAATGCTCGAAAACTTTGGTCTGCGCGTGATCAACGAGCGTCCATATGAAGTCACGACTTCAGACGGTTCTACCTTCTGGATCTTAGACTTCTTGATGACAGTTAAAGTCGTCAACACAGATAACATCGCTGATAGCCAAGACAGATTCCAAACTGCACTGTCACAAGTGTGGCAAAAGAAGTTAGAAGATGACGGCTTCAACCGCATTATTCTGGCGTCAGGTTTAACCGGCCGTGAAGTCTCTGTATTGCGCGCGTATGCGAAATACATGCGTCAAATCGATGCGACTTTCAGTCAGTCATATATTGAAGAAACCTTCGGTCGTTACCCACAAATCGCTGATTTGTTGGTGAAGATGTTCATCCGTAAATTTAACCCTAAACTGAAAACTCGTACTCTAGGCAAGTTTTTGGAGCAGATCAATTTACGTTTAGACGAAGTGTCTAGCTTAGATGATGACCGTATTATTCGTCGTTATTTAGACTTGATTAACGCCACTCTGCGTACCAACTTCTACCAACTGGATGCCAAAGGCGAATCTAAGAGTTATATCTCGTTTAAATTCATGCCTTCACTGATCCCTGAAATGCCACGTCCACTGCCG
The DNA here is from genome assembly GCF_025654295.1 of Shewanella sp. SM23. NCBI lineage: Bacteria > Pseudomonadati > Pseudomonadota > Gammaproteobacteria > Alteromonadales > Shewanellaceae > Shewanella > Shewanella sp. SM23. Next base: position 131,759 of record NZ_JAKKRM010000002.1, read on the forward strand.
AAATTCGAAATATTCGTTTATTCGCCACGGGTTGAAGGTGTGCATTTACGTTACGGTAAAGTGGCTCGTGGTGGTCTGCGTTGGTCAGATCGCCGTGAAGATTTCCGTACCGAAGTATTAGGTTTGGTAAAAGCACAGCAAGTGAAAAACACTGTGATTGTGCCTGTGGGTGCTAAAGGTGGCTTTGTTTGTAAACAATTGCCAACTGAAGGCGGCCGTGAAGCTTTCTTCACCGAAGGTCAAGAATGTTACCGCATCTTTATCCGTGCATTGCTCGATATTACCGATAACATTTTGAACGGTGAAATCGTCCATCCATTGGATGTGGTTCGTCACGATGAAGATGACCCATATTTAGTGGTAGCAGCCGATAAAGGCACAGCGACATTCTCTGATATCGCGAACTCGATTTCCCTCGAATACCGCTTTTGGCTCGGTGATGCATTCGCATCAGGTGGCAGTAACGGTTATGACCATAAGAAAATGGGTATCACGGCCAAAGGCGGCTGGGAATCTGTTAAGCGTCATTTCCGCGAAGTCGGTATTGATTGCCAAACCACAGACTTTACCTGTTTAGGTATAGGTGACATGGCGGGCGACGTATTCGGTAACGGTATGTTGTTGTCTAAGCACACTAAACTGGTTGCAGCCTTTAACCACATGCATATCTTTATCGATCCAAATCCGGATACGGCATTAAGTTATGATGAACGGGCGCGTTTATTCGCTCTGCCACGTTCAAGCTGGGAAGATTACAACAGCAAGTTGATTTCTAAAGGTGGCGGTATTTTCCTACGTTCATCTAAATCCATTCCATTATCGGCAGAAATTAAGCAAATGTTGGCCACAGAGAAAACCTCTATGACCCCAACTGAGCTGATGAAAGAACTGCTGAAAATGCCAGTTGATTTGATCTGGAACGGCGGTATCGGTACCTATGTGAAATCTGCACGCGAAACCCATGCTGAAGTCGGCGATCGTGCCAACGATGCTCTACGTGTCAACGGTGGCGAACTACGCGCTAAGATAGTCGGCGAGGGTGGTAACTTAGGTTGTACTCAGTTAGGTCGTATTGAATATGCGTCTAATGGCGGTCGCATCAACACTGACTTCGTGGATAACGTTGGTGGTGTGGACTGTTCAGACAACGAAGTGAACATCAAGATTTTGCTGAACGCTATGGTGACTGAAGGTGAGCTGACGCTTAAGCAGCGTAACCGTTTACTGGAAGAAATGACTGAAGAAGTCGGCCAAATCGTACTACAAGACTGTAAAGATCAAACTCGCACTATCTCCGTCACCCAAGTGCGTGGTGCTGAGCAGTTAAAAGAGCAGATCCGCTTTATCCAGTACCTGGAAAAAGAAGGCAAGTTAGACAGAGCGTTAGAGTTCTTACCGTCTGACGATGAGCTAGCTGAACGTTTAGCCAGTGGTCGTGCATTAACGCGTCCAGAGCTATCAGTACTGGTTGCCTATGCAAAAATGGTGCTGAAAGAGCAATTAGTGACGCCAGAAATCACTGAAGATACTTTGTTAAGCCAACTGCTTATCGCGTATTTCCCGAAAAAACTTCAGGAAAAATACAGCGACAAAATGGCAACCCATCCACTGCGTGGCGAAATCATTGCGACCTCACTCGCCAATGAACTCGTCAACGACATGGGTTTGAATTTTGTTCAACGTATGCAAGATGAGACTGGTGCCTCAGTTGCCGACGCGGCAATTTGTTACACTATGGCTCGCGAAGTATTTGGTTTAGCTGAATTAACTAAATCGATCACTGACTTAAACGGCATAGTTCCGGCTGTGGTTCAAGGTGAAATGCTGCATCAGTTACGCCGCAATATGCGTCGTGCTAGCCGCTGGTTCCTACGTCACCGTAACCGCTCTTGGAGCATCGAACAAACCGTTGCCTTCTTCAAACCGGTATTTGAACAAATTAAAGATAATGTTCATTTATATCTGGTCGAAGAAGAAGCTAAAGGTATCCAATCTGAGATCAATGCCTTGGTCAAAGAAAACGTACCACAAGCTGTGGCAACGATTGTGGCTAACATGAGCACCTTGTTCTCTGCCTTAGACATTGCCCAAATTGCGCAAACAGAAGATAAGACAGTGGCATTAGTGGCTGAAACTTACTTCAAACTCGGCGCCCGCGTTGAGCTGCACTGGTTCTTAGAACAGATCAGCGCTCAACCTGTAGCGAACCATTGGCAAGCACTGGCTCGTGCCGCCTTTAGGGAAGAGTTAGATTGGCAACAACGTGCATTAAGTTCAGTGGTCTTAAGAACTTGCAGTGCAACCTGTGATGCCGAAAGCGTGATTTCTCAGTGGATTGAGATAAATCAAGGCTTATTGGAAAGATGGTTCCATATGCTAGCTGACTTTAAAACGTCGCAAATCCATGAGTTTGCTAAGTTCTCTGTCGCCCTACGTGAACTTAACCTTCTGATCCTTCATTGCGAAGGCCAAAAGTAAACTTATTATAACAATCAGAAGCCCTGGCGATCGCCGGGGCTTTTTTTAGGTCGAGGAAAGTACATGTTTTATAAAATCGCACAGAAAGTCATGTTTCAGATGGATCCTGAGCGAGCTCACCATCTTGCTATAGGCAGTTTAAAAATGACCGCCAATAGCCCGTTAACGTGTCTATATGGACAAACGATTGCCCCTGCTCCTGTTAGCTTTATGGGTTTGACCTTTCCTAACCCAGTGGGACTTGCTGCCGGTATGGACAAGGACGGCGAATCGATTGATGCCTTTCATGCGATGGGATTTGGTCATATTGAAGTGGGTACAGTTACCCCAAGACCACAGCCTGGTAACGATTTACCCCGTCTATTTAGATTAAAGCCTGCCAAAGGCATCATTAATCGCATGGGGTTTAATAATAAGGGTGTCGATAATCTGGTCAAAAATTTGGTCGCTAAAAAGACCAATATCATGGTTGGCGTCAATATTGGCAAAAATAAAGACACGCCAGTAGAACAAGGTAAAGACGATTATTTGATCTGCATGGATAAAGTTTATCTCCATGCGGCTTATATTGCGGTGAATATTTCATCACCCAATACCCCAGGATTACGATCGCTACAATATGGCGATCTATTAGATGAATTATTGAGCGCAATTAAAACTAAGCAACTTGAGCTGGCCGAAAAGCATAAAAAATACGTGCCCATCGCGCTTAAAATTGCTCCAGATTTAACCATCGAAGAAATTGAAAATATCGCGCAAGCTTTGATTAAAAACAAATTTGATGGCGCAATTGCGACCAATACCACTTTAACGCGTGATGGTGTTAGCGGTCTTGCCAACGCCAATGAAAGCGGCGGCTTAAGCGGCAAACCCTTAACTGAGCTGTCTACTAAAGTGATTAAGCAATTGGCGATTTGTTTGAAAGGGCAGATCCCGATCATAGGTGTGGGCGGTATTAATAGCGCTGAAGATGCCTTAGCCAAATTCGATGCGGGCGCCACTATGGTACAGATTTATTCAGGTTTTATTTATCAAGGTCCGAAGTTAATTAAAGAAATAGTGAATGCATACCGCTTGAAATAATGATCTTAGGGTTAATATAACGATCTAAAATAAGATCTTATTCTTTAACAGCGATCTAAAATGATCCTTAGATCGCTGTTAAGATCTTACAATAGATCGACTAAGTAACTGTTAAATAATTTGTATTTTATTATTTTTATTTTGATTTTGGATAAAATATCTACTATTATGTCCCAGTGTTCAAATATTGGGTCACCGTTATGTTATTAATGCCGCAAAAAGATTGGCAATGGAAATATAACGATTCGTATGGTGTATTAGGCGTATCGTTAGGTTCCGAGATAGAATTTCTGACGTCTTATAAAGCAAAATTACTCATCCCAGATGCCTTATCAAGCATGGAATTTAATATTGCGCACGCCAAATTCTATATGAACTTACTCGATAGATTGCCTAAAACCCTGTCTTTGTCCGATGCCGCTATTGTGCAAATCGCCCTCAATGCCACCGCCGCCCATTTTATGCTGACACCGCAAATGCCTAAATCATGGTTTTTTGATACCAGTGATGTCTGTGTTTATAGTGATGTAGGTAAAGTATTTGAGCTTAAATGCCAAAAGCAAAGAGTGCTCGCCCTCGTGGTTGAAAATACCCTACAGTCCGCGCTAGTGATGTTATTGTCACCTGAATGTGTTTTGTCGGGTGCAAAAACCATGGTGCAGTTTGAAACCATCAAAGTGATGCATAATCGCTTACACCCCCTACGTGCGCAGCGCCACGTGGTAGCGGCATAGCGTGTTTGCAGATCAATAGTCATCTTGACTTAGTTTCTTCTATCAAATAGAAGGTGACTAAGCCAAGCCCAAGAAAAACGTAGAGCACAGTATTCCGCTATGGGTTGCCAGTACCATATAGTGAATTGATTCCTTACTGATAATAAGCTCACTTGATCCACATAGATCGGTTTGCCATGGCATTTACTCGACGACTCGCAGCGAGTCCATTCTTGGATGCTCGACCCCGTCCATGTGGCGGACGGTCGTCTCGCCAATCACCATGGCGCACCTTTCAGCATTTGCGTCGTCTGTAGATGCAAAAGATTAGAGATTACATTTAACGGTGATTTGCTTTGATTTTTAGTGTCGTCTGTGGAGCGCTAAAAGCAAAAAGAGTTATGGGTGTCCGGTCTTTTATAATAATTCGTGAGGTCTTACTACTCCCAACTCGGCTTTTGCTATCAAACTTACTACATAGTCTGGTTCGCCATGGTATTCACTCGTCGACTCGCAGCGAGTCCATCCGTGGATGCTCGACCGCCCCGTCCATGGGGCGGACGGTCGTCTCGCCAATCACCATGGCGCACCTTTCAGGCATTTGCGTAGTGGTAGGTTCAAAGGTGAGAGTTTGTATTTGGCATAATTTTCCCTGATTTTGTGGTGTTGCTTGTAGCTCTCTAAAAAGTAGAGAAGAGTTGTGGATGCCAGATCATTTTCTGTGATTGCTAGCTTGGTATCCATTTTCCGACACACGCAATTTATAACTTAATCATTGTTCTAATGATTCTTGAATGAACTTTTATTTAAACATTCAATTTTGTGACATCAAATACAGATAATTATATTCAGTATATGGGGGGGCCATTGCCGAGCATAAGCAAAAATCATGCTAAAAATATGCTGTTACAACACGCTAATCATTGATTTAAATACCATTAAATGACTACAATAAATGACATTTACTATTGTATGAAGTGGTATCATGGAAAGCATAAAAATTGAAGGATTAAGAAGTCTTAAAAATAGTGGTTTTGTTGATATTAAGCCATTAACTTTACTCCTTGGTGAAAACAGTTCAGGTAAAAGTACTTTCCTAAGGACTTTTCCACTTCTAAGACAAAGTACTGAATCACATACAAGAGGTCCTATATTATGGTATGGATCGTATGTTGATTTCGGTTCATTTGATGATGCTCTTTCAAATTACTCCGATGATAAGTCAATTAGTTTCTCTTTTAAAATTAAATCTAAATCTATTTTAAGTGTAACGCCAAAAAGAGTTACTAGTAAAGCAGGTATTTTATCAGGGGATATTGAGGCTACGCTTAAAGTTGTTAATGATGGTAGAAATGGTCAAACTCGCGTACGTTCAGTTCAAATTAAACATAATGAAAATGAAATTGAAATAATTTATGGTAAAGGTGATAAGTTAATTAGTGTCATCAGTAATGGGATTAATTTAACTGATTATTTTGGTTCGGTAATTGTTGCGCAAGAAAAGTCAAGGTTCTCTTTATTTACTCATATTAAGTTTCCAAGTGGCAGCTCTACTTATGCAGGATTTAATGATTATGATAATCCTAATTTAAAAGAACTAATTAATAACTGTGTCGCAGAATATGCTCATGGGAAAAGTAATTTAGCTGATCTTACACAAAGAATGCTTAGACAGCAAACTATGTCACTGAGTGATTTTGTTGAAAAGTTTTCAGGTATTTCTCCAACACATACTTGGAAAAAAAAAGACATCATCTTTACATCAGGAATCCAGTAATATTAGGCAAATTCATGCTGCTATTTTTTCATCTAGAGTTGCTTGGTATTGCTTGATTCTTAATGTGTACATTACTGGTGAGTTTAAAAATTTAAATTATATTGCACCATTGAGAGCAACTGCTGAAAGATATTACCGGAATCAAGATCTTAGTGTTAACGAAGTGGATTTTCAGGGTAAAAATCTTGCTATGTTTATTTTCAATTTGAGTGATACAAAGAAGAAGGAATATAAGCAATGGTTATCAGTTAATTTCGGTTTTTCAATCGATGTAATATCAGATGGCGGTCATCTTTCGCTAAGAATTACATATGAAAATTCCGAACAATCATTTAATATAACTGATATGGGTTTTGGGTTTTCTCAAATATTACCTATTATTACTCAGTTGTGGTTTACTAGTATTAAAGATACAAATACAACACATGATATAAATAAAGTTTTCCACAACACTAAGTACTTGGTGATTGAGCAGCCAGAGTTACATTTACATCCAAGGCTACAAGCGAAAATGGTTGATGTTTTTATAAAGATGATCAATCTTTTGAAGTCTGATATCAATGGTATAAACTTGAAAATTATAATTGAGACACACAGTGAAACTATAATAAATCAAATAGGTCATAGAATTAGGTTGGTACCAATTAGTATTGATGAGATATTAGATGGATACAATGAATCAAATAAAACATCTAAAATTTTAAGTACAATAGATAAAGAGGATGTTTCTATTGTTATCTTTGATAAAGCAAATGCTAGCAAGCCCACAAGTGTTACATTTTCTAGTTATGACTCTGAAGGTAATTTAAAAGATTGGCCATGGGTTTTTTTTGATCCGGAGTTTGAAATATGATCATAGAAATTTGTGACTCTTTGGCTTTGGATTTACAAAACCTTACAGATGAGGAACATGGTGCACTTATTGGTTTGGCACTTTCACGATCTAGAGGTTATAATTTTATACTTGCCAGTAAAAGTTTATTACATGCTCTAATTTCGTTGAATGATATAGGTGCATTGGCTATTTCTACATATAGAAAAGTATATTCTGATCAAGTTCAATGGAGGAATTTATTGAGTTCATTTAACTTTAGAGTAAGAGTTGTTAGCTCCGGCCAGCAAATTTCTATTCATTCAGAAGGAAGTGTTGAGATTCTTCAAATACCATTAAAGGATATTCTTTTTTATAAATTAGATGATAGAGCATCACTGATTGCTGAGAATTTAACTGATATCGAGTTTTACGTTAGAATATCAAAATCATATTTAGATTATAGAAAAGTAGTTATTGGATTATGTTATAATGAAGTTAATGGTGGTGGACATACAACCAAAGACGTTGTAAGTAGCCATTTTAAGAATAATAATGGTGTTTCATTATGCATATTGGATAGTGATTTTAAAACTCCTTGGTGTGAATATGGCGACACAGCTAAAGGTGTTATTGATATTATACCAAACTTCCCATTTGCGCGTTATATTACGACAAAGTCAAGAGAGGCGGAAAATATTATACCAACTATAATTCTTGATTATTTCGCTAGTGAAAATAAGTTAATTAGGCAGAGTGTTAGTAAAATAAAGCAATTAATTGATGATCATGATCGTAATCCTGTAAAATTTATTGACTTTAAAAAAGGTATGCGGCTTAAGATTATTAAAACAAGCTGTCAAGATACTAATAAATTTTGGAGTGATTCATTTATAAAGGCTGGTTTGTTAAAGGCTTGCAATCAATCTAATGATTGCCAAACAATTAAAACATGTAAATGTTCATTAATTGATGGTTTAGGTACTGATTTATTGAAGTGTGCAGTTAAATATCTTGAAAAAGAGAAATTTGACTTTAATGATATTGATGAATATTTAAAGTCTGAATGGATTTTTTTATGTGAATCGATAATCCCTTACATCGTTTCTCCTCCAAGAAAAGCAAGCTAAAGACTTCAGTTCTAGAAGAGTAAAATATTCGGATATCATGTTACGTCACTTGTTTAATCGTACAAACATAAACGCCTGCAATTGCAGGCGTTTTTGTTTATATCTATTCGTTTTGCTTTTACGCGCTAGAACCTTAAAAAGCGGATTATTTCTTAATCCATTTGCCTTTGGCATCTTGCACATAGTTGCCTTTATCTGTGGCGGCTATGGCTTTTTCGCCAGCAAGTTTAGCAACGTCGGCTGGGGAGAGTTTGTTCTTCTTAGCGATGGTTTCGTAGTGGGCACGACGTTTGTTATTTACGTCGTCCATCACGGTTTTGGCTTCGGGATTGGCTTGCACTAATCCTAAGTAGCCGTTGGCTTGTTCGCCTAAATAGCCCTGTGATTTAGCTTCTTGAAGTGACATGGCAAAGGCGCTTAGGCTTAAAAAGCTGAGGGTTAATAGCAATAATAACTTTGTTTTTAGTCGGATTGATTTCATGGTGATTCCTCAATTCTTATTTAATTAGAACAGCTTATCGTCTGATAGGAGTTGGTCTAATTCCTTATCTACTTTGATCCGTATCTCATGTTCAATTTTCACATTGAGATTGATAACGATAGGTTTATCCGGCGGTTCTATTTTGACTGTGGGCGTACAGCCCTGCAATGAGGCTAGGGCTACCAATGCGATAAGCGCGCTTCGGGTACCTATGCTAATTTGTTGTAATTGAATTATCTTCACTGAGGTTTCCTTGTTACTTCACTGATTTTTCGATTCTGTCCTGCAAGTCATTACCAATTTGCAGACTTCTAAATAATTGCAGCATGTTCTCTTCGTGGGAGTAATTCAAGTGGATAGGGCGTTCAATCCCTTCACCGCGGCCTTTCACTTCGACGAGTAGTTTAGCATCACCGGCTTGGTCCATATCAAAGCTGCTTGATAATTGACTGTATTGTAAGTGTTCTAACGTCGAAAAGACAAAGTCTAGATACGGTTGGGATTGGCGCATCTGCTCAACGGCGGGGTTGCCTGAGATAGCGATGAGGCCGCCGGGTGCGCGCGCGGCTAATTGCCCGCCAGTGATCGACACTTTGCCGTTGATTAAATCGACGGGCAACACGCCATCGAATATGCCGTCGGCATAGATGCCAATTTGTGGTTGAATACGCAGGACCTCTTCTAGACTCATGGCCTGCAGTAACAGATAGGCATGGGATTTATCCTGCAATTTAAGATTAAATTCTGGCAGCAGAAACTGGCCGCTGAGCACTTTGCCTTTGGCGGTCATGGAAACATCGGTGTCACTTAAGCCTGTGAGTTGTTGTATCCAATTGTCGGGCAATTTCTCGGCATCTTTGCCAAGGGCGATATCGGCTTCCACTTCGATATCGGTCAGTGGGAAGCCTGGATCAAATAAGTTAAAGGTCATCAGCGTCTGCGGGCAATTGAGCTTACTGAGGCTGCTAAAATAGCCTTTATCCTGTGGCTTGTTATGAGACTCTTTTTTATAAGATTGCCCCCAAGTGAACTCACATTGCGCTTGCAGTTTTCCCCCCTCAAAAATGATGTCTTTATAAAAGCCTTCAAGTTCTGTCATCGATTGAGTTATTTGCATGGCAAATTGGGTCTGATCGCGCTGTTGGGTTAAATTAAACTGCGCCTGTAATTGGTTATTACCTGTGACATTAAGCTCAGATGGTAAGGGTTGGGTTTGATTGAGCAAGGCTAGCGCCTCGGTCATGCTAGTGTTGACTACCCATTGGCCCGTTAACACTAAGGGATTGTTCGCGGTGGCAAGATTCAACTTGTGTTGGCTTTGCAGCTCAACAGTGCCCACTTGCCAGTGCTCATCACCAAAGAGCGTGTTATTTTTCCAATCTAAGCTTTGTGCCAGCGTTAACTTGTCCAGCTTGAGTACGGTTTCTTTGCGGCTGCGGCCTTTGCTGCTGAGCTGTTTTTCGATATTAAGCTGACTTGCTTGCCATGCGAGTTGATTACGCCAAGTGGTAGCGCGTAGTGAGTCGAACAGCGCTTCGATATCGGGTTTAAGCTCAAATGACATGGCTTTTTGTAATGCAATCGAGAAACTGCCCGCATTCATATCGGTTTTCGTTATGATGCTAGTGCTAGCATTTTTATCCGCATTAGCCTCAGTGACTACATCATCTGTCACTAAAGTCTGTTTGGTCTGCGAAAAATACAATTGCTCCAGTGCTAAGGTTAAAGGCGGTATGGCAAGGGTTAACCTGTTTGCGGTATTAGATGTGGGCACTGAGCTTTGCGCTGGACTGGCTTTCTGAATGCTAGCGTTTTGAATACCAGAACTCTGAGTATGAGTGCTTTTCTGCGAGCTTATGTTCAGCGGTGCGAGAGCATTTATCGCGATACTACCAAGGCTAAACTCTGCATGTTTAGCCGCATTTTTATTTTGCATGCTAATACGCTTAAGCTCACCCACGGCGAACTGTAGCGTGTTGCCAGTATTTTGTTTTGTTGATTGAGTCAGTTCAGTCGACTCGGTAGCGGCAGTGATAAATTGCCAATCGGTTGAACTTGGCGTCTGAACTAAGTTAAATGTGCCTGCTGTCGTTAACTGACTATTATTCCAGCTAAAGTCCTGCGGCGGATTTGTCCACAATTCAGATAATTGCATTGAGCTGGTTTGCTTCGTACTAAGGCGCCAATCTGTTTTGAAGGACAGTGCTTCGGTTGATTTTGTGATTTCAATATTGGCCAAATCGACTTGGGTATCTAGCTTACTGCCTAAGGTCTTAAGCTTCACTTGAGGAAGTTTAATCGCAAGGGGATTAGCTAAGTGCACATCTTGCGGAATTTGAGTCAGCGGATAGTGCAGGGCTTCAGGCAATGTCAGTTCGATCCCTACTGGTGCATCTGTACTTTTGAGCCCCGATAGCAGCTTAGCGATTTGACTCGCTAGCGGATCAGGCACTTGCTCAGCTATCGGTTGAGATACTGGTTCAGATACTGACTGAGATGAAGGTTTAGCCAGCGTCTCATCGAGCAGTTGCATCAATCGCTGTTGCTGCTCTGTATTTGGACTCAGCGCTAAGCTAAAGGGCTCTAGTTTTAGGTCAAGTTCGGCTAAATGCCCAGCAATCTTAAATGCGAGCTCAGGTTTTGGCGCAAGCTCGGGTTTAGGTGCAAGTTGCAGCGCTGCCAACTGATTAAAGGTCAGCTTTGGCTCGATTAACTGATGCTCACTGATAAGCTCGCCTGAGGTTAATGTAATACTGCTGTTGGATACCAATTGGCCTTGTAAATCAATCGCTAACGCTTGCCACTCTTTATCAAGCACAGTTAACGGACTCAGTACACTGTCCTGCGCTTGCCTCAGGCTGATTTGATGCAAGCTCGCAAGCAGCGGCGCGAGTGCAATTTGACTTGCCAGTTGCCACTGTTGGGCTGCGAGTGTGGCTTTGAGCTTGGCGATGCTTTCACCTTCGTGGCTAAACTCGCTGTTGATTTCCCCTGCGCCGTTGAGGCTCAACTTATCCATTACCAAACGATAGGCGGGTAAATCATTATGGGTGTTGAGATGGTGGGAGTTGAGAATAAGACTGGTTTTTCCGATATCGATGAGTGGTAGTGATTTGATATCTAAGGCCAATGCAGGGCCTTGTTCATCGATGGCATTCCGATTGGGTAAAAACAGTGATTGCCCTAACTCGACTTCAATATCACCTGTGGATATTTGGGTGATTTTTTGAGTGAGGTAAGAGGCTTGGCTGAACTGTTTAAGTTCGGCAAAACTCTGTGGCCAGTCAAGTTTTAGCTGAATATTCAAATCATTAAGCCTGATATGGCTATCATGCACCCTCAGATTGGCAGAAGTAATTCGCCAATGTTCTAACTGACTTTGCCCTAATTCAATGTCAATCAGTTCGCTGTCCATACCTGTGAGGGCAAAATTTGCCGCCCGTATGATGAGTTGTTCAGCCTGGGTATTCACAATCCAAACAGTTAACGCCACGCCCGCCAAGATGCCCGTTAAGCTGGTCGCCAATAAGGTTTTTTTTAGGGGGAATTTACGGCGATTTTGCGCAGCAACATGAGTATCCGTTCCAAAATCTAAAGCACCACTGCGAGGGCCTGCAGATATCTCCGTTGCCTCGTGCTGAAGTGCCTTGCTATCAGAGGCATTGCCACGGCTTGGCTTGTTGTGGATTGGCATTGGGTTTGATATTTATCCTTTATTGAAAGAGCCCTGATCAAACTCGTGCCTTAGCAGTGCAAAAATACACGAATGTGTATATTTCATTGGCACTTTTACTTTGTTCGGTTACTTCGGAGCTTTTATATCGCGCACGAGCACTTGAGGCAGTTTAACACTCAAGGGCTTAGCTGACTAATGTGAAAGGATCATTGAATAGACAAGAGCCTGATGTCAATAGTTGAGGTTTTACAGGCTCTTGTACTTAATCTGTTATTCGGGCTAGCTAACTTTTAGTTCACTCACTCTTGGTGAGTGAATTGCGGCTAGCTAAATATCTGGGCGGCGATCACCACAATTCCGCAAAGTGTGGCGAGCATTAAGGCTAACTTTCCGCCCGCAACGCGGTAACCCGTCGGCATGTTGGCAGCGTCTCGCATCTGGCGTTGTGTCCACACCATGGCCACAGGTAAAAATATGGCGAGGATCACCAGCGCAATCGCCGCGTAACCCAGCGCTGTGATAAAACCTTGAGGGTAGAAGAGGGCAAAACCTAAGGGCGGTAAAAAGGTGATGGCCGCGGTTAAGCTGCGACCTGTTGCATTATCTTCTTGCCTTAAGCTTGAGGCCATAAAATCGAACAAACCTAAACTCACCCCTAAAAACGAGGTCGCAAGGGCGAGATCGGCAAATAGACTTATAGCGCTACTTAAGTATTCACTGTGCAGCACACTTGCCAGTTGATTGATAAAGCTCGATAAACTCTGGTTTTCGAGCAATTGACTTTGGTTCAATACGCCTTGACTGCCCAGTTGCCACAAAAGGTAAATAACTAATGGCAAAGCCGAGCCAAACAACATGATCCTTCGCAGGGCTTTGACTTCAACGCCCAAGTAGCGCACCACTGAGGGAATCGAACCGTGAAAACCAAAGGAGGTAAAAATCACCGGAATAGCCGTGATAATCAAACCTTGGTTAAGTGGGAGTTCGAGCAAATGTGGGCTTTCTACCTGCGGCAGTAACAAGGCCAACATAAGCAGTAATGCCAATAGCTTAAGGGCAAACAAACCGCGATTGATAAGGTCCACACAGTGAGTTCCCATGCCCACAATGGCGCCAACCAGCAGGGTAAACAGGATGGCGCCAGCCTGTGGTGGCAAACTTAGTCCTAGCCAAGTGCTCAGCTTTTGGTTCACTTGCTCACCGCCACCAGCAATGTAGGCGGCGCAAAGGGCGTACAGTAAAAACATCAAGGCGCTATTGGCTATCAACTGGCCCTTACGACCCAATAAGCGTTGTGCTAAGTGATTAAGGCTGGCATCGCTGGGGGCGAATTGGTGGATTTCCACCATAAGCAGTGCTGTGTAGGCCATCAGCGCCCATAGGATGAGCATAATGGCGGAGGAGGTGCCAAAACCGAGTCCAGCCGATGCGATAGGCAAAGCCAGCATGCCCGCGCCGATTGTGGTGCCGGCGATAAGCAGTAAACTGCCGAAAATTTTATTCTGTGTCATAACATGATCTCAAAAGCGTGTCGCAAGAAAAAGAGATAAAGACTTGATCCTAAAGCAACTGTCTTAAAGGATTTTGATGCGATTCAAGCACAAAATGATTTAAGCAAATGAGACAGTGGCGCTCAGCGGATCCGAAAGGATATGGCCACAATGGAAGGTCAGGCGAGGTGCCTATCTATGCCATTGCGGCTACAGATAGGGAGTATAAAATGCTGTGAAACACATAAAACTTGCCTTAGCGTGTGTTGAGTAAAAACGGATAAGTGTTTTGATGCTTTGCCTTAATAACCTAAGGGCAACGGATGTTACCATAGGGAACTGAACTGTACTTGTCAACCATTACAACAGTATTTTGATTATTTTTTGTCACAGGATTAAGGGGCAATATATTCATTGCTCACATTGCGGCAATGGCACTTGAGGGAATCGCGCGATAAAAAATGCCGCTGACTTGATTTAAGCGGGCGGCATTTTTAGCGGTTAAATCGATAGCGAGACATCAGGAACAGTAGGGAGATTATGTTTTACTCTGCAGTGCCTTTTCATGTCTTGCCAGCAAGTTTGCTGTAATGTCACTGAGGCTTAAGTGTTGATCCTCAAGCAATACCAGCAGGTGATAGATAAGATCAGAGGCTTCGTTAACCAACTCTTCCTTATCGTGGGTCGCAGCGGCAAGGGCGGTTTCAAGACCTTCTTCACCGACCTTTTGGGCGATACGTTTTGTGCCGCGCGCAAACAAAGACGCCGTGTAACTGGAATCGGCACTTTGCCCTTTACGTGAGGTGATTAAGCTCGCGAGGTTGTTCAAGAAAGGGTGCGCATTGTCATCTAACCAGCAACTTTCGGTGCCTTTGTGGCAGGTTGGGCCGTTGGGGATCACTTGCACTAACAGGCTATCGTTATCGCAGTCTTTATCGATAGCGACCAATCTTAGCGTATTGCCAGAGGTTTCACCCTTGGTCCATAAGCGCTGTTTTGAACGGCTGAAAAAGGTGACATCACCTGTGCTCAAGGTTTTTTCCAGCGCGGCCTTATCCATATAACCGAGCATTAATACCTTGCCCGATAAATGGTTTTGGATAACGGCAGGAATAAGCCCATCCTGTTTATTCCAATCCAGCTCGCTAAAATCCAACTTAGTGTTTGTTTGCGTTGACATAGTATTCACTCTTAATCTGTTTGTAGAACCTAGAACCTAGAACCTAGAACCTAGAACCTAGAACCTAGAACCTAGAACCTAGAACCTAGAACCTAGAACCTAGAACCTAGAACCTAGAACCTAGAACCTAGAACCTAGAACCTAGAACCTAGAACCTAGAACCTAGAACCGCTCTAGCGTCTAATCGCGATCCCTTCGGCCGCTAAATAGGCTTTTAATTCACCGATGTTGATAATCGCCTTGTGGAATACGCTCGCCGCCAGCGCCGCATCGACCTTAGCTTCAATAAATACATCGCGAAAATGCGCCATAGTCCCTGCACCGCCAGAGGCAATTAAAGGTACGTCACAGATGGCACGAACAAGACTTAACTGCTTGATATCATAGCCGCCGCGCACGCCATCTTGGTTCATCACATTGAGCACGATTTCACCACAACCTCGTTTCTGTACTTCTTCAACCCAGTCTTGGGTGAACCACTGCGTATCCTTAGTTGCCGCTTCATCGCCGGTAAATTGCTTTACCTTATAGCTGTTGCTGGTGGCATCGAAAAAGGAGTCGATACCAATCACGATACATTGGCGGCCGAACTCGTCCTGCAGGCGCGAGATCAGACTCGGATCAGTTAAGGCGGGCGAGTTAATCGAAATCTTATCCGCCCCAAAGGCTAATAATTCACGGGCTTGGCTAATGGTTTTAATGCCACCTGCCACGCAGAAGGGAATATCAATCTGCTCCGCCACGCGGCTCACCCAAGATTTATCGACTACACGTTCGTGGGCGCTGGCGGTAATGTCATAAAACACTAGCTCATCGGCGCCTTCTTCGGCATAACGCGCGGCTAACGGGACGATATCGCCGACAATTTCGTGGTTACGGAACTGCACGCCTTTCACTACTTTACCGTCTTTCACATCTAAACAGGGGACTAGTCGTTTGGCCAGCATTGGATTGCCTCCGCCACGTTAAACTGATTGATAAGCAAGGCTTTACCGATAATGATGCCCGCAGCGCCGCTGTCTCGCACGGCGCTCACATCATCAAGAGTTGCAATACCGCCGGAGGCTTGCCAAGCGATATCGGGATAACTTGCAGCAATTTCTTGATAAAGCGCGGTATTCGCGCCCGTTAAGGTGCCATCACGGCTAATGTCAGTCACTAGCGCATGCTTTAAGCCGACCGCGCTAAAGGTTTCTACGAGGGATTCTAAACTCTTACCGCCACCACTTTGCCAACCTGATACGGCGACCATTTTCTCGCCGCTCTGGTTGATATTGACATCGAGCGCGAGGCAAATCGCTTCGCTGCCGTATTTGATAAACCATTGTTTAACTAACTCAGGTTCTTTCACCGCAAGTGAGCCAATTACCACTCGTTTTACACCGATAGCTAATAATTCAGTGACTTGTTCTTCAGTACGAATACCGCCGCCCACTTGAATGTTAGCGTTTAGTCCCGCCACGAGTTCACTGATAAGGCGAGTTTGGCGTTTAGCGGGATCTTTCGCGCCCGTTAAATCAACGATATGCAACCATTTCGCCCCTTGTGCCTCGTAGGATTGCAACTGCGCCAAAGGACTTAAATCAAAGGTGGTCTGCTGGCCGTAATCACCTTGATAGAGGCGGACGACATTGCCATCAATTAAATCAATTGCAGGAATAATCATAAGCTCAGATCCTTGATTGATTTGTTTATAAGTGATTTATTAATAACTAGTTTTTTGATGAGTAATTTATTCATTGGTCAGCCTTATTTACACCCGCTTGGCCATCAGCAGAGTTGCTTCGCAGCGCTTTGTTCACCAGAGCTTTGTTCATCTGTAACTCGTCCATCAGCAAAAAGTTACGCAGAATTTGCGCGCCCACGGCAGCACTTTTTTCGGGGTGGAACTGCACGCCCATAAAGTTGCCTTTGCCGATGGCGGCGCTAAAGCCTTCACCATAGGTACATTGGGCTAATGTAAATTCACTCAACGGCGCGCGGTAACTGTGGACGAAATACACATAACTGCCATCTTCAATGCCCGCAAATAGCGGGTGAACGCTAGGGGTTTTGGCTCCTTGTGAGTTTGTCGTTAGCTTAAGTTGGTTCCAGCCCATGTGCGGTAAAGGTAAGCCTTCAGCTTTGAGTAACTGGGTATCCAGCTCGCAAATGTCGGTTGGGATTATGCCTAAGCATTTGCAGTCTTGACCTTTGCCGCCGCGCTCCTTAGAAATCGCCGCGAGCATTTGCATGCCAAGGCACACGCCCAGCACAGGTTGAGTCAGGCCTTGAATGAGTTCGACTAAACCTTTTTCATGTAAGGACGCCATGGCGGCTCCCGCTGTGCCCACACCCGGCAGTACCACACGTTTTGCCGCTTTGATTTTGGCTTTATCGTCTGTGACCAATACCTTAGCGCCTAAACGCTCGAAGGCGAAACGTACTGAGTTTAAATTGGCACAGCCCGTGTCTATGATGACGGTTTCAGCATCTAGTGATGCATTTGCTGTTAATTGCTGGCCAGCTATTAATAGAGTGTCTTGTTGCATCCTAACCTCTTAAACGATTTATGCTGATGCCTTAAAGCACGCCTTTGCTCGATGGCAGAATATCGCCTTCGACTTTAACCGCTTGGCGTAGCGCGCGGCCGAGCACTTTAAACAGGGCTTCAACCTTATGGTGATCGTTATCGCCTTCGGTTGACACATGCAGCGTACAGCGCAGGCCATCGGCAAAGGAGCGGAAGAAGTGTGGCACCATTTCTGTGGCCATTTCGCCCACATGCTCACGCTCAAAATCGGCCGAGAACTTGATAAAAGGGCGGCCAGAGATATCCAGCAGGCATTCGCCCTTGGCTTCGTCCATCGGCAGACTAAAGCCGAAACGGGCAATGCCGCGTTTGTCACCGAGCGCTTGGCGCAGGGCATCACCTATGGCTAGCGCAGTGTCTTCGACGCTGTGGTGATCGTCGATTTCTAAATCGCCATCGACTTTCACATCCATTCTAAAATTACCGTGGGTGGCAATTTGATCGAGCATGTGGTCGAAAAAGCCAATGCCTGTGTCGATTTTGCCTTTAACGGGGCTGTCGAGATCCACTGTCACGCGAATATCGGTTTCTTTGGTGGTACGTACGACCGTGGCGGTGCGGCCTTTATTCAGCAGCGCATCAGCGATGGCATTCCAGCCCAACGTTTCGCGTTGATATTTCAGACTTTTAATGCCCATGGCATTGCCGAGTTCCACATCGGTTTCGCGATCACCAATTACAGCTGATTGGGTGAAATCGATGCAGCCTTGGGTGAGGTAGTTTTTTACTAGCCCCAGCTTAGGTTTACGGCAGCTGCAATTTTCATCGTTAAAATGCGGGCAAATCACCACATCTTCAAAGTTAACCCCTTGGCTTTTGAGGATTTGCATCATCATATTGTGGGGCGCGTCGAAATCTACCTGCGGGAAAGACGGTGTGCCAAGGCCGTCTTGATTGCTGACCATGACTAAACGAAATCCCGCCTTTTGCAGACGTAGCAAAGCGGGGATCACCTGTGGCTCAAATACTAATTTAGCCAGACTATCGACCTGTTTGTCGGTGATGGGCTCTTCAATCAAAGTGCCATCGCGGTCGATAAACAGAATTTTTTGTGCAACGTTCGGGACAAATTGTGGGTTCATGGCTCTACCTTCAAATTCAATTCGTTTAGCTAATGCTTAAGCTGATTTAACTTTCAGCGTTGCATTCGCTTTTTATTAGTTTTTTATGATCAGAGATTTATTATCAGTGACTTATTATTCGTTTTCTGATGACTGCTCAGTGCGTTGCGATTCAAATAAATTCACTAACACATCGGTATCCGCCTTTGAACTAAAGCTAAAACGGATGGCCTTAGCAAGCCTTGGGTCTTTGTAGGCGCGGGCGACAACGCCGCTGCCTTGCAGTAACGCAGCTACCTTGGCGACATCATCAAATTCAGCCAGTACATAATTGCCGTTAGGTTTAAGCACGCGGGCGCGGGACTCTGAACTATTCGATTTTGAACAATAGGCGCTGATCGCCGCTGTGAGTCTGGCGCCTTGCTCATTCAATTGTGCGACTTGCACTTTCATCCTTGCAACGCCTGCGCTCGATAGCGCCTGGGTGGCGACTTCACTCACGGGCAGCGGCACTGGATAGGGCGCAATCACGCGCATAATGATTTCGACTACGGCCTCGTTTGCCAGCATAAAACCACAGCGTGCGCCGGCAAGTGCAAAGGCTTTTGACAGGGTGCGCAGTACCACTAGATTCGGATAGCTTTCCAGCAAATCCGCCACACTGTATTCGGGGCAAAACTCAATATAGGCCTCGTCGATTACCACAAGCGTGTTGGGCAGGGCCTTGATCGCTTGCTCAATAATGGCTTTGTCGATCACAGTCCCCGTCGGGTTATTGGGATTGCAGATAAACACCAGTTTTGCGCCGCGAACGTCCTCGGCATAGCTTGTCGGCAAGCCATATTCCGCGCTGAGATTTAATGCTTTAACGTCCACATTAAAGGTGTTCGCACTGATGGCATACATGCCGTACGTCGGGCCAAAGCAGGCGATGCTGTCGACGCCTGGAATACAAAAGGCGCGAATTAACAGTTCAATCGCTTCATCGGCGCCGCGGCTGGAAACTATCTTGCTGGCGCTCACGCCGCTGTATTCGCTGTAGGCATTGATAAGCTGCGGCGGTTGGCATTCTGGGTAACGATTCAATTTTGATAAATCGAGCGCTGCCGTATCGACATTATTAAAAGGCGATTCGTTGGCATTGATCCAAATATCACCACGACCGCCCAGTCTGCGGGCACTCTGGTAGGGTGTTAAATCCAGTAACTCAGGGCGCGCTAAACGCTCGGCTAAATTTAGCGGCGCCGATTGCGCTAACGTTGATGCTGCTAACGTTGATGCTGTGGGGTCTGCTGTCTTTTCCATATTGCTCACTTGGCTCATTTTCTTCACTCAGCTCTATTTTTATAAACTTAAGGGCTAATCACTTAAGAGTTGTTCACTTAAGTGCTAATCACTTAAGATCTAGGCGGGTCATTTCTCTAGGCTAGCTAGACGAATGGCAACGGCATTTTTGTGTGCATCGAGCAATTCGTTACTGGCTAACGTCATGACTGCTTGCCCCAATCCGATTAAGCCCTTAGCGCTGAGTTCCTGCACGGTAAAGCGGCGGCTAAAGTCGGCTAATGACAGGCTCGACACGGCGCGGCTGTAACCGTAAGTCGGTAGCACGTGGTTGGTGCCACTGGCATAATCGCCAACAGATTCAGGTGTATAAGCGCCTAAAAATACCGAGCCCGCGGCGCGAATGTTTTTCAGCACCTCACGGGGAAAGCGCGTTTGAATGATCAAGTGCTCAGGCCCATATTGATTGGAAACCTGCGCGGCTTGTAGCATATCGTCCACAACAAAAGTGCGACTGCTCAGTAGTGCCGTTGTAGCTATATCACAACGCGGCAGGGCAGCGAGCTGTCTTGTCAGCGCGTCATTTACGCCATCGGCGATAGCTTGCGAATCTGTCACTAAAATCACTTGCGAATCAGGGCCGTGCTCTGCTTGTGAAAGCAAATCGGCGGCAATAAATTCGCAATTGGTGTCGCTATCGGCAATCACTAACACTTCAGAAGGGCCAGCCGGCATATCGATACACACAGTGCAGCGACCATCCTGTGACACTAAACGTTTAGCTTCCGTCACATAGCGATTACCAGGACCAAAAATCTTATCGACCGCCGGAATCGTTTCTGTGCCAAAGGCCAGTGCCGCAATGGCTTGTGCGCCGCCCACTTGATAGATTTCAGTGATCCCGCAGGCATTGGCTGCATAGATAATGGCATCGTTGATGGGCGGTGGGCTGACCAATACTCTTTGTTCGCAGCCGGCGATCTTGGCGGGGAGGGCAAGCATCATCACGGTAGAAATTAATGGTGCGCTGCCACCGGGGATATATAAACCCACTTTTTCAATCGGTTCGCTACGTAGCTCGCAGCGTACTCCCGCCTCGGTCTCCATATCAATCGGGCGAAATTGCTGGGCGCTGTGAAACACATCTATATTCGCCATGGCTTTGGCTATCGCCGCTTTCAGCTCTGGTGATACTCGTGCGCTTGCCGCAGCAATCTCGGTTTCACTCAGACGCAGCTCACCACTACCTTGTCCATTTAAATCTCTAGTCGCGTTATTGAAGCCATCAAACTTTTGATTAAATTCAGCAATAGCGGCATCACCCCGCGTTGCCACCGCATCGATAATAGCGCGAACGCTTTGCTCTAAGCCGCTGTCACCAATTAAAGGTGAGCGTTTCAGAGCCGTTTTTTGCTCGGCGGTTGATAAGGTTGACCAAGTTAGGATTTCCATACATTACCCCATCATTTTTTCGATTGGCATGACCAGAATCGAGCTGGCACCGAGTGCGGTCAACTGTTCCATGGTATCCCAGAACAAATCTTCGGTACTGACGGCGTGGATAGCCACGCGGTTAGTATCATCATTTAATGGCAATACGGTTGGGTTTTCCGCGCCGGGCAGTAGGGCGACGATTTGATCTAAGGTTTCGGTTGGCGCGTGCAGCAGTATGTATTTGCTCTCACGGGCGCGGATAACGCCGTTGACGCGGGACAGAATTTTGTCGATGAGTGCTTGTTTAGTCGGCGATTGAGTTTGGGTCGATTGAATGATGCAGGCCATAGAGCGGTAAATCACTTCGGTTTCGTATAAACCGTTGGCCTCTAAGGTGGCCCCCGTCGACACGAGATCACAAATCCCATCGGCAAGGCCAGCACGCGGGGCGACTTCAACCGAACCTTTTAACATACAGTCGCGATAAGTTATGCCTTTTTGTTGCATAAAACGGCGCAGCAGGTTCGGGTAAGACGTGGCGATGCGTAATCCTTCTAACGAGGAGGCATCGGCGTAACTGAATTCTGTTGGTACGGCTAACGAGAGGCGACATGATCCGAAATCTAACTGACGCAGTTTGAGGCACTCTGCGGGTTTGTTCAGAGTTTGACGCTCGATTTGTTCTTCTTCGAGCACGTTTTCACCTATGATCCCCATATCGACTACGCCGTCCATCACTAGACCTGGGATATCGTCATCACGAACGCGCAGTAAATCGATAGGCATATTGTCAGCATGAGCGATAAGGCGTTGTTCATTAATGGAAAATTTAACACCACAGCTTTTTAGCAGTTGCTGAGAGTCAGTAGAAAGACGGCCAGATTTTTGGATGGCGATGCGTAAACGGTTCGATTCAGTCATAGTGTTATCTCGCTCAAAAGTATCAAAATTAAAAGATTCAAAAAGTGTTGTTTAATCGGTTTAATACGCCTTGCCATTCAATGGGCCCTAGCTAAGAAATCTAGCTAAGTGTTCTAGCTAACGTATTGATAATTTATTAAATATCTAAAGTTGCTTATTTAAATTAAAACCCAAATTAACGCCTAAATGCAAAAACCCCCGGAATTCCTTCCAGGGGTTTATGATCATCTTGAATCAGTCCGCCAGAAGGATATAGTCCTCCGGCAGTGAGCGTCCGAAGGCTACCGCATATGGTGGTGATGGTGGTGGATAGCGTTCAGTAGTTTGCTCATTTTACTCTCTCGGTATTTAACTTTATTGGCTTAACTGCTCGAAATACAGTGAAGCGTTGAATTCGTTGTTACGGACGTCTATCCGTATAAGTGGATTTAAACTAACCGCTTTTATGAGCCTTTGCAACAGCCAATTTGAATTAAATGAGAATATTTATGCGTTTTTGTGAAAGGCAGAGGGTTATCGTTAAATAAAGTTATTGAGCATTTTTGTTGGGTGGATGTTGAAAGTAGATGGAAATGTGTTGGAAGTCGTGCAGGGGGAACTGTAACTTGAGTTGTGAGCATTTGCTGATATTCATTAATACAGGCTTGCCATGGTGTTCACTCACCGACTCGCAGCTAGTCCGTCCTTGGATGCTCGACCGCCCCGCCATGGGGCGGACGGTCGTCTCGCTAATCACCATGGCTCATCTTTGAGCATTCGTTTAGTCTGTAGGTTAAAATACTAGATCTAAATTAACGATCGTAGGTACCACTATATTGGACTAAATGTATGGTACGCCGGTTATTGCAAATAATGAAAGCAAGATAAAAGGAGTGGGTTTGTGCTAATCTAATCGACTATTTAACTTTATGTTTTGGCTTTCATACTTCATGTTACGCGCATTGTGACAGTGATGGAAAACTGGGTATTAGCACATTAGGCGCGATACAATATAAGTTTATTCCAACTCTGTTTTTGTAGAGATATGTTAATTTTTGAGTTGTATTGTTTCAAATGGATTTTTATTAATTTTTTAAAAAGAAATGTTTTGTAATTAAGTTTGAAAGTGAACTGTATACTTTTTTATATATGTAAAGACCACCACCTATCGCACCAATTGCTGCTAGAGAGAAAATAATAAAAAAGCCTAGATAGCCAGATGCTTCAATAATTCCATTATTTCTATCTTGTTGATTTATAGCATATATACTTGGTCCAAAGTAATACATTCCAACAGACTATAACCAACTATAAGTGATTGCAATTGTTGAGGATATGCCGTGAATGAATATGTTAATTGCATTTTTTACCTTTTGGCTTGTATGATTAAACTCCGACTTTACAGAACCAAGCTCATTAGTTTTTTCGGCTATTTCAGCATTTTTTTCAGCTAATTGTTTTGATTTTATTTCTTCCACAATTGCATAAATATCATCTTCAGCAATATCTTCACCACCAAGTACGGATGCATGCTGTACCATATTAAATAGTGAACTGTTCCATCTGACTAAATTGAAATAATCTTCTGAAATATTGCCTTTCTTTTTTAGGTCTTTAAAACGTTTTAAAAAGCTATCCCAAAACACATCATCAGAGTTTAACGCAGTATAAGCATCGGTCAATAACATATCAAAAGGTAACGAAGCAAAATGCTCAGGGTGTTTCAGCCATAGAAATGTTGCTAACCATTTCTCCGATGTAACAACTTGGATCGAATTTTTTTCTATCTCATTTTTAAAGAAACGGTTTGTAACATTTTCAATTGTTTTATTTGATGTTATAAAGGTTGAGAATTTTTCATTTAAGGAGTTTATTGACTTTCCATCTCTAGAATTAAATACTCTAGAAACACATGTTATGTCATGTGATGTTCTTTTAAATCCAACTCGTCTTAGAAATTTTTCTAATTTATTTTCATCAAAACAGAATTGCTCTTTTAATATAAAGTCATTATCTATTTCAATTCCAATTCCATTTAAATTAGACTCTAATAGTACTGACTCAGTGTTAATTTGTTCAGGTGTAACACCTTTGGAATTGAATAATTGACGTGTCATTTCATGTGATAAATGATATTTTTTGTTTTGTAATGTTTCTATCCAGAAAGAGAAAACGCCCCTTATCTCTCGTGTAGTAACATCAAATATTTTTACTTTTGCATTTAGATCGACAATTAGCTCTAGAATCTCATGCAGATATTTCTTACGAGTAGGCCCATTCCAACCGAGTAAACCGATTATGATTGGAGTGTCAAAATAAATTGTGATGTTATTAAATTTTGTTTTTTTGGGAACTTTTATCTGCAAAGGTTAAATAGTTTGCTAATAAAGTTCCTTTTACTATTCTAGTGATGTCTGGGATTAAAGATTTTTTCTGTTGATGAATATATTTAATGAAGCTTGCTAACAAATATTGTTTGTTTTTGATTTTTGTCTTTGTTTCTGGAATGCCTCCATCAATATTCTCAGTGAATATTGATATGTTAGCCCTTATGAAATTATAAAGTGATTCTTCACCAAATTCATAGGTTATATCCTCTCCAAATTCTTCTTTAGCATAAGTTATTAAATATTCCACTATACTATTTATTGAGTTTTTAATCTCATATTTTTTTAGCTTTGACTGCTGTGTTAGTTCATGTACTTTTTAAATTGAACAAAATATTGTTTGTTATCTTTTATCAATATCCCTAAGTTTTTCGCTCTGATAAGTAGCGAATTTAATGCTCCTAGTGGTGTGACTATTTTAAACCGATCATTGAATGCGTTTTGAAGATCAGATTTATCAATTGTTTCAGTGTTAAGATCTTCTAAAATATCAGCTAAAAATTGAATAAAAAGATCTAGTTCATCTGCTTTTTTTGGCCCTGCAAGCTTTCTAGAAGTGATATGTTCACAAGCGGAGAGTTTTTTTCTATTTGTTGCATAGTAAACTTTTATTCCATTTTTGTGGATTTCCCAATCTCTTGGGGTTCGATAACATTTAGAGCGTCACGTAACAGCGTACTACCCAGACTTCTAGTGGAACTTAAATAATAAATGACTTAGATATCAAAAATAATTTAAATATGCCAGTAACTTAGCATCGCTTGCCATGAGATTCCAATATTTTTTATGCAGAAAAAGTGAAACGTTACATGCCAAGACAATTGTTGGTGCTATATGTTAATTACGAATAATAAAAAAGATAATATTTTCAAATAATTGTCTCGATAATAAAAAGATAAACATGCTCACCATATCTGATCCGCCTTTTGTTTTTTCATTGTTAACTCATAGAATCACAACATAAATACAGTAATCTCATGAAAAAAGTGAAGGCTGTTTCTATTGCATATGTTGTGCATAGAAACGTTAGAATATGTAAGGTGTTGGTTCATTTCGCAAGCTTAAGTAACCGTACTGATGGCTTTGGGTCGATAGCAAAAGATCTGGTGATTCATTTCTGAATAGGCATTGTTGCACCAGTGACCGTTGGCGGCATGGATGCCGCCGTCGAGCCCTCAGGGACGAGTTTATGGCGTGTCACTGGGGAAGCAATGACAATTCAAGTCGCAAACTGACGACAAAATTATCTTGCTTTGGGGCAAATATCTTTTTAGCTAAACGAACAGCAGAAGTGTTAGTTAGGATTGGCATTGTTGCAATCGTGACCGTTGGTAACATGGCCGCTCTTTCACATCTGACCCATAGGGATATGGGAAATGTCACTATGATGTCGGGAACATCATTGACCATGTGAACGCGGTATTTACACTTCCATGTGCTGCAGATGTTACCGTCGAGTCCAAAGGGATACTTCTTATTAAATAAAAAATCGGCGAGTCACTGGGAAACAATGACAATTAATGCTGCACAGCTAGCTTTTTGCATCAGTTATTGATGCCGGAATTTGTCATTAAAAACTTACCTAAGATTGTCATTATTGCAACAGTGGCTATCTAAAAAGGATGTTTTAGTCGAGCACTCAGGTGTCGCGCTGGACAGGCATAAATAGCCAAAGCATTTTATTTACTGGGTATGAACGGGCATAATGCGGCGCTTACTATTTGTTTGAGATACAAGGAATAACCATGAAGTACTTGGTTAGCGTAGTTGCATGCTGTTTATTATCGGCCTGTTCTTTTGGGGATGCTGATGTTGAGTTTACGCCTGAAAAAGGGGAAGAGCGCTCGTATCAGCTGTATAGCACCACTAACATCACTGTAGACAATGGTCAGCGTACCGAAACGGTTAACGCCACGTCACATCAATTGCTGCGTTATAAGGTCCTCGAAACAGGCAAAAACAGTCGGTTTCAAGTGCACGTCGATTATATGAACATGCGCGATGGTCAAGGGAGTGGCGTCAGTAGTGGCCAGCGGGCCGATCGTAATCCCGAAATGCACGCTATTTTCTCGCAGGGATTTGAATTTTCTTTAAATCTAGACGATGGCAGCGTTAAAGAATTCAGTGCATTGAACAAACCGGTATGGCAGGCCCTGCTGGCTGAACGCGGCGCAGAGCTTGAGCAGGAACTGAAAAAGCTCTTTAGCTCATCGGCCTTTCTTAGCACCATACCCGCAAAAGCGGGGGCGGTTGTCGCGCTTCCTGCCTATCAAGGCCACGCCAATGCAAAACTTACCGTCTTGCAAGTCACTGATACTCATGTGTTAGCCAAAGTTGAAAGTGGCGGCGAGCAAGCCAAAATATACGGTCAGTTGATGTTAGAACGTGAGCGGGGGTGGTTAGCGCAGTTAGCCTTAGTGGCAGAAGCGCCGTTTGAGCGCTACGGCTATAAGGGCACAGTGCGCAGCAACGTTATTATGTTGCCGCAGGAGCGCCAGTTGGGCGATCTGACACAGTATTTAGGTTTTTATGATTTCCCAGTATTTGAGTATCAAAAACAACCTGACGTTGTGTTGGATAATGTCAATAAGACCTTAACCCAAGATGCTGTATTTGCCTATGATGCGGGCTACTTTTACCAGCAAGATGATTTATTAAAGCTGATTTATCAGTATGACTTTTCAGGTTTTAAACCCGAAGGCGGGTTTAGCTTAACCGATATCACAGCACACAGTGCGGATGGCACAGTACTGCCGCTGCAATTGAGCAAGGTAGGTAGTTATAGTTATCCAGAACAGGATGGTTTCCATCAGTCTGAGCAGCAGAATTTGCTTATCGGTTGGAATGCGCCGAATGACCTCTTAGCTCAGGTTGCTGAGTTTCGCGCGACTGCCCATTATCGCGGCGCGAAATTAGTCAAACTTAACCTGACCCCCGATCCCAGCAAAACTGTGGCCTTGCAGTATGAAGATATACAGCTGGAACTCTCGCCAATCCCAGATAAACCATTCAGTTATTTGCTGAAATCGCGAGGCAGCACTGACAAATCTTGGTTATACCGGCGCTTTGACGGTGCCGAAGGCGCTATGGTGAAATATCTTTCACCGCCGCCCACTGGGCCGGATTGGTTAACCCCGGCAGAGCAAAATATGCTGGCGTTGGCCTCATCGGCACAATATGAATCGATCACACAGTTTACCTTTCCCGCAGCGCCGCCCACGCTGACACTCTATGTGAATACTGTGGTTGACAGTGGTGAACTGACTAAGAACATTCGTTTTATTCCGACTCAAGATTACGCGCAAAATGTCGCCTATCCGCCGGCGCAGCAACAACTGCTTTATAGTGATGATATGTATGCGTCCTATGTTAATCAGCCGCAAGTTACTGCACCTGAAGACCCCGCCTTACTGGAGCCGCAAGTCGTGGCCAAATACGGCGTCAGTTTGCTGTTAACTTCCGAGCAGGCAGCTGTGTGCACGCTCAGTGTTGTCGATGCACCTAAGGTCAACGAGCACACACTGCAATGGACAAACACAAGCACTAACACTAACAACACGGGTTTTGGTGGAGGGCTGGATAAGTTTGTGCTGTATCAACTGACTAGCGCCGATGGGATCCGCCGCAATTTTTACGACATAAATGTCAGCAGCACTTTGGCCTGTACCGGTACGCCCAAATGGCAAGCGCTAGCGTATCAACCCGAGCAAAGCTGGTTGATTGATATCACTCAGTTGCCGAATGTTGATATCCGTCAAACCGTGGCCGACTTTATGCGGCGCTATCGTTTTTTAAATGCGCAAAATTTACAGCTAGCTCCTGCTATTCAAGGTGACAGCAGTGATTTTTATCAGCGTCCGTTGCAGCAAGTATTACGTGAGGAACGCTGGTTTGTACTGGCGGGGCGCGCAGCACAGATAGAGCAGCTGACGATAAGCGGCGAACCGGTCAATAAACAGTGGGTTAATACATTCCCTGCGTTACCTTAAGGAGCAGAATATGAGAGTCTTATTACTATTATCTGCGCTACTTATGTCGTTTAATCTGTCGGCTGAGCGAATTTTACTCGACGAACTATGGCGGCTTAGCGATGTGCCTGGTGAAGCCATTTATTATCAGGAGCAAGCGCCGACAGAGCAAAATGGTGAGTGGCCGCTACAACTCTTTTATCTGGAGACGGATAAATCCGTTTTTAAGGGCAGCGTCAACAGTCCCAATTTAGCCGAGAGTTTTATCGTTGGTGATTTCGAGTTTTTCTACCCCGATGGTCAACTGTCTCGCAAGGGCAGTAGCGATGCGCAAGGGCGCTATCAGGGCACGCATCTGCATTATTGGGAAGACGGAGCGCTCTCGGGAGAGTACCACTACCAGCATGGCCAGTTGCATGGAGATCAGAAAAGTTACCATACTAATGGTCAATTAAGGGAGCTTCAGCATCGTGTGAATGGGGCTGAATTAGGATTATCGCAAAGTTATTTTAACAATGGCCAGCAGCAAACACGCGTAACCTACGGCGCTAACGGTATGGAAGGGCTATATGAAAGCTTTCATAACAATGGTCAGCCGGAGCAAACCGTTAATATGGTGGCGGGAAAAAGAGAAGGCGAGCGACTGTATTGGACAAAAAACGGCTGGTTATACACTAAAGAGTTTTATCTTAAGGGGAAAATACACGGCGAAGTGTTGATTTACCGAGCTGCCGATGTGCTGCAAGAGATTAAACACTATGAGCATGATAAACAGGTGGGAAACCAGCAGCGTTTTGATGAACAAGGGCGGTTAGCAGAGCTGCAAAAGTATGATAAGGATGGTCGTGAAATTCAACATATTACCTATGATAATGCCGGTAACGTTGCGACCCAAACCGACACGCAATACCTCGCTAAAGGTCGGACTAGCACTGAACAGCGCTTCGATTCTGCGGGAAAGTTAACTTATCAATATCAGCAAGATACAGCAAAAGACTGGAGCTTACGTCAGCGTTTTGATGCAGCAGGAGAGCTGATTGAACGTGATGAACAACTCAAGGGGCGATACGATGGCTTGTATATCGGTGCTGGCTGGAACGGTTATATCAGGCGGATAAACTACCGCAAAGGTCAAATGCACGGTGCATATCGAGAAGATAAGGCCGAGGACGGCGGTTTTGTCATCGGCCAATATCACTTAGGGTTAAAGTCCGGCAAGTGGGTCACAAAAAACGCGGATACGACGCGCAATGAGCAGTTTAACCAACAAGGTGAGCTGAGTGGTGAACAAACAGAAATAGCAGCCGATGGCACGATAATGCGTCGAGAGTTTTATAAAAACGCTAAGTTACATGGCGCGTATTTACTGCGTGGCTTTGATAAACAACTGCAAGCCCAAGGTCAGTATGTTAACGGTCAGCGCGAAGGCCAATGGCTGCTGCAAGATGAAAGCAGCTACAGCATGGTTAAGCTCTGGCATGGCAACTATAAAGCTGGACACGAAGTGGGTCACTGGCAAGCCTTTTCCGCCAATGGCCATTTATTAGGGCAGGCCCAGTATGATGATAAAGGTCAATTGCAAGGCAAAGGCTATAGTTTTAACGAAGATGGCAGCCTGCTGCAAAGTGATGAGTATCTTGATAATCAACTGCACGGCAGGTCGGTGTATTACTTTAATGGTGAACCCTCATCCGAGTATCGCTATCAAAATGGTCTGATGATAAGCGAGTAGCACTTCATCACCTAACCACACAATCAAGCAAAAACCGGCTAATTAGGTCGGTTTTTTGCTTTTTGCATCTAGTTTGCTTGCCTTGCTTTATCGTCAGGCATACGCACCGCTTGTCATTAAAGGGCTCACTTCTCAACCCCTCGTTTCGCGTTTACTAACTTGCCAGAACAAACACAATCTCAGCGTTAAACGTCAACACGCCTTTATACTTCTTTGGCTATCACAGGGGGTGTTTTTAAACATTAACAATGCAGATGGGTGTACGAGCTGATTTTCAGCTAAAAGCATTATATTCATTCGGGATGGATAGTTTTACTTTTCAAACTCTTGAAAATAATTATTTATTGTGTAAAGTAGCGACCCTTGCTATTTTGTAACAAAATGATACAGAGTTGCTGTTTTATTTGTCCATTTATTGGATATCCCTTTGCGTATGTCGCCCGACACAGCTAGCAGCAGTCTTGTTAGCTGTTTTTTTTGCCTAAATTTAAATATTGTTTGTTTTTTGTTCTACAAATCCATAGGTTAACACTTAGCCTTTGGATAATTGCGGCTATGCTTATTTCTATAACAAGGTTCCGTGAAAAAGGAGCGTGAGATGAAGCGAGTATTAATTAATTTGACGGGAAAAGTGCAAGGTGTTGGTTGCCGTCATGCGACCTTGACTAAGGCCAGAGCCTTGGGCGTGACAGGATATGTAACCAATTGCCGCGATGGCAGTGTTGAAGTACTCGCCCAAGGCAGTGACATTGCTGTTAATGCTTTAATTGCTTGGTGCGAAGTAGGTGTGCCTTGCACTGAGGGATTAACCGTAACGGTAGGAGAAGACGAGGCTGATGATATCTACCTCGATTTCTCCATCGTTCAGTCTTAATTTAAACGTACCGTGTTAACTTAAGAATTGTGCGGGTTGTGCGTTTGTTCAATATTGGCCAACAGTTTGTATTGATTCGGCATTCTGAATATTTTGCATTGCACTGGGTTGCGCCATCTTGCGGATTTGGATCACCATGCCCATTTCGGGATGATCTAAATAATGGATTTCTTCACTCTTCACACGGCGGTTTTGCTCCAAAGGCACAGACATTAAAAATGGTGTCATGACTTTGGGCGCCGTGAGTGTTGCGCTGGTATCGGCCGCATCACTGGGTACGGCTGGCATTAATTTTCTGCCTTCTTTGCGCAAGTGCAATGCGGTTTCAATATACAAATAGTGGCTTAAATAGATATTCAGTGTGCCATCTAATTCCCATACTGGTGATACAGCAGGTGCAAGCATTGATGTGCCATCGGCATTAGTCATAGGCTCTGCTTGAGCTTGCTTAATGATTTTTCTGCCATCGAAGTGATAAGTACCTGAGAAATCTTTACCCGCAAATAAGCGTATGGGTACTGAGCCACTTTTACCACGCATAGGTTGTTGCCAAGCCATGTGCAGTAAACTGCGCGTACCACGTTCGCGGGAAATACTATTGATAATGCTCGCGAACTGACTTTGGCTGCGGGTTAACAATACTGGGTTGCCATTGGCTGTAGGATAACTGATCTGTGCGCTGCTGATTTCTGATGGGATCACCGGCGGGTAACGATATTCCACACTCGCAGGCGCGGCAGGCATAGGTTCTGACGTCGAGGTACCGTTTAAGGTTTCAGCGCAGTGGCTATTTGCATCGGCATCAAAGACCAGTGTGCAAGGCGCAGATGCGCTGGGTATCGGCGTGATTGCTTGCGCGATAGCTGGGGAGATTAAGTCTATTGCGTTATTTGTTTTCGTCTTGTTTGGCGCATCAGGCCATTGTTCACTTGACTGACTTTGGCGTTCAAACACATAGACTTCAACCTCGAACCAAGCTTCTGCTTGGACGACCTGACTGTGTGATAGTGCAATGAGTGTAGCGATAGAGACCGCGAGTTTACGTAACACTATTTATCTCCAAGACGATGTTGCGATAATTGTTCTAGCAAGAGTTTCACTAAAGCGAGCCTGTCTTTACTGGTTTCGGCTGCAAGGCTGAACTTTAACTTATTCGGTCCTTCCATTCGATAGATTTGTGGCTGGCTTTGGAGTAATCCAATAATAAACACAGGATCTATGACATGATCATCACTAAATTCGATGCTGCCACCTTTACTGTGCACTTCTATTTTAGTCGCACCTAAGCGAGTCGCCTCATGTTTATAGAGGGTCATTTCCATTAAGTTACGCGTCGGTTCAGGTAATAAGCCAAAACGGTCGATTAATTCGACTTTTAACTCATCCAGCGCCGCCTGTGTTTCGCACCCTGCGATGCGTTTATAGAGCGACAGACGAATATTTACGTCGCTCACATAGGCTTCAGGCAGTAGGGCGGGGATACGCAGTTCAATTTCGCATTGCTGATTGAGCATTTGCGCCAGTGACGGTTCTTTGCCTTGTTTTAAGGCTTTTACTGCCGCTTCGAGCATTTCCATGTATAAGCTAAAACCAATTTTCGAAATATGGCCACTCTGTTCATCGCCCAAGAGTTCACCTGCGCCGCGGATCTCTAAATCTTGGGTCGCCAGCATAAAGCCCGCCCCGAGATCTTCAAGAGCATCAATGGCTTCTAAACGTTTGCGCGCATCTGGGGTCATACGTTTGGGATGCGGCGTCATCAAATAGGCATAGGCCTGATGGTGCGAACGCCCGACGCGGCCGCGCAATTGGTGTAACTGCGCCAGACCAAAGGTGTCGGCGCGCTCAATAATAATGGTGTTGGCACTTGGGACGTCGATACCGGTTTCGATAATAGTGGTACAGACTAACACGTTGAATCTTTGATGGTAAAAGTCTGACATTACCCGTTCTAGATCGCGCTCACGCATTTGACCGTGGGCAACAACGACTCGCGCTTCAGGCAATAAATCGATAATGCCTTGGGCACATTTCTCAATACTTTCAACATTATTGTGCAGGTAATACACTTGGCCGCCACGGAGAATTTCCCGCAAAATGGCTTCGCGCACAGTCGCGGGATCCGATTCCCGTACAAAGGTTTTCACCGCTAAACGTTTGGCGGGCGGGGTGGCGATAATCGATAAATCGCGCATGCCCGACATGGCCATGTTTAAGGTGCGCGGAATGGGCGTCGCGGTCAGGGTTAAGATATCCACGTTGGCGCGCAGCGCCTTGATTTTCTCTTTTTGACGCACACCGAATCTGTGTTCTTCGTCGATAATCAATAGGCCTAAGTTTTCAAACTTGGCCTCAGATTGCAGTAACTTGTGGGTACCGATAACGATATCGACTTTGCCTTCTTCCAATTGCTGCAGCACTTGAGTCTGCTCTTTGGCGGTGCGAAAGCGTGACATCACTTCAGTGACCACGGGCCAGTCGGCAAATCTGTCTTTAAAGTTTTCATAGTGTTGCTGGGCAAGCAGTGTGGTCGGAACTAGCACGACCACTTGTTTGCCAGCGTTGACGGCCACAAAGGCGGCGCGCATGGCGACTTCGGTTTTACCAAAGCCCACATCGCCACAGACTAATCTGTCCATTGCGGTCGGCGATTGCATATCGGCTAACACGGCGATGATGGCGCTTTCTTGATCGACGGTTTCTTCGAAGGGGAAGCCGCGGGCGAATTGAGCGTATTCTTCTTCGTCAATTGCGCAGCTTTCGCCGGGACGCGCTTGGCGACGGGCATAGACATCGAGCAGCTCGGCTGCGACGTCGCGGATTTTTTCAATCGCCTTTTTCTTGGCTTTAGCCCACGTCTCGTTGCCGAGTTTATTTAAGTGGGCGTCTTCATCGGCGCCAACACTGTAACGGCTGATGAGATGCAATGAAGACACTGGCACATACAGTTTGTCACCGCCAGCGTATTCTAATTGCAAGTATTCTGCGACCAATCCACCTGTATCTAGGGTGACTAAGCCCCTATAAAGTGCAACGCCGTGTTCTAAATGCACTATGGGTTGGCCAACTTTGAGTTCGGCCAAGTTTTTAATCAGGGCATCATTACTGATCTGACGCTGTTTTTCACGGCGGCGTTGCTGGGAAATTCGATGGCCGAAGAGTTCCGTCTCACAAATGATACTGATACTTTCTTTGGCGCTGAGCTGCAGCAAACAACCGCGTGACAGCGGCGACACGATAAGGCCTAACTTGGTATCACTTTGAATAAATTCATCAAAATGGTTAAACAGTGCAGGTTTTAACTGAATTTTAGCGAGTAATTCAAGCAGCGCTTCGCGGCGACCCTCGGACTCAGCGCTAAACAACATGCGTTTGGCGCTGCTGGCATAATCTTGCAGCGCTAGCAGCGGTTGCTTTAATTTATGATTGGCGCTGATGTCGGGCAGGGTGCTGGCGGCAATCACCATCGCTTTCGTTGTTTCAGTGCCATCTGTTGGCACTTGCATTTGATAACGTGGCAGCGGTTTAAAGGCGGCAAATAACTCTTCTATGAGTAAATACAGCTCTTTAGGCGCCAGTAATGGGCGCAGCGGATCGACGCGTCTGTCTTGATAGCGATGCTCGACTTCTTGCAGATGGGCGCGAGCTGACTTTTCGATATCGCCTAAGGTGACGAGTTGAGTGTCTTTGGGGAGATAGTCAAATAAGGTGGCTGTGTCATCAAAAAACAGCGGCAGGTAGTTTTCGATCCCCGCCGGCATCAAGTTACGGCTCACTAGCTGATAAACCGATTCTGGCTCTTTGACTATGACCTCAAAACGGCGGCGGTATCTTTGCCTAAAACCTTCGATGGCCGAACTGTCGGTTGGGAATTCCTTCGCGGGCAATAGGCGAATCGAGTCGACAGGTTGCAATGAGCGTTGGGTTTCTGGATCAAAATGGCGAATGGTTTCCACTTCTTCATCGAATAGCTCGATGCGCAGTGGCATATTCATCCCCGTTGGGAAGATATCCAGAATCGATCCGCGAATGGCAAACTCGCCATGTTCATACACTTGCTCCACCGAATGGTAGCCAGTGTCGGTTAAATGCTGGCGTACATCGTGTAACTTGTAGCTATCCCCCTTTTTGAGCACAAACACGTTTGCGCTTAAATAGGCCTTAGGTGGCAGGCGTATCATCAAGGTGGTGACGGGCACGATAACGATATTTTGCTCAATCTGAGACAGCTGCGATAGCGTTTCGAGTCGCTGGGAGATTAAATCCTGATGGGGCGAAAAACTGTCGTAGGGCAAGGTTTCGCGGTCAGGGAATAATCTGACCTTAATGCCTGTTTTACTGAGCAAATAACTCAGCTCTAACTCTAAGCTTAAGGCACTTGGCGTGTCACTGGTGACGACTAAGGTCGTTCCCTTATGTTGACGCGCTAAATTGGCGAGTGTAACGGCTTGGCAAACGCCGCCCACGGTGGACAGAGTCTGAATTTGAGTGCCATTTTTGACGGCTGGCGGCGTTAAGGCTGATATGTGAGTCATTGGCGTGCGATAAACTGATTCATTCACAAAGAGTTGCAGACATTGTAGAGACTTGATGGCGTAGGTGCCAGAGAAAAGTCAGCGGCTATTGACGCTCGTCTCTGGCGAGTTTGCGTAACTTGAGTTGTTTCTGTTGTACATTGAGGCTGGCTTTGACTAATTGCTCCACGTCAGATTCAAGAATTTGACTGAATTCAAAGTCGGTTTGCCATTGTAGATGTTCAGGTTGAGTATGTTGTTCTGTACTGTCATTACGACTCATATCGCCTTCGGCTTGTGCTATTTTTTGTGCTTGAGTGGCGATGACTTTGCCAAAACAGAGAATGGCAACTAATTCGTCGTGAATAAACAGAGTGATTTTATAGTGGGAGCCAATATCTAAGGCTGTTGGGGTGAGTAATCTCAGGCCACTGCCACCAAATTGGTTACCAAAGCATTTTTCGCCCTCTTGGGTTTCTTTTTCTAATACATGTTGCAGCACTAGATCTACTTTGCGGGATTGCAGCTTTAAAAAATCCACGACAACTTTTGCCTCGTTATCTAAATGGCGCAGCTGTAGCAAGCAGTTAGCTTCGAGAGTTTTGACTTCGCTGAGCAGTTGAATGCCTAATGATTGCATTGATCTCAGTGCCATTTCTGAGGGTAATGGCTGGGAACTCGGCCATTGGCTTAGGTAGGCGGTAAAGTGGTGAGGCACACTAAAATACGGATTGGTGTCAGTGAACAAGGCTTGCCTCTTTATTTATAGGACCAATACCCCTATTATCGTGCCCATCTTCATGATTTAGCAAGTTCAGCACACAGGACGCAACCCTCTTTCAATGAATCCAGGATTCCCTTTCTATATTGGTTACCGTTATTGGCGGGCCAAAAAAGCGAACGCGTTCGCGTCGTTCATTACCTTATTTGCCGTTTCGGGCATTTTTTTAGGCGTTGCAGCCCTGATCGTTGTCAGTTCAGTGATGAATGGCCTTGAAGGCCAACTTAAGCAACGTATCTTAGGTGCAGTGCCACAATTAACCCTTTATAGCGAAGCGCCGTTAGTCGATTGGACAAAGCAGGCGAGTGCGCTTAAAGCCTTACCGGGTGTGTTAGGCGTGACGCCGAGCGTGTCGACGCAGGCCATGGTGCAATCGGCGTCGAATATTCGCGCTGTGCAGGTTTATGGGGTGTTTCCCGAATTAGCGCAAAAGTTATCCTCCGTTGCGCAGCATACTTACTCAGGTGCATTTGAACAGTTGGCGAGTGGCGACTTCAAGGTGATTTTAGGATCTGAGCTTGCACGGCAACTCAAAGTCGCTCCCGGTGATACGGTACGATTATTGAGTGGTGATGGTGTGGTGTACTCCCCATTAGGCCCAGTGCCGAGTCAACGTAAGTTCTTGGTATCTGGCATTTTTGAAATGGGCTCTCAGGTTGATGCTGGCGTTGCATATATCCATTATCAAGATGCAAAGCGTTTGATGCGCCAACCGAGTGAGGCTATTGATCAGCTTAGACTCTATTTAACCGATCCCTTTAGCGCGCCCGCTTTAGCGTCTAAAGTGCAGGATGTTCTCGCTAAACAAGATATTAAGGTAACAACCAGCGATTGGCGTGATACCTATGGTCACTTGTTTGGTGCGGTAAAAATGGAAAAGAACATGATGTCACTGATGCTGAGCCTGATTGTGGCCGTGGCCGCATTCAATATCGTCTCGGCGCTGGTGATGATGGTGGTCGATAAAACCACGGATGTGGCAGTGCTAAAAACCCAAGGTTTAACCACACCCGCCGTGATGGGCATTTTTGTGGTGCAGGGTTCGCTCAATGCTGTACTCGGTTTAGTGCTTGGACTCGCGGTAGGTATACTTATCACTTTGAATCTTAATGGCATTATGACGACATTAGGCATTTCGATTTTAGGTGCAGGACAGAGTTTGCCAGTAAAACTGGAGTTGATGCAGTTGTCAGTGATCGTGATAGGCACGCTATTGGTCACCTTGTTGGCGACCTTATATCCCGCGCTGCGTGCGGCCAGAGTGCAACCTGCAACTGCGCTGAGATACGAGTAAACTCGTGAGCTTTTACGAATAGTCGTCACCCATGGGCATTCATTCGTGAGTGATGGCTTGCCAAGATGAAAATAATTTAATGCATTGATTTGATGAAATAAATTGATGCCAAAGCATGTTTAAGAGAGAACTTCAATGCAAGACGTGTTACTGCAAGTGCAGAGTGTCAGTAAGAGTTACCATGATGGCGCCGTGACCACGCAAGTGTTGTCTAATGTCGATTTGCAGGTGTTTAAGGGCGAGCAGTTGGCGATTGTCGGCAGCTCAGGCTCAGGTAAGAGCACGCTGCTGCATATTATGGGGACTTTGGATGAGCCAACCGCGGGTAAAGTCTTGTTACTAGGCGAAGATTTATACCAAGTGTCTAGTGCGCGTCAAGCGCAGATCCGCAATCAAGATCTCGGCTTTATCTATCAATTCCATCATTTATTGCCTGAATTCACTGCCCTAGAAAACGTCGCTATGCCGGCATTTATTCAAGGTAAAGATCGTAAACAAGCGCTCGCCGATGCCAAAGTCTTATTGGAGCGGGTAGGGCTAGGCCATCGCATGACTCACATTCCCGCCGAACTATCGGGCGGCGAGCGTCAGCGTGTCGCTATCGCAAGGGCGTTGATTAATAAACCTAAGTTAGTGCTGGCCGATGAACCTACGGGTAATTTAGATGCTAACAGTGGCGATGCGGTTTATGAGTTGATCCGCGAGCTGGCCGATCAGTTAGGTACGGCGTTTGTGGTGGTGACCCATGATCATAAATTGGCTGCCCGTATGGACCGCCAACTGATGATGAAAAACGGTTACTTGCAATTAGCGGCGGAAACCCAAGTATGAGAGGACCGTTAGCCCTATCCATTGGTTGGCGTTTTTATCGCGCCCGCCAATCCAACAGTTTTATTAGTTTTATTTCCTTTGCATCGACTGCCGGTATCGCTTTAGGTGTGGCGGTATTGATCATAGTTCTGTCTGCAATGAATGGTTTTGAGCGCGAGCTAGAGCAAAGATTACTGGGTGTAGTGCCGCAGGCGGACATTGTCGGGGTGGACGAACCTATCGTCAATTGGCAGAGTGTTGCGCAAGGTGCGCTACAAATTGAAGGTATTCGTGGTGCAGCCCCCTTTATTCGCATGCAAGGTTTAGTGCAGAAGCCTGGTGGTTTTCAAGGCTTAGCCGTGGTGGGTATTGATCCGAAAGAAGAAACGAAGGTGTCAACTTTGTCACAGTTTATGAGTGATGCAAGCTGGCAGAGTTTGAGCCAAGATGAGAATCATATCGTCCTTGGCGAGAGCTTATTGACTAAGTTGGGGCTTGAGGTGGGTGATACGCTGGCCTTATATGTGCAGGATATCGATCCCGACGCGGCAGGCAGTTTACGTGCGGCGAAGAGCCATCGTTTTGTGGTGTCAGGCACCTATCATCTGGGCGGCGAGCTTGAACTGACAACCGCTTATATTCCATTGCAATACGCGGCGCAGATCTTGAACATGAATAGTGGTGTAACGGGTGTGCGTATTAGCGTCGATAAAGTGTTTGATGCACCAGTAAAAGTGCGCGAACTCGGTTATGCGCAAAAGCAGTCTGTGTATATCAGTGACTGGACCCGTACCCAAGGGCATTTATATCAAGATATTCAGTTAGTTCGCACTGTGATGTATTTAGTTCTAGTA
Source organism: Shewanella sp. SM23 (assembly GCF_025654295.1). NCBI lineage: Bacteria > Pseudomonadati > Pseudomonadota > Gammaproteobacteria > Alteromonadales > Shewanellaceae > Shewanella > Shewanella sp. SM23. Next base: position 171,043 of record NZ_JAKKRM010000002.1, read on the forward strand.
CTCGTGATTGGTGTTGCCTGCTTTAACATTGTCTCCACCTTAGTCATGGCGGTGCGGGATAAAGCGTCCGAAATTGCGATTTTGATGACCATGGGCCTGAGTCGTTTGGCTGTGATGGGGATTTTCATGGTGCAGGGTGCGTTAAATGGTCTGCTTGGCTGTGGTCTTGGCGGCATTATCGGCGTGAGTGTGGCGCTGAATTTAAGTGCGATTGCGAGCTCAGTTGAGCAGTTACTTGGTATTCAGCTGCTCTCGGCCGATGTTTACTTTGTCGATTTTTTACCGTCTGAATTGCATGTTTCGGATGCGGTACTGGTGATTGTGATGGCGTTTGTGATGAGTTTAATCGCGACTTTATATCCCGCTTGGAAGGCGAGCCAAATTGCACCAGCACAAGCGTTAGCGGGTAGATAACTGGATAAGTAGCTGTTCGTCCTGTTAGCCGATTTGGGCTGAAATCAGTGCAGATGTTTTCAGGACACTCCTTTTTTCCCAATGACTATTGCTTAATTACTATACTATTTCTAAATACGATATTGTGGCGACTGAGGACTTGATGACTCGAGTACTTAAGGCTTTAGAATGAAAGCCACATAAATAAAAAGGCCAGTGGGCGCTCTTAAAGAGATTACCACTGGCCTTTTTTGTATCTGTTTTATGCGTTTATTTAAAGCTAAGCGTTAATCTCGATTAACGTTTCAAGCCTTCGTTCAATAATGGACGCATGATCTTCACTAATTCAGTGGTCACCTTAGGCGAGCCAGCAACGATGTTGCCCGAAACCAAATAGTTATGGTTGCCAGTAAAATCAGTCACTGTACCGCCTGCTTCGCGGCAAATCAGATCGCCAGCAGCGATGTCCCATGGCTTTAAGCCAATTTCAAAGAAACCGTCCAAACGACCCGCGGCAACATAGGCTAAATCTAATGCGGCAGAACCTGCGCGACGTAAGTCAGCACATTGGCCGAAGACTTCGCCGAAAATAGCCATGTAAGTTTCAGTGTGTTGACGCGCCTTGAATGGGAAGCCAGTACCAATCATAGTAGGCGCTAATTCATTCACGTTGGTAACACGCAGACGGAAATCATTGAGTTTGGCGCCTTTACCACGGACGGCGGTAAAGAGTTCTTCACGGACAGGATCGTAAACAACGGCAACTTCAGTCTTGCCTTTGTATTGTAGAGCGATAGAAACCGCGAAGTGGGGAATGCCTCTAACAAAGTTGTTAGTGCCATCCAGAGGGTCGACTATCCAAACATAGTCTTTATTCTCACCGCGGTTTTCGCCTTTCTCTTCACCCACGATAGTGTGATCAGGGTAAGATTTACGAATTTGGTAAGTAATTGTCGCTTCTGCTTCCTTGTCTACACTGGTAACAAAATCGTTGATACCTTTTGAACTGACTTCGATACGGTCAAGTTCAGTATAGGCGCGCATAATAGTTTGGCCGGCCGCGCGGGCAGCGCGTACAGCAATCGTCAGCATCGGATGCATTGCAATCCCCTGGATGTTAAAGAACGTTAAAATAGCGGGCGGTATTATACTCGATTTGATAGTTATATCAAATACCGATTTTCATATAAGCATTCGGCAATGGCTGTGATAATATTCGTCCCCAACGTTTTATGAATTAAATTAAGTTGTTTCATGCTAAGTAATATTCGAGTGGTTTTAGTGGGGACTTCGCACCCCGGCAATATTGGTTCTACTGCCAGAGCGATGAAGACTATGGGTCTGTCTACTCTGTATCTTGCTGAACCCCGGGTTGAGCCCGACGGTCATTCCATAGCATTAGCCGCGGGTGCATCGGATATTCTGAAACATCTTGTGAAAGTGGATTCACTTGCTGAAGCGATTGCCGATTGCAGTCTAGTGATTGCAACCAGCGCGCGCAGTCGCACCTTAGACTGGCCCATGTTAGAGCCAAGACAAGCTGGGGTGAAATTAGCGACCGAGGCACTTAAAGGCCCTGTTGCGATTGTGTTTGGCCGTGAAAACCATGGTTTAAGCAATGAAGAGCTGCAACAGTGCACTTATCATGTGGCTATCCCTGCAAATCCAGAGTACAGCTCGCTTAATCTGGCGCAAGCCGTACAAATCATTTGTTATGAAACCCGCGTTGCCCATCTCGCGCAAAAAGACGTTGCCGAAGAAGAGCTGACTGAGTATCCCTTGGCTGCCGATCAAGAACGTTTTTTCACACACCTTGAAACGACACTGTTATCAACTGGATTTATCATCAAGAACCATCCTGGACAAGTGATGATGAAACTTCGCCGCTTGTTTAGTCGTGCACGGATTGAGAGTCAGGAAATGAATATCCTCAGGGGTATTTTGACGTCAATTGAGAAAGTGGCGGGTTCTAAAGAAAAATAGCCAAACCTTAATAATTAACACTAATCGCGAAGGATAAACAATGGGCGTGATAGCTAGGCTAAAAGAAGATATTGAATCTATATATCACCGTGATCCTGCGGCGCGTAGCGCGTTTGAGATCTTGGTTAACTATCCAGGCATGCATGCCATTTGGTTGCATCGGATAAGCCATAAGCTATGGAAGCGCGATTGGCGCTTAACGGCACGTTGTTTATCGACGTTCTCCCGTTGGTTGACAGGGGTTGAAATCCATCCTGGGGCAACCATAGGTCATCGATTTTTTATCGACCACGGTATGGGCGTTGTGATAGGTGAAACGGCTGAGATTGGTGACGACTGCACTCTTTATCACGGTGTCACGCTTGGTGGAACCACCTGGCAGGCGGGGAAACGTCACCCGACGTTAGCCAATAACGTGGTGGTGGGCGCAGGGGCAAAAATCCTCGGTCCTATTACCATGCACGATGGTGCGCGTGTGGGTTCTAATTCTGTTGTGGTGAAAGATGTGCCCAAAGATACCACGGTTGTGGGGATTCCTGGGCGCGTGGTGGCAACACCGTCACCGCAATCGAAAGAGAAAACTGAACGTCGCAGCGCGATGGCAAAAAAATACGGCTTCGATGCGTACGCGGTATCACCGGATAATCCCGATCCGGTGGCCAATGCAATAGGGCAGATGCTCGATCACATGCATTTGATGGACTCGAAAGTTCAAGAGTTGTGTCAAGCCATTCAAGGGCTGGGTGGCAATGTCTGCACTGAAAAACTGCCAGAGCTGGATATGGGCGAGTTTAATGATGCAGAAAAAGCGGCAGCGGAAAAACGCCATAGTGCATTAGATGAGTTTGATCCGAGTATCTAAGTTTCAAGAAATGGTTCAACGAAATGATTTAACTTAGTGGTCTAACTTGCTTAAGGGTTGACCCTCACAAGGGTCTCGTTTAGCGTTTTACTTTAGCTCATCCTGTTGTAAAGGCGCATATTGCGATCAAACCTGAGTTTGATCGCGCCATAGTACCGAGATCACTTTTATCCTGCGTTTATATCGTGCTAGTTGTCGATTAATTGGCGCTTTAGCATTGAATCTTAGGCTAGAAAAAGGTTAAATACCCCACCAAGATGAAAGGGTATTGGTTATGTGCACACTCATATACTTGAGTGTTTTAGTAGGTTTTAATACTTGACTGAATTACTCGGGTATGTTGAAATAATGCATACCTGTTCGGGAGCTATGGTAGTTATGAAACTTACATCAAAAGGTCGTTATGCAGTAACCGCTATGCTAGATGTGGCAATCCACTCAGCATCGGGACCAGTTCCCTTAGCGGATATCTCTGAAAGACAAGGGATTTCGCTTTCCTATCTGGAACAACTCTTCGCTAAGCTAAGAAAACACGGTTTAGTTGCCAGTGTACGTGGACCGGGCGGTGGTTATCGCTTAGGCCTAGAAGCCAATGATATTTCAGTCGGCATGGTTGTCCATGCTGTAGACGAGTCTGTCGATGCGACTCGTTGCCAAGGACTTGGCAACTGTCAGAGTGGAACTCGCTGCTTAACCCATTCACTTTGGGGCGATTTAAGCAAACAAATTTCCGATTTTTTAGATGGTATCAGTCTTGCCGGCTTGATGCAGAAGCGAGATGTGCAATTTATCTCACTTAAGCAAGACACTATGCAAAAGGAACAAAGAGTCAGTTTATAGTGGCACTTTGTTATATATAAAAATAATTTTTGTACGTTGTATGTAGCCTCTACCAGAGACTGCTCAGTACGGAGTGTGTTATGAAGCTTCCTATCTATTTAGATTATGCCGCCACCACGCCTGTTGATCCTAGAGTCGCGGAAAAGATGTTCCAATGCATGACAATGGACGGCATCTTTGGTAATCCGGCCTCACGTTCACACCGCTACGGCTGGCAAGCCGAAGAAGCGGTGGATATTGCTCGCAACCAAGTTGCCGAGTTAATTAACGCCGATCACCGCGAAATTGTGTTTACCTCTGGCGCGACGGAATCGAACAACTTAGCGATAAAAGGTGTTGCTCATTTCTATCACAAGAAAGGTAAGCACATCATCACCAGTAAGACTGAACATAAAGCGGTTCTCGATACTTGTCGCCAATTAGAGCGTGAAGGTTTCGAAGTGACTTATTTAGAGCCTGCGGCAAACGGCATCATTCCGATGGAACGTTTAGAAGCGGCAATGCGTGACGACACTATCCTTGTCAGTATTATGCACGTGAACAACGAAATTGGTGTTATCCACGATATCGATGCAATCGGTGAGCTATGCCGTTCAAAGGGCATTATTTTCCACATGGATGCGGCGCAAAGTGCAGGCAAAGTGCCTATCGATGTGCAAGCCACTAAAGTGGATTTGATCTCGATTTCTGGTCACAAAATGTATGGTCCTAAAGGTATCGGCGCCTTATATGTTCGCCGTAAGCCTCGCATTCGCTTAGAAGCGCAAATGCACGGTGGTGGTCATGAGCGTGGTATGCGCAGCGGTACGTTACCAACGCATCAAATCGTAGGTTTAGGTGAAGCTGCTGCAATCGCAAAAGCGGAAATGGCCTCTGATGATGCTCGTATCGGTGCATTACGTGACAAATTATGGAATGGCATCAAGCATATTGAAGAAACCTATATCAATGGTGATGCGATTGACCGTGTTAGCGGTAGCCTCAACGTCAGCTTCAACTATGTTGAAGGCGAGTCGTTAATGATGGCACTGAAAGATTTAGCGGTTTCATCGGGTTCGGCTTGTACCTCAGCCAGCCTAGAGCCTAGCTACGTATTACGTGCGCTTGGCTTAAACGATGAAATGGCACATAGCTCGATTCGTTTCTCAATCGGCCGTTTCACAACCGAAGAAGAAATCGATCACGCTATCGAAGTTATTACTCAATCTATTGATAAATTAAGAGAAATGTCTCCTTTGTGGGAAATGTTTAAAGATGGGATCGACCTGAACCAAGTTCAGTGGGCACATCATTAATTCTGACCTTTACAATAGATAATTTTGGAGCAGTACCATGGCTTACAGTGAAAAAGTGATAGATCATTATGAGAATCCACGTAACGTTGGTTCTTTTGATAAAAACGATCCTTCGGTCGTGACCGGTATGGTAGGCGCGCCTGCTTGCGGTGACGTGATGAAACTTCAGTTGAAAATTGGTGCTGATGGCATCATTCAAGACGCTAAGTTCAAAACCTACGGTTGTGGTAGCGCGATTGCGTCTAGCTCACTGGTAACTGAGTGGGTTAAAGGCAAGACTATCGAACAAGCTGCGGCGATCAAAAACACGGATATCGCTGAAGAATTGGCATTGCCACCAGTGAAGATCCACTGTTCAATTTTGGCTGAAGATGCCATTAAAGCTGCTATCGACGAGTACAAATCGAAACAAGCTAAGTAACATCTGGAGTTAAGATGGCGATTACAATGACCCCAGCGGCAGCCGATCGTGTCAGATCTTTCTTAGTCAACCGAGGCAAAGGTGTAGGCCTGCGTCTCGGCTTAAGAACATCAGGCTGTTCTGGTATGGCTTATGTACTTGAGTTCGTTGATTCTTTAAATGATGACGATGAAGTGTTTGATATCGAAGATGTGAAAATCATCATAGATGCCAAGAGCCTTATCTATCTTCAAGGGATCGAGCTGGATTTTGTTAAAGAAGGGCTGAACGAAGGCTTCCAATTTAATAATCCTAACGCAAAAGGTGAGTGTGGTTGTGGTGAGAGTTTCACTGTTTAACCGCTAAAGTTGACGCATGAATTATTTCGAGCTGTTTAAATTTTCCCCTGCCTTCGATATTGATACCGCCTTACTTGCAGAACGCTATCGCGAACTGCAACGGGCGGTTCATCCCGATAAATTTGCCAATGATACTGAGCAGCAAAAATTGCTGTCGGTGCAGCGCACGGCGCAAGTCAATGATGGTTTTCAAACCTTAAAAGATCCCATTCGCCGCGCTGAGCATATGTTGTCGCTGCGTGGAATTGAATTAAGCCATGAAACCACGACAGTGAAAGATACTGGCTTCTTGATGCAGCAAATGGAATGGCGCGAGGCGTTAGAAGATATACGCGATAGTGCCGATCCTCGAGCGAGTATTGACGAGCTATATCAATCTTTTGCGCAGTACCGCGCGCAACTCACTCAGCAATTGACTCAACTGTTAACCAGTGAGCAGGCTGAAGACGCATTGTTAGCGGCGGATCAAGTTCGCAAACTCAAATTTATGGCAAAATTACACGACGAGTTGACCAGAGTCGAAGACGCTCTGTTAGATTGATTTTCCGTGTTTATGTTACTTTGCTGACTCAAGTACGCTTGAGTTGGCATTAATAAGTTGGATATATATGGCCCTTTTGCAGATAGCTGAGCCCGGTCAAAGTGCCGCGCCGCACCAACATAGACTTGCCGTTGGCATAGATTTAGGTACGACCAATTCTTTGGTGGCGGCCGTTCGAAGTGGAGAGACGGCAACCCTGCCGGACGAACTTGGACAGCATTCATTACCTTCTATCGTGCGTTATACCCAAGATTCAGTCGAAGTCGGCGCGCTTGCAGCGTTGAGTTCGGCGCAGGATCCGCAAAACACGATCGTTTCGGTTAAGCGTTTTATGGGCCGCAGCCTAGCGGATATTAAAGCTGGCGAGCAATCATTACCCTACGAGTTTGCCGAAAGCGAAAACGGTTTACCTTTATTTGTGACTCCCCAAGGCCAAGTGAATCCCGTGCAAGTGTCTGCGGAGATTTTACGTCCGCTGATCGCCCGCGCTGAAAAAACCTTAGGTGGCGAACTGCAAGGCGTGGTGATCACTGTGCCTGCGTATTTCGATGATGCTCAGCGCCAAGGCACAAAAGATGCCGCAGCTTTGCTGGGTGTTAAAGTGCTACGTTTGTTGAATGAACCGACGGCTGCTGCGATTGCCTATGGCTTAGATTCTAAGCAAGAGGGCGTGATTGCCATCTATGATTTAGGCGGCGGCACTTTTGATATTTCTATTTTGCGTTTGAATCGCGGTGTATTCGAAGTGTTAGCCACTGGTGGTGATTCAGCGCTTGGCGGCGATGATTTCGATCATTTACTGCAAGCACATATGCAACAAGTGTGGCAGCTTAGCGACATCGACTCACAATTAAGCCGTCAGTTGTTGATTGAATCGCGTCGAGTCAAAGAAGCCTTAACGGATGCAGCAGAAACTGAAGCAAAAGTGATCCTTGCCGATGGTACTGAACTGACGCAAATCGTCACTAAAGCTGAATTTGATGCCATGATTGCGGCATTGGTGAAAAAGACGATTGCCAGCTGTCGCCGTACCCTGCGTGATGCGGGCGTCACGACGGATGAAGTGCTTGAAACTGTGATGGTTGGCGGGTCAACGCGCGTGCCATTAGTGCGTGAACAGGTCGAAGCTTTCTTCGGTAAACCACCCCTGACATCTATCGATCCTGATCGTGTTGTCGCCATTGGTGCGGCCATTCAAGCCGACATTTTAGTGGGTAACAAACCCGAATCGGATTTGTTATTGCTCGATGTGATCCCTTTGTCATTAGGCATAGAGACCATGGGCGGCTTAGTGGAAAAAGTGGTTTCGCGTAATACCACGATTCCGGTTGCACGGGCGCAGGAATTTACCACGTTTAAAGATGGTCAAACGGCCATGGCATTCCATGTGGTGCAAGGTGAGCGTGAGCTCGTTGCCGATTGCCGCTCACTGGCGCGTTTTACCTTAAAAGGTATTCCGCCGTTAGCCGCTGGCGCTGCGCATATTCGGGTGACTTTCCAAGTGGATGCCGATGGTTTACTTAGCGTGACGGCGATGGAGAAGTCCACCGGCGTGCAGTCTAGTATTCAAGTTAAGCCGTCTTTTGGTTTATCGGATACTGAAATTGCCACTATGCTGAAAGATTCGATGAAGTATGCTAAAGACGATATCGGTCGTCGTATGCTGGCTGAGCAGCAAGTGGAGGCGGCGAGGGTACTCGAGTCTTTACATGCCGCGTTAGCGAAGGATGCCGATTTGCTGAATGCCGATGAGCGTGGGCAGATCGATGCTACTATGGCCAATGTGGCGCAAGTGGCTACGGGCGATGATGCTGATGCGATTAAACTCGCGATTGAAAAACTGGATGAGCAAACCCAAGATTTTGCTGCCAGACGTATGGACAATTCTATTCGAGTGGCATTCAAAGGCCAGTCGATCGACAACATATAGGTGATGTAATGCCCCAATTAGTCTTTCTTCCCCATGCCGAGTTGTGCCCTGATGGCGCTGTGCTTGAGGCGAATGTTGGTGAGACCATTCTCGATGTTGCGCTGCGTAATGGCATCAATATCGAGCATGCCTGTGAAAAGTCCTGTGCTTGCACGACGTGTCACTGTATCGTGCGTGAAGGCTTTAATGATCTTGAGCCAAGTGATGAGCTAGAAGATGACATGTTAGACAAAGCATGGGGACTCGAGCCCGAAAGCCGTCTATCTTGTCAGGCTAAAGTGGTCGACACTGACATGGTGATTGAGATCCCTAAATACACAGTTAACATGGTTAGCGAAGGCAATTAATATTGCTTCGATAATGATTAAAACCAGTCCACGTGACTGGTTTTTTGCTTTTGGCGTTGAGCATTTGTGCAACTAATCTTGTCTATGCCTCTAGTTGTTTGATTTATCCTTGCGCAGGCGTATTATGCGCTCAAAATTAATGGTTGCCGGAGACCAAATGAGAATAGCGATTTTATCGCAAGGGCCAGAGTTATATTCAACGAAGCGACTCGTTGAAGCGGCTCAATTACGTGGTCATGAAGTACACGTAATCAATCCCCTTGAATGTTATATGAATATCAATATGCGGCAATCGAGTATCCACATTGGCGGGCGAGAGTTACCTGCATTTGATGCCGTGATCCCCCGTATTGGGGCGTCGATTACCTTTTATGGTTCGGCGGTGTTGCGCCAATTTGAGATGATGGGCGTCTATGCCTTAAATGATTCAGTTGGAATTTCCCGCTCACGGGACAAATTGCGTTCTATGCAGCTGATGTCACGCCGCGGTATTGGTTTGCCTATTACCGGTTTTGCCAATAAACCGAGTGATATTCCTGACTTAATTGATATGGTGGGTGGCGCGCCTCTGGTGATTAAATTACTCGAAGGCACCCAAGGCATTGGCGTGGTATTAGCCGAGACCCGCAAAGCGGCTGAGAGCGTGATTGAAGCCTTTATGGGCCTGAAAGCCAACATCATGGTGCAGGAATATATCAAAGAAGCCAACGGCGCAGACATTCGCTGTTTCGTGCTCGGTGATAAAGTGATTGCCGCCATGAAACGTCAAGCTATGCCCGGTGAGTTTCGCTCTAATTTGCACCGTGGGGGCACGGCGAGTTTAGTCAAACTGACTCCTGAAGAGCGCTCTGTGGCTATTCGTGCGGCGAAGACGATGGGATTGAATGTGGCAGGGGTTGATTTGTTACGCTCAAACCATGGCCCAGTGATCATGGAAGTGAACTCCTCACCAGGGCTTGAAGGGATTGAAGGCGCCACCACGAAAGATGTGGCGGGTGCTATTATTGATTTTGTTGAAAAAAATGCGATTAAAGTGAAAAAGGTGACGCAAGCACAGGGTTAACACCCTTGGTGTCGAGTATTGACTACGGAATATCAACACTTGATTCACCTCCTTATGGGTAACGGCGCTAAGCACTAGCTTACCCATTCAAGCGAACCGAATAGGGGAAAACGATGACATTAACTTGGATAGATTCGTTAGATATTGCGTTGGAATTACTCGAAGCACACCCAGAGGTGAATCCTACTCAACTGCATTTCACCCAACTGTATGAGTGGGTGTTAGCTTTGAATGATTTTGCTGATGATCCTAAGCATTGCAATGAAAAAATACTGGAAGCAATTCAGCAGTGTTGGATTGATGAAAAGTAGTGAGCACAGTTGTGGTACGGCTTTTTATGTGAGGCATCTTGTCCTTCAGAAGATTAACTAAGGTGATTTATCTCACGTATTTGCAGTGGCGCAGAGAATATTTGGCGAGAGTTTGATCACAGTCAAGTTCATTTTCAGTGGATATCGTAATTTGTTGTATATTGGTTAAGGCATTTATATGGCTTAACTTTATTACCGCAACTGCAAGGATGTTCACATGAAACTTTTGCTTGTATTGTTATGTATGCTTGTCCCTTCAATGGCTTGGGCTCATCCAGGTCATGGCGGTGTTGGTTTATTCCACCACTTGTTAGATCTTGCTCCCGCAGTCATTTTAGTCGCTTTAATTGCATGGGCTGGTATTTGGGCAAAAAACAAAAAATAATCCCATTATTAATGAGTTAACATGCCCTGCTAAGGATTTATCCTCCTAGCGGGGTATTTTGTGTGATCAAGCTGATTACGAATAAAGCGAATGTGCGCAATATCTCAGACTAATTTGCTATAAAGATAGGATTTAGCTTTTAAATTTCGTATAATCCGCGCGAATTTTTTAAACTTGCTGACAAAGGAAGCTAGTTATGGCGATCGAACGCACATTTTCTATTATCAAGCCAGATGCTGTTGCAAAAAACCACATCGGTGCTATCTACAATCGTTTTGAAACTGCTGGTCTTAAGATCGTTGCAGCTAAAATGTTACACCTGACCAAAGAACAAGCTGAAGGTTTCTATGCTGAGCATAGCGAGCGCGGCTTCTTCGGTGCTCTGGTTGCATTCATGACTTCTGGTCCTATCATGGTCCAAGTATTAGAAGGCGAAAACGCTGTTTTAGCTCACCGTGAAATTTTAGGTGCAACTAACCCAGCTCAAGCAGCTCCTGGTACTATCCGTGCTGATTTCGCAGAAAGCATTGACGAAAACGCGGCTCACGGTTCAGATGCTGTTGAATCTGCTGCTCGTGAAATTGCTTACTTCTTCAGCGCTGAAGAATTGTGTCCACGCACTCGTTAATTCGATGCTAAGACTGAAAAGGAGCCTAGGCTCCTTTTTTATTGGCTGCAATTTAGCGAATATAGATTTCCGTGTTGCAATAACGCTAATACGTCTATACAAATCACACGTCAATTCAAAGTATTAAAATTAATAAGAGTTTGTTTTTGTTGGTCTTTTTAAATTTTGCACATTTTTTTAATTTTCTTGCTTGAAATTTTCTCTCCCGTCCTTATATCTATTTCAGGATCGCTCGATGAGGATCCTAGTGTGAATTCTGTGCCGTAAGGACAGAAGATTTAACTCGGCAGACTCTACAAGCGTTTTCATCGTGAAAACCGTCCGCCAATTCTCCATATTGCTTAAGACAAGGATATGAATATGCGTAATTATGATCTAGCTCCCCTGTACCGTAGTGCCATTGGTTTTGACCGTTTAGCTCAGCTGGCAGAACATGCCGCCGCTAATAATGGCAATACTGGCTATCCCCCATATAACATTGAATTATTAGGCGAAAATCGCTATCGCATTACTATGGCCGTGGCCGGATTCTCAATGAATGAACTTGAGATCAGCAGTGAAGGTGAGAAATTACTGGTGAAAGGCAATAAAGCTGAAAGCCAAACCGAGCGTAAATACTTGTACCAAGGCATAGCGGAACGCGGTTTTGAGCGCACTTTCCAACTGGCAGACTATGTCACTGTGCTCGGCGCAAGTTTAGAAAATGGCTTACTCAATATTGATTTAGTGCGTGAAATCCCTGAAGCATTGAAACCACGCAAAATTGAGATCACTTCATCGCGCTTGCTAGACAGCCAGTCATAATTGACACTGTGGTAACCAGCTAAAAACAAGGGGAGCATAATGCTCCCCTTGATGTTTTTGTGTTCACGCAAAAATGTCCGCGAGATTTCCGTGAGAAAGCTACGCTTTCATGGCCTTTTCTCCGCGAGCCAAACCCACCACACCGGAGCGAGAGACTTCGACCAATTTAGTCACTTCACCTAGTGCATGGATAAACGCATCGAGTTTTTCTGATGTGCCGACCATTTGGATGGTATATAAATTGGCGGTGACATCGACAATCTGGCCGCGGAAAATGTCCGCCATCCGTTTAACTTCTTCCCTAAACTCGCCTTGGGCGCGGACCTTAATAAGGGCTAATTCGCGTTCAATATAAGCAGACTCGGTAATATTCGAAACTTTTAACACATCGATGAGTTTATGTAGCTGCTTCTCTATCTGCTCTAACACCATTTCATCGGCAACGACCGTAATGTTAAGCCGCGACAATGTGATATCGTCCGTTGGCGCCACCGTTAAACTTTCAATGTTATAACCGCGCTGTGAAAACAAACCGACCACACGAGACAGGGCGCCGGATTGGTTTTCTAATAATACAGATATAATTCGACGCATTAGCATTTCTCCGTCTTAGTCAGCCACATTTCATTCATCGCACCACCGCGGATCAACATGGGGTACACGTGCTCAGTTTCATCCACCATGATGTCGATAAAGACCAGCCTGTCTTTCATCGCTAGCGCTTCTGCCATTTTTGACTCAAGTTCGGCGGGATCGCTGATCGTCATACCTACATGGCCATAGGCCTCGGCAATTTTGGCAAAATTAGGTACTGAATCCATATAGGAATGTGAGTGACGGCCAGAGTAAATCATGTCCTGCCATTGTTTAACCATGCCAAGGAAACGATTGTTTAAGTTGATAATTTTAACCGGCGTATCATATTGCAGCGCGGTCGAAAGCTCTTGAATGTTCATCTGGATTGAACCATCACCCGTGACACAGACAACCGTGGCATCAGGCATCGCCATTTTAACCCCCATTGCGGCGGGTAGGCCAAACCCCATGGTGCCTAGACCCCCTGAGTTGATCCAGCGGCGCGGCTTATCGAACGGATAGTACAAGGCGGCAAACATCTGATGCTGGCCAACATCAGAGGCGACATAGGCATCGCCATTGGTCAGCTTATACAAGGTTTCAATCACTTGCTGTGGTTTGATGCGACCACTGTTTTTGTCATAGGCCAGACAATCGCGGCCGCGCCATTGCTCAATATCATTCCACCAAGTGGCGATGGCATCGTTGTCATTGTGCTCGTTCGATTCATCTAACAGTGTCAACATGCTGTCTAAAATACTGTCGGCCGACCCTACGATGGGAATGTCGACGTGGATAGTTTTTGAAATAGACGAGGGATCGATATCTATGTGCAAAATGGTCGCGTTCGGGCAATATTTTTCCACATTATTAGTGGTTCTATCATCGAAGCGCACACCAATACCGAAGATCAAATCGCAGTTATGCATAGTCATGTTGGCTTCGTAGCGACCGTGCATCCCTAACATGCCTAGGCTGTTTTTGTGGGTACTTGGAAAGGCACCCAGTCCCATGAGTGTGCTGACGACGGGAATATTCAATCTCTCAGCTAATTGTAAAATTTGCTTATCACAACCTGAGATAATGGCGCCGCCACCGACATAGAGCACAGGCTTTTTAGCCGCTAATAGTGCCTGTATTCCACGACGGATCTGTCCTTTATGCCCCGAGGTTGTCGGGTTGTACGAGCGCATTTTCACGTTTTCGGGATAAATATATTCGTGCAGCAGCGCTGGGTTTAAGCAATCTTTTGGCAGGTCGACGACCACAGGCCCAGGACGGCCGGTAGAGGCAATATAAAAGGCTTTTTTTATCGTTTCAGGAATTTGAGTGGGATCTTTAACTAAAAAGCTGTGTTTGACCACGGGACGAGAGATACCGATCATATCGCATTCTTGGAAAGCATCATTACCGATAAGGTTGCTCGGTACTTGACCCGATAATACCACGAGGGGAATAGAGTCCATGTAGGCGGTGGCAATACCGGTAATCGCGTTGGTGGCACCGGGTCCTGAAGTGACTAATACCACACCCACTTTACCCGTGGCACGGGCGTAGCCATCGGCCATGTGTACGGCGGCTTGTTCGTGGCGAACGAGTATGTGTTCAATACCTGGGATAACGTGCAGGGCGTCGTAGATATCTAAAACTGAACCGCCAGGATAGCCAAAAATGTGTTTTACGCCTTCATCAATCAAAGAACGCACTATCATGCTGGCGCCGGATAACATCTCCATGTGGAACTCCTATTGCATAGTACCGTTACGGTAAACAGTATTTTGTTACAGCGACGGTAATCGCTCTAAAAATTAAGCCTGAAGGGTAATTCAGACTCCGAAATGCTGAACTGACTTCGTAGAAGACAAGTGATTCATCCTTAGGATGCAGCAACTGTTGCAATGAACAGAATTTCATCATATTCAAAAAAAACAACATTTCAAGCCTTTTATGTAAAAAATAACCAACTTGAAACAATTTCACGTTTGAATGGCTGGATAACTTGCTGGAATCGCCAAGTAATCTAGGCTGATTTATGGGCTTATTTTATATTTTTCAGATTGTTAGATGCTTAAAAAGCAAAAACGGCACTAAAAGTGCCGTTTTGGTGTGGGACGTTAGATAAGCAGATACTTAACTGTTGCGATTAAATATTACTTATTTGCTACATTAGTGAAAGCCAATGCGCTGTTTTATGCGATCAAACATGTGTTGTAGATGAGGCATTGGCATCCATGATTTCTTAAAAATAGACCCTTAAAAATAGATCCTTAAACCGTCGGCTGTATTTGATGCTTTGGACGATTGAATTGGCAAATGCCGACTAACACAATAGAGCCTAACATGAGGGCAGAGAAAGGCACTGCTGTGCCATCATAGAACACCGCTAATAACGGCCCCGCTAACGCGCCACAGCCAAATCTTAAGGTGCCAATAACCGCCGTTGCCGTTCCGGTTTCTTGTTTGAACTTCATCAGCACTATCGCATCGGCGTTGACCGACATCACCCCTAGGCTGCCCATCAAAGGAATAAGCATGATCACGGTAAAATGATAGCTCATATCCAGTAGGTTGACGGTTAATAAACCAGCTCCCGCAATAGCGCCAAAAAAGGTCGATACGTGCAACATACGCAGCGAACCATAGCGGCCGACAATGCGAGTATTAATGATATTGGCCAACATCAAGGCGCCAACGTTGGTGCTAAACAAGATGGCAAAATAGGATTTATCTAAGGCAAAGACTTCCATATAAACGAAGGGGGATGCGGTGAGATAACAGAAAAACGCAAAAGACGTTAACACACCGCTGGCAATGTTTAACTTAACGCCAGATCGGGAAAATACGGTCGCATAGGCACCAAGAAACGATTTTTGGCTGCGAGTATCCATATCTTTATCGCTGGGCATTTTTAGCGCAAACAGCACGAGTAATAACAGGGTCGCGGCATAGGCAGATTGAATGAAGAAGATTAAATGCCAATCACCGAGTTCTAAGATCACGCTGCCAATACTAGGGGCCAATAATG
Source organism: Shewanella sp. SM23 (assembly GCF_025654295.1). Taxonomy (NCBI): domain Bacteria; kingdom Pseudomonadati; phylum Pseudomonadota; class Gammaproteobacteria; order Alteromonadales; family Shewanellaceae; genus Shewanella; species Shewanella sp. SM23. Next base: position 186,785 of record NZ_JAKKRM010000002.1, read on the forward strand.
GCGCTAACATCATGATTAAACTCACGTAAGACATACCTTTGGCGGTATTGTCGCCATAGACTTCTTTGATGTATCCCGGCACCACCACAGTCGCTGCTGCGCCGATAAAGGCCTGCAAAAAGCGTAGTCCAAGAAAGATTTCGACTTGACCAGCAAAACCAATCAATAAACTTGTTAGCATAAAGCCACTCAGCCCCATTATCACCATAGGGCGACGGCCAATGCGGTCAGCTAAGGGACCGAAACACAACATGCCCAGTGCATAACCTGCTAAGTAGATACTCAGGGACTGTTGCACTGTTGTGATATCGGTATGAAAACTAAGGGCCAATGTCGACATCGCAGGTAAGTACATGTCGATGGCTAATGGTGTGATCGCGACAATCGCCGCTAGCATGGGAATAAGCAGTGCTAAATTCGGTATACGTCTACCGTTATGGGCAGAAGGTTGTGATTGTGGGTCCACTGTTACCTCGGGTGGCGAAAGAATTGAAAGCGTATTTCTCAGGGTTATGCGGCGTGGTTTAAATTGTACTAGGACAATTCACTCTAATCCGTCCATTTTTAGCCAGCATCTTGCGCTAATTGGCAGTGTTTGGGGAAAAGTGAATTGTGTTTCGATCAATTTTCACGGTAAGGCATTAAGCAATAGCATAGTAAAGCGCTAGGACAAATAAACCAATCTTTGCGATGATTTCTTTACCGTATTTTACCGATTAAATTGTAACTAAGTAGCAAGTCTCGATAATCGAGGCATAACCTTGGCGGCTCGAGCCGTTATCCTCCAATATGCTTCATTCAAAAGTGTTAGTTGTCATCTGAGTGTCACTGCTTTGTCATCTAGGTGTCTTTTATGCTGACTAATTTAGTGGGCTTTAGCTTCACCCTACTAAAAATAAAATATTCAGGAATGACACGATGAAAACACAACGACTCCCGCTTGCAGCCGCCATTATGGCGAGCTTATTACTCGGAGCTTGCAGCGGTGATGATGGCGCAGCAGGTGATAAAGGCGACAACGGCTTAAATTCACTGGTTAAAGTGACCGCATTAACTATTGGTGATGCAAATTGTCCCGCCGGTGGTCAGCGTATCGATACCGGATTAGATGCCAACCATAATGGACAATTGGATGACAATGAAATTGCAGTCGCGCAAACCCAATATGTTTGCCAGCCACAAACTGCAAGCTTAAAAGCAGAGTTGATTGGTCGTCATCAGACTGGCGTTTATGGCTTAAGTGCCGCCGAAATTGTTGAATATCATAGTGCTTCAAACCGTATTTTTGTGGTTAATGCGATAAGCGGCAAAGTCGATATTATCGATGGCAGCTTATTAGGGACCTCATCAAACGCCACAGATCCTTTAGCATTGAATAATCTCGACAAATTAGCAGAACTCGATGTTGCTAAGGATGTGGGTCAAACCTTTATGGGTAGCGTGAACAGCGTGAGTATTTCAGGCAACTTGTTAGCGGCAGCCATTGAGCGTGGTGACGCTGCAGGCAATAAAACCCAAGCCAATGGTTTTGTGGCTTTTTATCAACTTAACGGCACAGATGCTCCGCAGTTTATCAGCGCCGTCGAAGTCGGTGCTTTACCCGATAATGTGGTGTTCACCCACGACGGTAAAACCTTACTCGTGGCCAATGAAGGCGAACCTAATCCTGCTTATACCTTAGATCCTGAAGGCAGTGTTGCGCTGATTGCGATTACTGACGGTAAGCCCGCAGCTACTGCGACCATCATAAATTTTAGTGCGTTTAATCAGGGCGGTGCGCGTGCAAGTGAAATCACCGCTGACATTAGAATTAATGGTCCAATGGCGAGTGTGGCTCAGGATTTAGAACCTGAATATATCGCCATTAGCCAAGATAACCGCCGTGCATTTGTCAGTTTACAAGAGAACAATGCTATTGCCGTGATTGATATCGCCAATGCGAAAGTCTCGAAGATTTTACCGCTAGGCCTCAAAGATTACGGGCTTGGTGTGAATAAAATTGATGCGAGTGACAAAGATAATCTTGTTAACCTGCAAAGCTACACTGGGGTGTACGGTATGTATCAACCCGATACCCTTGCTAGCTACCGTTGGAATAACACTGACTTTATTGTGACTGCGAATGAAGGTGACTCCCGTGACTATGCGGCTTTTTCGGAAGAAGCCCGCGCAGGGGATTTAGTGCTCGACCCGAATCACCCACAATTTGCCGCCGCAAAAGATAAAACCCAATTAGCGCGTCTTAAGGTAACGAAGAGCATGGGGGACGATGATAAGGATGGCGACTACGACAAAGTCGTGAGCTTTGGTGCTCGTTCCTTCTCGATTTGGAATGCCGATGGTCAGCAAGTGTTTGACAGTGGAAGTGATTTTGAGCGTATTACCGCCGCACTACTGGGGGATAAGTTCAACAATAACAACGAAGAAAATAAAGGTGATAGTCGCAGCGATGACAAGGGGCCAGAGCCAGAAGCTTTAGCCCTAGGCCAAATTGGTCAACGACTATATGCCTTTGTTGGTTTAGAACGTACCTCTGGCTTTATGATCTATGACGTGACTAATCCTTTTGATGTGCATTTTGTCGACTATGTTGTGAACCGTGATTTTGAAGCTGACTTCGTTGTCGATACCGCTACAGGTGCAGTCAAAGGTGATGCAACATTGGCGGGTGATTTGGGACCAGAAGGGATGAAATTTGTCAGTGCCGATAAAAGCCCTAACGGTAATCCTTTGTTAATAATAGGCAATGAAGTTAGTGGTACCACGAGTGTTTACCAACTCAAGATTAAATAGTGGTGCATATAGCGAATGGCTCACCGATAGTTCATCAAGCTTGTCAGTAACATCAGCGCCAGTAGCATGTATGCTACTGGCGCTTTTTTTATTCACTCTTCTACAATATTCGCCATTTTGTGTGAATTAACTTCATCTGAAATGGCGCATAAAAATTGGCTGAGCTTAATGGTCTTTAAGTGCCTTTACACCACGGAATAGGCATTTTGTACTAGGGAGTGAATCGTTGCCTCGATACACTCAATTGCATGCTGAAATTGAGTCTCGTTTTCGGCGCCACCAAGGCTCAAGCGGATAAAATTATCATGGCAATTAAAGTCATCACCATTACGGACTAATATGCCTTTTGCGGCCAGTGCGGTAACGAGATGATGGGCTTTGATATCTTCTGGTAGTTGTATCCAACCGTTTAACCCTCGCCAAGTTTGGGTTAATCCCAGCCGTTCGCCCATGGCGATACAGTGACGTTGGCGTTGACGTACGAGCGTATCTCGTTCTGCAGCGATATGACCTTTCTTTATCAACTGACAGGCTATTTCAATATTCAGCGGCGACACCATCCAGCATTGGCTATGGATAGCGAGTCGCACTTGGGCGATAAGGGGGTCAGGAACCAGAATAAAACCTTGCCTTAAGCCGCCAGAAAACAATTTTGACAGGCTGGAAATATAAATCACCCGTGGTATCACCAGCTGTTTTGCTAATTGCCACAGGGGCGAATGCCATTCTTCAGGTAAACAATAATTCACGTCATCTTCAATGATATAGAATTGATATTGCTCTGATAATTCAAGGATTTTCTGCCGCTGTGATTCACTGTACTGAATGCAAGTGGGGTTTTGATTATTCGGCGTGAGATAGACTAATTTAGGGTTGTGGATCTGTAATAGGGCTTCAAAGCGCGGCAGATCTAATCCTTCGTGGGTAAGGGGCACTCCAACGCTAGTGACACCAAGCTGTTTAGCACAAATTCTCACGCCTGGATAACTGTATTGCTCGTGTAACAGTACATCGCCTGTTGATAAAAATGCGCTCAAACAGGCAAAAATGGCTTGCTGCCCGCCATGGGTAAAGACCAGTTGCTCGGGCGTTTGCTGTATGCCACGTTGGTTTAACCATTGGTGGAACACTTGTTGGTGTTGATCTAATGGACTGGCGCGATAACCGAGTAACTGACTCAATTTAGTGGGGTCTTTCGCTAATTGGCTGAGGCAATCGCTTAGGGTGCTGATTTGATCTGTGAGTGGCTGCTGACAGGTCGCCATATTCAATTGTACGTTACCCATTTCAGGTACAGGGGAGGCGTTGACATAGGTGCCATCTCCCACTCGTGCTTCGACGTAACCCCTTTGTTCCGCCAATGCATAGGCGCGGGTCACAGTGCCAATAGTGATGCCTAATGCATCGGCTAAACGGCGCTGCGGTGGCAGTTTACTACCTTGGGTTAACACCTTCTGCAAAATGCCTTGTTCTATGGCACTGACTAAGCGCTGATATTTCGGGCCTGAAAAAGTCGTTAGGTCTGGTGTCCAGATTGTACCCATGACAATAAATCCATTGATCTCTAATATTCTCCGTATATTATTTATTGCATCTTTTTATGTCAACAAATGTATGCATACAATTTAAGGCGAATATGAATACTGTACTGCTTTATGATCCACAATTATGGACTTTAATGGCCTCGACCGCGCTGTTTTGCGCGACGATGACAATGACTCCTGGACCGAACAATATTCTCTTAGCTAGCTCTGGAGCGCATTTTGGTGTGCTGCGTACCGTGCCACATATTGCAGGGATCCGCTTGGGTTCGACCTCTTTACATCTTGCGGTATTATTCGGCCTCGGTACCTTGTTTGAAGCATTACCGGTATTGCACCAAGTATTGAAATATTTCGCTTTAGCATATTTGCTGTATCTCGCGTACAAATTAGTGACGTCGCCAGTGCAGAGCACGCATTTGGATGATGGACGAAAACCTATGACGCTCATTGAAGCTGCATTATTTCAATGGATTAACCCTAAATCTTGGATGTCGACGATTACCCTGTGTAGCGCTTTTACATTAAGTGGCGATGGCTTTTGGTTGAGTGCGTTTCTTGGCGTATTAATGTTCAACATAGTGGGATTTCCTGCATCATTTACTTGGGTATTTGTCGGTGCCGCGATCAGTAGGAAACTCAATACCGATAGACGTAAGCGCCATTTTAATTGGTTTATGGGCAGCTTGCTCTTAGTGTCATTACCTATGATATTACGCTAGCTTGGCTTGAATTAAGTGCTAACCCTATAAATATTCTGAGGAAGACACTCGCGTAATGATTGGCTTTATGCCATAACCAACATACTATTGATGGCTTTTTAGGTAATGGCCTTTTAGCTGAACATTTTCAGTCTCAGTTATACTTGTTGCTTATCTTGATAGTGTGTATATGGAGGTTGCCGAGTGAAGTTCCCTAGTTTGATTTCGTTTATGCCGGGATTGGCGCAATTATTACAATATGAAAAGCAATGGCTTAGGGATGATGTGCGCGCAGGCTTATCCGTTGCCGCTGTGGCATTACCCGTAGCGATTGCTTATGCCCAACTCACAGGAGTGAATGCTGCCGTGGGTTTGTATTCCTGCGTATTGCCAATGTTGGTATACGCACTATTTGGCACCTCAAAACAATTAATCGTGGGTCCAGATGCGGCGACTTGTGCTGTTATCGCCGCGGTTGTCACGCCCCTAGCTGCAGGGGATAGCATGAAGCACTGGCAGTTAGTGATGACCATGACGGCCATGACAGGCTTTTGGTGCTTGATTGCGAGTCGTTTTAGGCTGGGGGTGCTCGCCGATTTTCTATCAAAGCCGATTTTGATGGGGTTGCTTAATGGCGTTGCAATTACCATTATCGTGGGACAGTTTTCAAAAATCTTCGGTTTTACCTTCGATGAGCGTTATCTAATCGAACGCCTCAGCGGTGCGCCTTCCTACTTATCCAAAACCCATTGGCCGACATTGACTATGGGGATTGTGACGCTAGCGACTTATGCCTTAGTGAAACGGTTTCGTCCCCAATGGCCAGCTTCTATGTGCGCAATGGCGATGGCAGCTTTCCTTGTTTGGGTGTTTAACCTGACGAGCTTTGATATTAGCGTCGTCGGAGAAGTGACCTCAGGATTACCTTCATTTCAAGCGCCTGTATTTGATTTAGGTATCGCCCGTGAGCTTGTGGTACCAGCGCTTAACTTAGCCATGGTGAGCTTTGTGAGCATGATGTTGACGGCTCGAAGTTTTGCGGCAAAAAACGGTTACGATATAGATGCCGATAAAGAGTTCAGGGCGTTAGGTATAGCCAATATAGCGTCAGCCATATCTCAAGGTTTTGCGGTGAGCGGCGCGGATTCCCGTACTGCGGTTAATGATGCCAATGGTGGTAAGAGCCAGTTAGTGTCTATCATTGCGGCGGTATTGATTGGTGTTGTGGCGCTATTTTTCACTGCGCCTTTGAAGTTCATCCCCAGTGCCGCCTTAGGTGTGGTGCTGGTGATTGCCTCAATCTCGCTTATCGATTTAAAGTCACTGTGGAATCTACGAGTGCGGGATAGGTCTGCTTTTTTACTTGCCTGTATCACCTTGTTCTCCGTGTTGTTTATTGGGGTTATCCCTGGGATAACCTTGGCTGTATTGCTGGGTTTATTCCAGTTCCTCGCTACTGTGATGCGGCCTACGGATCAAGTGCTTGGTTTAGATCATAAGGGCGTTATCCGCAGTGTCGATGAATCGGGTAAAGCTAAATCGGTTCCAGGAGTATTTATATATCGCTTTAATTCGCCGTTAACTTACTTTAATGCGACGTATTTTAAGCGCCGTTTACTGGAAAAGTTTATTCGGGAATCTGAGCCGGTCGATTGCATCATTATTGATGCAGTGCCTTGTTTTACCCATTTAGATTTAAGTGTGATGGCCATGTTGGCTGATTTGCATCAACTGCTTAAAAAACGTGGCGTTCGTTTAGTGCTTGCGGGACGTAAACGGCAGATGCTGAGTTGGTTTGAGCAAGCGGGCATGCAGACAGGGGAAGGTGGTATTTTGATCCGGCCAGATTTGTATCTCGCCCTTAAAATGAATCAAAGCTATAAACAAGCCTTGGCTGAAGGGCAAGCGCCTGTGATCCAAAAAGTTCCTGATGACTCGGTATTGTTGCACAGTCATTTGTAGTTAACTGTCATGCCTTGTTTGATTAAACGGGGTCGTAAAAATAGCGCAGCTTAAGGTTGCGCTATTTTTTAATTTGATAAGTAAATCAATGGTATGACTTATTTTTTGAAGGTATTCAGTTTTACCGTTTAGTCTTTGAGAATTCTATCTAGGGGAATAAAACCGTGAAAACCATAATAACCCATAGGGCCGAGTATCAGACTCAGTAGGCACCATAAGCACTTTTTGTTGGTGCTGAGATCCACTTTACTTTTGAAGGCCCGAAGGGCAAATAGACAATGCAATAGCACCAGGCCCCCAAGCATAATAACGATATTAATATCCATATTTTCCAACTGTCTTATCCTTGTATTCTATCATTCACGTCCTTGAGTCTTTAGGCGTGGTTACTTTTCTTGAGAAGATTGTCTAGCTACAATTAGCTAAATTAGTTACCTAGTGGTAAATACCTTACTCGAATATTTTACCGATGGCTATAACATAAAATAAAAATAATCTTTAAATCTTATTGGCTTACACGTCTCCTAACAAGCAAGTTGGAGAATGGCTAGCGTCCCAGATCACATATTTTTCCATCGCACGAATAAATATTTCACTCGAAATAAGTCGATTTAGCCAAGCGGCGACTCGCGGAAAATCATCACTAAGTGCACGTTTAAGATCCACTGCGGCAAACTGGCGTACAAAAGGTATGATTGCGTAGTCGGCAAGGCGAGGTGTATCGGCGACTAAAAAGGGGTGTTGCCCTAAGCATGTTTCAAGTTGCAGGAGGAAATGACTCGCCTGCTGATAATAATAAGCTTGCGTTTGCTCAGGGTAACGGTCGGCATATTTATAGCGGTCAAGCCATGGTTTAAATTGTTGATCATTTTGCGTGATAAGTTGTGCCATTTTATCTTCAATAGCAGGATTTTGCTGACACAATAGATCTAAGGGATCGGCTTGCGTGAGTGCCCAGCGCATGATCTCAAGACTTTCGGCAATCACCTCACCGTTCGCTAGCACTAATACTGGCACAGTCCCCTTAGGTGAGGCCGCTAGCATTTGTGGTGGTTTGGCTTTAAGGGTGATTTCACGGACTTCAACATTGCATTGGGCTAATAAGAGTCCCAAACGTGCTCGCATTGCATAGGGGCAACGGCGGAAAGTGTATAAGACGGCTAGCGTCATTCGGATTTCCTCTACTGTGCGGCGCCATGCGTGGAAGTTGATGCGACTAAAGCTGACGTCAGCATGTTTATGCATGCTTATTGACGACGCGAGTATGCCAATGCAAATGTTGTGTGCCAATCATGCAATATTCAAAGGGCGCAGATGGTAACGCTTTCATACTGGGATTTCTGCTTAATTTGCCATCATAGAATGATTTTTCTCACCACTGTGCGTAAAGAATTAAAGACCCTGTATTTTATCTGTGTTTATCTTGCTGTGACTCAGGTAGAATTCCGCGCTATTTTTGGGATCTGCAGCAAGGCTGCAGATGATTGATTTGTTTATGCACTGGAAATTAAGTTCCAGCCAGCAAAGAGGGTGTTATGGCTAAAGTTGTCGTATGTGCGTTATATAAATTCGTGTCGTTACCGCATTTTGAATCTATCCGAGCGCCATTGCTCGCTATGATGGAACAGGCCGAGATCAAAGGCACTCTGCTCCTCGCAAGTGAAGGGATCAATGGCACAGTTGCTGGCACTCAAGAAGCTATTGAAGCGTTATTAGTGTGGCTCAACAGTCAAAATGGCCTAGACAATATCGTTCACAAATTGTCATTCGACGATGAAATGCCGTTCTACCGCACTAAAGTCAAGCTGAAAAATGAAATCGTGACTATGGGCGTTGAAGGTATAGACCCGCTTAAAGTGGTTGGCACCTATGTGAAGCCTCAAGATTGGAATGCGCTGATTTCTGATCCGGACGTGATTTTAGTCGACACCCGTAACGACTATGAAGTGCAAATCGGCACTTTCAAAAATGCCATTAATCCTGTGACTGAAACCTTCAGAGAATTCCCTGAATATGTGAAGCAGAATCTTGATCCTGCTAAACATAAGAAGGTCGCCATGTTCTGTACTGGCGGTATTCGCTGTGAGAAATCAACTGCTTATTTAAAAGAGCAAGGCTTTGACGAGGTCTATCATCTCGAAGGCGGTATTCTTAAATACCTCGAAGAAGTGAAAGCGGAAGAAAGCCTGTGGGAAGGCGAGTGCTTTGTATTTGATAACCGCGTTGCGGTAAATCATGACTTGAAGAAAGGCCAATACGATCAATGTAATGCTTGTCGTATGCCAATCACCGAAGCTGAAAAACAGAGCCCTGCCTATGTGCAAGGTGTCAGTTGCCCACATTGTATCGATAAAATTTCTGACGAGCAGCGTAAACGTTTCGTTGAGCGTGAACGTCAAGTGAATTTGGCTAAAGCCCGTAATGAAGCGCATATCGGTAGTGATGTAAATCAAGTGATTGAAGCGCGCCGTGAGAAAAAAGAAGCGCAGCGTCGACTCGCCGCCGAGAAAAATAACGCGAAAAAATCGCAAGCACTTTAACTTTATATGCCATTAGATGGGTCGTGAGTGAGTTCGTACTGAGCTCGTTTCTCACTCGGGCAGTTTTCACATGGCTCTTACAGTGAATATGGCTTGCACTCTGGCCCGACTCGTTCGGGCCATTTTTTTATGCCGATTTTAGTTTTAGTGTGAATGTGCTTTAACTCATTTTTAAACCATTATTTATCATAGCGCTATGCCGAAAACCTTAAATTTATGATAACTTTCAGTCGCTAGTATTAAAAACGTTAGTATTAACAACGCTAGCATTTCAAAAAAGTCGAGTGCTATATACGAAGGGAGCGATTCAGTGCAAGGTAGGCAAAGCGCATGAGCATTTGGAAAGAGCTATACGATATTTTCGATAAGGAACGCAGTCGCTGGCAGCAATCAAGCGCCAGTAAGCAGGCGATTGCCTTTGAGTTAAAAGCCAATTTGGGTTTTCTGGCCGATGCCTTAAGCAGCGGTTTGTCGCAAAGTGCGATCGCCAGTGGTTTAGAATGCAGTATTTTTGAGGCAAAACTGAAAGAGGGCGCAGCAATCACTGCGTTAAATCGCCGTAAAGTGACACTGAAATTTATTGGTGAATTTGCCGAGTTTGCTAAATATGTCGGTAAAGAGAACGACGCTTTAGTCGAGAATGCCTACGCTAGAATCAAATCGCTGCAGAAGTTAGTTGCGGCTGAGCCCAATAATAATCATGATCTTAAGATTAAATCCCTGTTTCGCTTTTTAGTCTTTTTAGTGGCGCACCTTGAGGAGCAGCCATTGAGTCGCACATCAGCGAAAAAAGTCTAAGGCTGATGAGTGGCATTGACTAGCTTGTTATTTGAGAGACAAAAAAGGCGCCTGTGGCGCCTTTTCTATGTTTGCGAACGTCATTGCTCAGTGTTTATAGCGCAGCCTTTAAAAGGCGTGTTCAAAAGCCATCTTTAGACTCACTTTTAAAAGCCGCCATTGAGCTTAGCCCCTAGGTGGTTCAGTTTTGCTTTGATCTGCTTTTTTGGGTTCTGAGTCCGCAGAACTTGGCTTGCTTGAAGCCGCATCGGCATCATTCTCTGCTGCCGAAGGCTTGGCAGTATCTGACTTTATCTGCTTATCTTTACCATGTTGACCGAACTGCGGCAGTTTGAACTTAGCACTGTACTTCAACGCAGCAAGATTACTGGCGATGACACCGACGATCAAAATAATAATGATCCAGACTTCTAAGGTCGACATACTCAGCTCCTGTTTCGAATTGACTCGCGCACACCTAACGGGCGATTAATCAACCGCTAAACGTTGCTCACATTTACGAATGTCTTCTGGCGTATCCACTTCAATAGAATCAAAGGCGCTAATGGCGATTTTGATTTTATGGCCGTACTCTAATGCACGTAATTGCTCGAGTTTTTCCAGATCTTCTAGACGACCTAATGGCAGGGCGGCGAAGGCTTGGACGAATTTGCGGGTATAAGCATACACACCTAAGTGCTTATAAACGGGGTAATCTTGTGTATCGCGGCCAAAAGGAATACGCGAACGAGAGAAATACAAGGCGTAGTTGTTGTTATCGAACACCATCTTCACATGCATAGGATCGTCAAGCTCGGCTTTATTGACGATTTCAAAGCCTAAGGTGGCCATTTCAAACTCACCAGGGTGACGCTCGAAGAGGCTGATGATTTGCTCGATAGAGGTTGGGTCAATAAGAGGTTGATCGCCCTGTAGGTTAATCACTAAGTCGTCATCTTTTAGTCCCAGTTGGTTTATTGCATCATTGATACGATCTGTACCCGAGGCTGCATCTGGGCTGGTCATGACTACTTTGCCGCCAAAACCTTCAACGGCCGCTTTAATGCGATCATCATCGGTAGCGACGTAAATATTGGTGAGGCCTTTGGCTAACGACGCGCGTTCATACACGTGTTGGATCATTGGCTTGCCGTTAATCGGGGCTAAGGGTTTGCCCGGGAAGCGGCTTGAACCGTAACGAGCCGGGATTAACAGAGTCACATTCATCAAATTATCCTACTTTTATCAAAGATATACAGTGTAGATATACAATGCATATAGACAAAAGGGCTCACAATTGAGCCCTTTTAACATGTGTTAGAGCTTAGATGCGACGGAACAGGGCAGTCAACATTTCATCTGTGACTTTCTCTTCCCAACCCGCGCCGTAAACGTTAGCCCATAGTGGACCCATGCTCTTAGTCACGGCAACCATTTTCGCTATGGTTTCGTCTGGCAGATCTTTACAGATGTTCTTCGGCAGCGTGATGTTATGTTTCTTCATCATCAGACGGAACTCTTCAACGCCTTCTGGATAGAATTCTTCTAACACATCAAAGGCGATACAGTTGCCGATACCGTGGTGGTAACCCAGGATATAGGACAGACCGTAAGAAACCGCATGACAGGCACCCACTTGGCTATAAGCTATGCTCATGCCGCCCATGAAAGACGCCATCATTAGCTTGTCGTCTTTTTCTACGTGGTCGTCTAAGTACACTTGGCGACATAAATCCATGGCTTTTTCAGCGTAGGATTTAGAGAACTCGTTTAAGAAGGTACCTTGTAAAGATTCAACACAGTGGATATAGCAATCCATACCTGTGTAGAACCATTGGTCCGTTTCTACGCCTTCGATTAACTCAGAATCCATGATGATTTGATCGAATACTGTGTAATCTGAGTTCAGGCCTAGCTTACGTACTGGACCACATAATACGGCGGTGCGTGACGCTTCTGCACCAGTACCAGAAATCGTTGGGATACCAATGTGGTGTATCGCTGGGTTCTTGATTAAGTCCCAACCTTGATACATAGCAGAGCCACCTGGGTTTGTCAGCATCAGCGATACTGCTTTAGCTACGTCCATGGTTGAACCGCCACCTAAACCGACGACGCTCACTGGCAGTTTGCTATTGAAAGCTTGAACTTGTTCAGTCAGGGCATCGATTTGAATTGTGCTTGGCTCTTCATCAACGTTAACCCAAATCACCATGTCTTGTGCTTTAGCTGGAATGCGGCCCTCAAGGGCTTTGCCTTGATGCACGTCATCGACTAAAAACACCACGAAGTCGTCGGCGGTTTTACGTTCAGCAGCTAACACTTCATCCAGTTGGACGAATGAGCCACGGCCGAAGATCATTTTTTCAACTACTTTAAAATTCTTAAAACTCATTGCAACAAACTCCCGTAGAATTATTGGGCAAATGCTTTCTTGATGTTTTCGATACGCTCGGCGATCTGAGCATCGGTCCAAGACAACTTGATGAGCATAGAAATCGTGCGGCTCATAATGGCATCGGATTTAGGCACAGAAACTTGAGTATAGTCAGGTCTGTCGGCGATTAATGTGATTGGCAACGCAGCAGATGCCTTAAGCTCCTGAATGTGTTTCCAGTTTTTCAAATAATGCCAGTTGTTTACATACCAGTAGAAGCAGCCATCAACGCCGTTTTCAGCCAGTTTTTTGCTGATTTCTTGCGTGCGCGCTTCGGTTGGCAACATAAAGGTTAAGAAGCCAGCCGAGTCGCCTTCTGGATCGGGGATCTGGCGGAAGGTGACTTCTGGAATCGCGGCCATTGCATCTTTAATGGTCTTTTTGTTTTTACGTTGAATATCGATAATGGTATCGAGTTTACGTAACTGCGCTAACCCTAAGGCGGCATTCATTTCCGAAATACGGAAGTTCAAGCCAATGATAGGGTGTGACTCTGCGCCGCGGTCTTTACCAATATGGTCATGGCCGTGATCTGAGAACATGTGCGCATTGTTGTAGATTTCTGTGTTGTTAGTGATCACAGCGCCACCTTCACCACAGGTGATGGTTTTGACTGAATCGAATGAGTAACAACCCACATCACCGATAGTACCTAACGCTTGGCCCTTGTAGCTGCCACCAATGGCTTGGCAAGCATCTTCTAAAATCAGTAAGTTATGTTTTTTACAGACAGCTTTGATCTCGTCCATCTTCGCCATAGAACCGCACATGTGCACTAAGTTGATGGCTTTAGTGCGTGGGGTAATCGCGGCTTCGATACCTTCTGGAGATAAACACAATGTCTCATCGATTTCGGCAAAAATCGGAATAGCGCCTGCCATAAAAATCGCTTCAACTGAGGCTACAAAGGTAAAAGGTGGCACGATAACTTCATCGCCAGCACCAATGCCTGCAGCCATCATGGCCGTTTGCAGCGCTGCAGTACCGCTTGATAAAAGGTGAGCATGCTTCACGTTCATCTTCTCGCAAAGCAGTTGCTCCATATCGCGCGTCTTCCAGCGATCATTACGCATATGGTCGAAGTTGTAACGGAAGGTAAAACCGTTTTCCATAACGTCAGCGACTTCCTGCTTCTCTTCAGGACCAAATAATTCAAAACCGGGCATGGAAGGTATCTCCTTAGAATTTGTGGCGCATAGGTCGCCTGCAATTAACTGGCGGATTATAACTGGCGTAATAGACCCTTGCGATGTTTTATTGCTGAAAATTGCCATGGAAAAAGAAAAACCTGCACAGCGGCAGGTTTTATCTGAGCATTGATGATACTCAGCGGGGTGTTGAAAGCCGACATTCAGGCTGTTAGCGTGGATTAGCTAAACCGTATTCGCGATCGACCGTAACATCTAAATCTGTCAGTAAACCGTTATCAATGCCGTAAATCCAGCCGTGTACCGCCACTTCTTGACCGCGATCCCAAGCTTCTTGCACTATGGTTGAACTGGTCACATTAGCAACCTGCTCAATCACGTTTAGCTCGCACAGGCGATCAAAACGTTTGGCTTCGTCCATCTGTTGTAATTCTTCCTGATAAATACGATAGATATCACGTAAATGCCCGAGCCAGTTATCGATGAGTCCTAAGCGTTGCTGACCCATGGCCGCGCGCACACCACCACAACCGTAGTGACCCACTACCATAATATGCTTCACCTTGAGCACATCGACGGCGTATTGCAGTACAGATAAGCAGTTAAGATCGGTATGGATCACCATGTTGGCGATATTACGGTGAACAAAGACTTCACCGGGCATAAGATCAATGATTTGGTTTGAGGGTACGCGACTATCTGAGCAGCCAATCCACAGGTATTCAGGATGTTGCTGTTTCGCTAATTGTTCAAAAAAATCAGGATTTTCTTGGCGTATACGTCCGGCCCAGCGGCGGTTATTGTCGAATAAAGGTTTGAGTAGTTTCATTTTAACCTATTGTTTTATTGACATATAAAATGTCTTCTCATGCTCTAATTCATGCAAGCAGCACATTTTTAGCAAGAGTATACCAGCAAATTTGGCTCTGCTGGTCTATCCAATTAAGGTTTGAATCAGGATATTGAAAAATCGAGATTATTTTTTCTTAATAGTACTGCAAATGGATAAGCCCTCTCTGAGGGTTCAAGAACCATTTGATAATGTGCTTGTTTATATCGCGCTAATGCTGAGTGGAAACCTTGTCCGCCACAGATTAAGGCGGACAAGGATGATGCAGTATTGGGTTAGAACTTACTGATCACTTTCACGCTATCGTTGACTTCGCTGACGTCAACAAATCCGATCATATTGGGATTGGCGGCAATCAATGCGAGCATTTCAGCGCTGGAGTCGACGACTTTGGGCGGTTGACCTTGGCCTGAAAAGACCAGTTTTGACCAATAGGCTTTTAACTGACTCTCGGTTTTATTAAGGATCTGTTTAACAAAGGCATCACGTGCGGGCGTGCCTTCAGGTTGATCGAGTGCGACGACAGTGCCACCACTGGGGAAAGACTTGAGTTTGCCTAAATAGATCCGTGAAATATCCGCAGCGCTAATTTCTGACGTATTAGAAGGGTGCACCACGACGGCAATTTCGGCTTGAACACAGGCACTGCCAAGTAGAAGCGCACTGGCGACTAAGGTTTTTATCATCAACCGAGAACTTATTAATAGTTTCATGCTTAACTCCTTAAAAAACTAAGTCTATTGCCATACTCAGCAACTGTTCATCGGAGGACGGTTTGTCGTTACTGTAGTTGGTGTACTCTAGTTTCAGTGCGGCAGAAGGATGGAAATCCCAGCGGGTGCCTATGATGTAGTAGGCGCTGTCTTCCTGTTGTGCTTCAAGCGCCGCTTGTGTACCAAAAACAAGCGGTGCGAGTGCAGCTTGGTTTGCCGGTGGCAGACCATTGTAAACAGGTAACATAGCGTCATAGGCATCGTATTGAGGCTCACCTTTATCAATACCGTAGGTTAAGTGGAAGGTGAAATCGTGATAGCGGATCCCGCCGGAAACAAAGGCTGAATCTTGAATATTAAAGCTACTGGGATCGACATCAATTCGCGTGTATTCGGCCAAAATAAACCATTTTTCAGTATCATATTTAACGTTAGCGCCAATGAGTAACGCGCTGTCATTAATCGGTAAAAGATCATCAACTACTTGCTGAGTAAAGAGTCCTGTTTGAGAAATTGCATTACCTAAGCCAAGCAGTGCGGGTAATTCGTAGGAGAAATCGGTAACTATGCCAATATTTAAACCGTACTCAAACCCTGAGGTTACAAAGTTAAAGTTCATTATGTGGCCCTCGGCGGAGAAGGGCGCAGGAGGTGTTGATGAACCTGTAGGCGAGTAGTCAGAAACTGAAGTGGTAATGTATTTATAGGTCAAACCTACTTCGGTATCGCCCCATAAATCGGCATAAACTAAGCCTACACCTTCACCTGAATTAAATGGCAGGGAATAAACTCCGCGGGGCGGAGTGATCCAGTGATAGGCATAGCCTACATCAATATAATCGGAGTATTTATAGAGATTAAAACGTTGGCGACCTGCCATAAGCATAAGTTTGTCGCTGATGTCATAGGAGATATAAGCCCATTCGAATTCAGCGCTATAATCGTTACTGCCTCTGGATAGCACTTGTGCAGTCGCTCTTAAGCCACTACCAAGATCGGCGGTAAATTGTAAGGCAACTTTGGAATCATTATTAAAATCGAGTTCTTTATCGTAACCATAATAGCTTTTATCGTCACTTAGACTTGAGCCCGCGACAATAGAGGCAAATCCATTTATTTGAACATCGGCATAAAGAGACGGCATATAAAGTGTGCTGAATACGCAGAGGGCAACTGTACTTTTTCTCATGGCATAATACCTTGTTGAGGGAATACAGTATAAAGGTAGTTGATAATTAGTAGATTTCACCTTTGTGCAACATTTTTTAAGCCGCTTGGAACAAAAACAACGTCTTTAATTGTTAATAGAGGTTTCACAGGTGAGTTTAATGAAACGAGGCGTGCTCAATAACAGACTTTAATAAAGTAAAGCCTAATGTATTTATCCATAAAATAGGAATTAAGTATGGGTGAGCAATATTGATATAAGCACATCTTGGTAACATGTGCTAAGTAGAAATACTCATCTTCAAGATGCGAGTTTTCGCACCTTGAAGCGTAGATTTAGCGATTGATTAATAATATTTAGCCAGAAAATCGGCTAAATGTTGGTTAATAAATTCCGCTTGTTCGAGAGTTGATATGTGTCCTGCAGCAGGAATATGCACAAGTTGGCTGCCGTCAATGGCATCACTCATCAGGTAACTTTCCAATACGCTGCGGGCCTTATCTTCCACGCCAGCCATGATGAGGCAGGGCCGCGTCAATTGCTCGGCGTATTCCATGGTATCGCGACGACCAAAAATCATTCGTCCAAGTTTAACTATCGTGGGGATTTGCTCCGCTGTGATACTGGCAAGGGACTGTTCAAAGCCCGTAACCAGTTCGGGCGTGTTATTCTCGGCATCATTGGCGAAGAATAAAGGTGAAATTGCACTGATCAGCGGCGCAGGGATCGCCTTAGCGGCGCTGATCATATCCAGCATGCCATCATATTTCGCACGGGTGACTTCGGGTTCGAAACCGATAAAACTGTTGAGCATAACGAGGGTTTTAACTCTTGTTGGTGCTTTCAGTACCAATTCTGCGCCCCACATAGCACCGACAGATTGTCCGACAACACTAAAGTGAGTTATCTCAAGAGCATCCATTAGCTCAAGCATTTGATCGGCAATATCGAGTAGCGTTTTGCTGTTATTGGGCAGTAAATCTGACTGACCATGGCCCCAAAGTTCAGGCACTATGCAGCGATATTGGGCGCTTAAGGTGGCAATTTGAGGCGCCCACATAGCGCTATCCCATAAATAACTGTGCCCAAACAACAATACAGGGCCTGAGCCGACATCAAGGTAACTTAATTTTCGATCGGCAATAACAAGCTGCTGACGGTGTGAAGAAAAATCCATAAAACCTACTTAATCAAATATATCATTGTGTTAAAAAGCATTTTGGCGCCCATTTTGACGATATAGCGCTAGGCTTAACCTTTGTTGACTGATCTTGGCGAGTATTTCGCGATTAGGGCTGAGCGATACGCAGCACATATTCATCTATTAGACAGTCTAATCGGGCGAGTACTGCATCTTTGAGCAACATATCACTGTTTGCTAACAGTGTGGCTAATTCCGCACGATCAAATTGCGGCAGCAATAATTGTGAAATAGGGAAATAGCTGATGTGCCAAGGTTCTGGGCTCACCGCACTTTGTCCCTGCTGAAACGGGAAGTAAAAGCCAAAATGATGGGCATTTTCTACCAGCCAAGCATGCAATTTAGCGCAGGGACCACCCTGAACATATTCAGCTTCAACAAGGCGCAGGGCTTTAACATCAATTTGAGCCGCATCGAACACATCGAGATCGGTACCCCAATGGTGGCGTGAAGCGCCGGGCAACGCCGACCAGAGCAAAATCAAGTCAACTATGGCATCGTCACTTAAGCCCTGAATATTGACCGGTAACTCATTGGCATCCAATACCGCGCGTTTACCGCTAGCCTTGGCATTCCAAATTGCCAGTTGCCGTTCAAAGGGACGATGAGCTGAGCAAATAGCGAGTTTTATGCCCGCATCTTCAGCTTTTGCCGCCATAGACTTAAAAGCGATAGCTGTGTTCTCCTCTAACCCAAAGCTATGATAACCAAGGTGATACGGGCTTAAATAATCCACTAATTCAGGGGAGCTTAAGCCGTAAAGCTTTGCGGTTTCGGGACGGATCTTAAGGTGTGCTAACACAGTAATTGTTCCAAAATGACTTCATAACACAGGGCTAACTGCTCAAGGTCGTCCACTTTAACGCATTCATTCACTTTATGAATGGTGGCGTTGACAGGGCCAAGCTCTAACACTTTGGCACCCGTTGGCGCGATAAAGCGACCGTCTGACGTGCCGCCTGTGGTTTGTGGATCGGTTTCATAACCTGTGACTTGGCGGATCGCGATACGGGTTGCATCTAATAACGGGCCATCACCGGTTAAAAATGGTAGGCCATTGAAAATCCAGCTGATATCGTAATCTAGCTCATAGGCTTTCAGTAGAGTTTCAACTCGCTCAATCAAGATTTCGGCGGTCACTTCGGTGGAGTAACGGAAGTTAAACATCACTTCCAGTGCGCCAGGGATCACATTTGATGCACCTGTGCCGCCATTAATATTGGCGATTTGGAAGCTGGTGGGCGGAAAGAACTCATTGCCATTATCCCAGTGCATTTGACTTAGCTCGGCTAAGAAAGGCGCGGCTTTGTGGATTGGATTATCGGCAAGGTGTGGATAGGCCACGTGGCCTTGAATGCCTTTCACGGTTAAGTTGCCGGTTAAACTGCCGCGGCGACCATTTTTGACCACATCGCCCAGCTTTAGGGTTGATGAGGGTTCGCCGACTAATGCCCAAGTGATCTTCTCGTTGCGCGCTTCTAAGGTATCAATGACTCGCGTCGTACCGTTAATAAATGGGCCTTCTTCATCGCTGGTGATCAAAAAGGCGATAGAGCCATGATGATCGGGATGTTTAGCCACAAACCGCTCGGTGGCAATGATCATAGCCGCCAGTGAGCCTTTCATGTCCGCTGCGCCTCGGCCATATAAGTAGCCATCAATGATGGTGGGCACAAAAGGCGGCGTGTGCCAGCGGCTCACATCGCCTGTCGGCACAACGTCTGTGTGACCCGCAAAACAAAAAATGGGGCCTTCATTACCACGGCGAGCCCACATATTGGTGGTGTCTTCAAATACCATAGGTTCGATATTAAAGCCGATGGCGCTGAGTCTTTCTGCCATTAAGGTTTGGCAGCCTTCATCAAGCGGCGTCACCGAAGGGCGGGCGATCAGCGCTTTTGTCAGTTCTGTAACGGGATAATTGTCGGCTGGCATCATACTGAGAATACTCTTTTATAGGCGGCTTCATCAAAGCCAATCAGCACTTGTTCACCGACGACTAAGACGGGGCGTTTGATCAGTGTCGGTTGCGCCAGCATAAGTTGAATGGCTTTGGCTTGATCGATATCGGTTTTATCTGCGTCACTGAGCGCACGAAAGCTCGTGCTGCGCTTATTGAATACGGTTTCCCAGCCTGAGGTGTTACACCAGAATTCGAGGTCTTCTTGACGTAGGCCGTCATCTCTAAAATCATGGAAATGAACTGGAAGTTGATGATTTTCAATCCATTTACGTGCTTTACGCACTGTATCGCAATTCTTAATACCGTAGAGGGTCAAAATGATGCTCCAGTGTGGATGGACGCTTGGCTTGCAAGCATTGATTTTGCTGGCATTGTGGCATTGTGCGCCGCATGTCACAAGTGGGATGTGTTACTGAGATAGCGTGAGCATAAAATGTCAGTGTGCTTGAAGCGTATTGGGATTATCGGGTGATGTCTGTCACTTTATGTAACCAAACGCCCTCAGAGCGTTTAGTCATATCTTGCTGCTTACTGATGCCGTATAGCACGCTTCATTGAGTGCGCTGCGGGCTTAACGGTAATGGGATGGCGTTGACTAAAGTTGCCAATTTAAATCAAAATCATAGCGAATGCCTAAGGCTATGATAGTGTCGTCTTCACGTTGATCATTATTTTGTTGTAAATATTCTAAATGCATGCGGACATTTGTTGCGGCTTGCCACTCTAAGGTGAGATTGTATCCATCATAATTTTGGCTGCTGGTATCTTCTATCCCATCTTCAAACCTGAAGTATCCTAGTTTCAGCTTATAAGCTTTCGCAACTGGAATCGCGATGGCGCTATCAAATGTATTACCGGTTCTATTGACTGCGGTTTCAAATTCGTAGTCTTTATGCTGATAACCAACGGCGGCATATATGCCATTGCTAAATTCATAGGAAATGACGCCCCCGGCCAGTTGTTCTTCTCCAGTCATAATATCGTTCACATAGGTATCCTGTTGTAAGTAGGCGATACCTACGTGAAATCCACTCTGGTTAAATCCTGCGCCGACATTAATTACATCGGTACCACTGCCACCTGAGTTACCATCAAAAATGGCTGAAGCCATTAAGGTGATTGGCTTAATGTTAAGCTCATAGATCAAGGCATTATCAACAAAAAATGGACTCTCTTGGTTATAACCAAAGGGGCTATTCGCATTGTTAAAGATATCGACATATTCAGCGACTAACGTGTACTGCACCGGCCTTTGGCGCCCAAAAGTCAACTTGCCATAGGGAGAATCTATCCCCGCAAAGGCGAGTCTCGCCTCGCCGAATCGGCCATTGTCATCGAGACGGATTTTCCATTCACCTTGGGCAATGGCACGCCAACCAGAGGCGAACTCGGTTTCAGCTTTAACCCCTAAGCGGGAGAGTGCATCGCCGATATCCCACACATCCTCACCTTTGTCTTGGTATTCTAAGGTCGGACGTAGTGAACCGTAGAGGATAAAACGACTGTCTTGTAGGGAGGATTGCAATGAGGGACTGGCAGGCTCCGCTTTGGCTTGTTGCTCCAGCTCTTTAACTCTTTGCTCGAGTTGTTGCAGTCGTTCCGACTCTTCTGTGGTTGTTTGGGCATTAGCCTGTAGTGGGATCTGAAGCATGCTAACTATGACGAACAACGTTATTTTGCTCATGATGAGGTCCTGTTGTTAGTAGATGTCATGGTGAGCCATGGATAAAATCATGGCTCACTGGCTTAGACTATGAATTTATTAAGGATTGCATCTTGTTCTTTGATGTATTGAGTTTGCGTATGCATGGCTGTATTTGCATGAACTGCAGTGTCAGAAACTTGGACTGATAAATCTTTGATCCTGATAGTATTATTGTTAATTTCTTCAGCTACTAAACTCTGCTCTTCTGCTGCAGAGGCAATTTGTAGGTTCATATCACTTATCTGTAATATTGCTTCACGAATTTTGTTTAATGCGGTATTAGCACCTTGGGCGCGTGTAACCGCATCTTCTGCATTATCTTTACTTTGGCTCATTACCTCTGCAACAGCACTTGCTCCTGCTTGAAGTTGCTCTATCATGTTACGGATTTGAGTTGTAGATTGTTGAGTCCTTTGGGCGAGGGTTCTGACTTCATCTGCTACCACAGCAAAACCACGACCAGAATCACCGGCTCTTGCTGCCTCAATGGCGGCATTTAAGGCTAATAAATTTGTTTGATCTGCAATGTCATTGATCACTTTCAATATTGTGGCAATGTTGTCAGTTGCAGATTCTAATGTTTTGACTTCAGTGACGGCCATATCGATTTTTGATGACAGGGCATTAATGGCATCAGTTGTATCGCTGACGATTTTAGAACCTACACTTGTCGCTTCATCTGCTTCTTTCGCAGCAGAAGCCGCGCCTTGGGCATTACGGGCTACGTCAGTTGAAGTGGTTGCCATTTCGTGCATGGCAGTTGCAAGTTGTTCTAGTTCATGCAGTTGCGAGTTCATGGCATCAGTAGATTGCTGTAATTCTAGCGATGTCATTTCTGAACTTTTATGGATGAGCTGGCCAATGGATTTAGATTGAATGATCAACTGTTGTAGATTTGCCGTGAAGGTATTGAATCCCAAGGCTAACGCTGAAAACTCAGTGTCTGTTTTAGTATTTAAGCGTTGAGTCAAATCACCTTCGCCAGAAGCAACATCTTGAATTGCATCGTTTAATGTTTGTAATGGGCGCATTAAGGTTGTGATCAATAGTAGTAGGGTTGTGATACTGATGATTAAGGCGATAACGGAATAGAGAATAGAGCTATTGCGTAAGTCCGTCACTGCAGCATAGGCAATCTCCTCATCCAAGATAACACCAACATACCAGTCCTCTCCCGCAACGCGTGAGAAATCCAAGGTGAAGCTTTTTCCCTCTATGGTTACTTTTTGTGGCGTTTCCATCACTTTGACATTGGGTAAATAATCGGCCATAAGAGTGCCATTTCGTTTTTCCTCTGGGTGGGCTATGGTCGTTCCATCCCCAGAAACAATAAACACATGGCCAGCGTTGAAGAGTTTGACCTCATTGACGAGTTTGGCTAACCCGACCAAGCTAACATCGTAGAAAATGGCACCGATGAATGTACCTTGATCTTTCACGGGCGTCGCAATTGAGACGAGAATTTCACCGGAGGCTGAGTCCGCATAGGGAGCCGTGATGATTAATTTATCGGCTTGTTTTGCATCGAGATACCAAGGCCTTACTCTTGGGTTCCATCCCGCACCCGGATCCCAGCTAGGATTATTATTGATATTCGTGCCATCTTTTTCATAACCTAAACCGACGAGAATAAATGCATTTTTAACTATGGGGCGAGTGATGACTGCGCTGATGTGTGCGGGCGTGAGATCTTGTTCCAGTAGGCTGGTCGTATAAGCTGCCAATTGTTTACGGGCTTCAATTTCCGATGAAACCGTATTTCTAACCCCATCGACGATTTCGGTGACACTGGCTTCCACCTGTGCCTGCATTTCATTCTGAATCGAGTAGTATTGTTTGGTCGTTAGAAGCGTTACTGTCACTAACAGTAACGCAGAGGATGCGGCGACAATCTTATGACTGAACTTCATTGTTATTCCTCTGTAATATTAAAAGCACCTTTAGATGTATAGTCATGATTTCGTTCGAGAGCCAGCGGGTGCATTGATCTTTTTGCTTTTTGTGACCAATGTAAGCCGAAACTCTGACGCTCGAATAGCACTCGCTATACAGGATAGGGAGTTTTGTTGGCCTGGTTGTCTTAGTCTACTCGGCCTGCAAATCGCCACCTTGCAAACGTGCTTTCGATTGTCATTCAATCCTATATCTGGGTGGTTGATATTTGGTTTATTCTGTTTTAAATCAGTTTGAAACATTATGTCGGTTTTGCGATGAAAATATTTCAGCTATCAGACAGGTCTCTTCGCGAGGAAAGTGGAGATAAATAAAAGGCTGGCGCCTTTGGGGGAGCCAGCCTTTTTATATCAATCAAGGATATTTTCAAACTGCTAATTCAAACACTTAAAGTAAAGCTTGATTAGAGCTGTACCGTAAAGATCACGTCTTTACCTGCGGTGACACTGCCTTGGGCTTTGTCGAGGTATTTGACATCTTCCATGTTCGCCAGCACGACAGGAGTGAGTAGGCTGTCGACTTGATCTTTAAGGTAATCAATATCGAATGACAGGATCGGATCGCCGACTTTCACTTCTTGACCTTCCTGGGCCAAACGTTTAAACCCTTTGCCTCTCAGCTCGACTGTACCTACACCAAAGTGAACAAATAGCTCTAAACCTTGGGGAGACTCAATACTGAATGCATGATTTGTCTCAAAAATTTTACCTATGGTGCCGTCGATAGGCGCCAGAATTAATTCGCCTTTGGGAGCGATAGCGATGCCATCACCGACAATCTTTTCAGCAAAAACCACGTCGGGGACTTTTTCAATGGCGACGATATCGCCGGAAACGGGGGCATATACCATGATACCGCCAGCTAATTGAGTCTGGCCCGATACCAAGCGCCTTATTCGGCTTAAAAATCCCATAATCTAGAGCCTCTTTTGCTTGTTTTTGTCATTGTTTTTGTTCTGTAATGCAGCATAACGAATAAATGTCTCTATTTATAGCTTGTTATACACTGCTGTAAGCTTGCAATTCTATCTTGTTGTAATGCCGTGTGAGCTAATGCCGAAAATTGTGTGATGCTGCCTTGGCAAATGGCCGCTTTCACTTCTAAGAGTGAGCTTAAGTTAACACTGAGTTCGTCCAACCCCATGCCGATTAACAGCGGCGCAATTTGCGGTGAACTGGCGAGTTCACCGCACAGAGAAACTTTAACATTAGCGGCCTTAGCTTGGGTTATTGTCATGTTAATTAAGGCTAAAATGGCAGGCGAAAGGGACGGATAGTCACGGGTAAGCTGCGGGTTTGTCCTATCGGCTGCCATTGCATATTGGGTTAAATCGTTGGTGCCAATGCTGACAAAATCGAGTCTTGGCAGCATAGCGTTGAGGTTGAATACCGCAGCAGGGGTTTCGACAACGATACCGTAGCTAAGTTCGCCATAGCCTTTCTCTTCTTCTTCCAAGGCATCTTGGCACTGGGCAATGAGTGCAAACACCTCGTCCAATTCTTCGACTTGATTGACCATAGGGAACATCAAACGGATCGGGCCATGGTTAGCGGCACGCAAAATGGCCCTCAACTGGGTTTTAAATAATTCTGGGTGCGCCAAGGTGTAGCGAATGCCGCGAAGACCCAAGGCGGGATTATCTTCAATTTCTTGGCATAAACAGGGGAGTTCTTTGTCTGCGCCTATATCTAAGGTACGGATGGTAAAGGTTTTACCGCCTAGGGCGTGCAATGCATCACAATATAAGCTGTATTGGGCTTTTTCATCGGGCAGGGTGGCGACGTTCATCAACATAAATTCGGTGCGAAACAAGCCTATTCCATCTGCGCCGACATCGCTGACATGGGTGATGTCGTTGAGATTACCCACGTTTGCCATGAGTCCCACAGTATGACCGTCTTGGGTTTGCGCTGGGACATCCTTGTAAGTTTGAAGTGCTGCGCGCCTTGCTTGTTCATGGTGAAAGGTGACAGTGAGTCTTGCCTGTTGGTCTGGATTGGGATTGACACAAAGTTCACCCGCGAGTGCATCGAGCACTAAGGGCGTACCGTTGGGAATAGAGTCTGCGTCGAACTGACAACTTAAGATGGCAGGAATGCCGGCTGCTCTGGCTAAAATGGCCGTATGGCTCGTTAAACCGCCCGTTTTCAGTACAATACCGCAGAGGTTTTCCCGTGGTAGTAAGGCAAATTCGGCGGGGGTCAAATCCTGCGCTAATAAGATAGTGGGTCTATCGAGTTTTTCGAGCCCTTGAGCTAAATGGCCGTTTATCGCCGCGACGACTCTTTGGCCTAAACAGCGCACATCTTGGGCTCTATTGGCTAAATAGGGATCATCTAAGGATTGTAACTCATTGGCCTGATGGGCAAAAATACGTTCAACCGCCACACTTGCCGACAATTGTAAGGTGCGAATGGCATCGTTCACTTGCTCGATTAATTCATCGTCTTCTAATAACAATAAGTCGGCTTCGATCAACTGATAATTTTCGGAGTCGCTGTCGAGTGCAGCTTGGCTGTGTGTCAGTTGTGCCTGTAGTTCTTGCAAGGCTTTGGCAAATTTACCCTGTTGTTGAGGGATTTTAGACAGGGGAATAGGGCGATAATCGAGGTGATGTTCGGTGTGGAGCAGGTGAAGTGCCTGTCCAAAGGCAATTCCCGATGACACTATAATCCCCGTTATTGACATATCCCTTCCTAAATTAACCACTGAACTGAGTGTCCGTTAGCGATAGCGAGTCTAGTTGAGTGACGCTAAGCTTGTAAAGCGTTTGTATGTAAAGCATTAGCATGTCAAGACGGTCGAGACGAGTTTTTTGCGTGTCGGTTAAACCTGCAGATAAACGCATTTTAGCGTAAGAAAAGGCCTAGCTTAGGGTAATGAGCAGCTCAGAGACTTTCTCAACCGCGGCCTGAGCCTGTTCACCTTCGGCAAACACTCTTACCGTGACGCCAGAATATAAGCCTAAGGTTTGTAGTTTAAACAGACTCTTAGCACTGGCTTGCTTACCATTACATTCGACCATGACATCACAGTCAAAGGTTTTGGCTTCTTTAACCAGTAAGGCTGCTGGGCGAGTGTGAATGCCATGTTTGGCGGTAATGGTGACTGTTTTTTCGTACATAGTAGATGAGCTCATATTTAAAGGGGTATTACACTTCGTCTTTCGATTCTATGATGTGATAGCCCTGTTTTTTCAAGGCGGCGATGGCACTTTTGAGGCGATTATTTTTTACTAAAATGTAATCGGTATCAAAGGTCGAAATCGCAAAAATACTGATTTGTTCGTCCGCTAAGGTGCCAGACACTTTAGATAAAATGCCTGTCATCGAAAATCCCAGTGGCCCGAGTACTTCAAAGCAACACCAGCCCGGTTCTTGCTCTAGGCTGTCGAGTTCCATTTCACTGGAAACGACTAAAGATAAACCTTCTTGGGTCTTACCAATAAAATACATGTCCTGTGCAAAAACCTCACTGGGCAATACGGCATTCGGGCTAAAGCTATGAATTGTGTACTGTTCAGGGTGAACGGCTAAGGTCATTCGCATGGCAGTGTCTCGGTTGGATTTTTAAGGCTAAAGCATACCGCATATCAAACGTTAGCGTGACAGAGAATTTGTGGTTAATGGGATTTTGTCGTTGAAATTCATTATTGGTGAGATAGCGGTTAACAAGCGTTACCAGAAGGTTTACCCAAAGAAAAGGGCGCCCTATGGCGCCCCAATCGACAAGTCAAGCCGTTCTCATACACTTTAGTTAGATTTTAAACTGGCCTAAGGTGCGGGACATGTCTTGGCTAATGTCTTGCAGTGACTGAGCTGCATGGCTATTACTTTCGTTAGCTTTTACTGAGACTTCGGTTAATTCCGAAATATTACAAATATTTCGATTAATTTCTTCGGTCACCAATGATTGCTCTTCAGTGGCGCTGGCTAATTGTGTGTTCATGTCACTGATATGGGCAATCAATTGCAGAATCGCCGCCATGGCTTTACCTGCTTCGTGGGCTTGGGCCTGTAGCTCATCGGATTGCAGTTGAGTTTGATTGTTGCTCTTCATCACTGAGCCTACACCGGATTGGATCTCGCTAATGATTTTTTGGATCTCATTGGTCGAGTCTTGGGTGCGAGTAGCAAGGGCGCGGACTTCATCGGCAACCACGGCAAAACCACGGCCGTGGGTCCCTGCTCGAGCAGCTTCAATGGCGGCATTGAGGGCGAGCAAGTTGGTCTGCTCGGCAATGCTGCGGATCACATCGAGAATGCTACCGATTTGCTGTGAGGCGACGCCCAGCTTTTGGGTGATGACTTCAGAAGCTTTTAATTCTGCCACCAGTTTTTCTGTATTGCTGACTGTGTTGTCGATCACTACTTGGCTTTGCTGCGCTTGTTCTTTTACGCTGTTCGCCGCATCGGCCGCTTGCTGGGTGTTGCTCGCCATTTCATGGGTGGTCGACAGCATTTGATTGACGGCTGTGGCGACGCTGCCTGTTTCTCTGTGGATATGTTCAGCACTCTGATTGGACTCTTCAACTGCAATCAAAAGCTGTTTTGCATCTTTATCTAATGCTTGGCCTAAAGGTTGTAAATGGCCGACCATGTCGCCAATTTTTTGGGCGAACATGTTGAAGGCGCGGGCGAGATGGGCAATCTCATCTTTACCTTGAGCATTAATGCGCTGACTTAAGTCGCCTTCGCCTTGGGCAATATCTTCAAGGGCATCAATAGCATCATTTAATGGTGAGGTGATGGAATGGTTAAGCACAAGGAAGAAGGCAAAAATCGGCACTGAAATCAAAAACATGATAATCAGATAGTCGATAATGACTGACTTTAAGCTCGCTTTGACATCGCTAAGATAGGCGCCTGTGATGACTGTCCAGCCCCATTGCGGGTAGTAACGGGCTTCAGCAAGCTTGTCTTCTATCGCGCGGGTCATAGGATCGGCGATAGGGTATTCGAGGGTTGTTTTCGATTTAGCACGCGCTAATGGCAGCATAGTGGCTAAGGGGTTTGTGCCATTAGGTAACTTGAAGGTTAATGCTGAGGTGCCAATAAGATTTGCGCTATCCCCGTGGGCGAGGATTTGATTATTATCATCAATAACAATGAAGTAGCCGGAACCTGAATAGCGAGTTTGATTGATTAAATCCGCGGCGATTTGTTTAGCTTCTGCTTCGCTAAACTTACCTTTGAGCGCATCCTGACGGTGCACATCTATCACGCTTAACATGCTGGCGAGCTGACCGTCTATCTGCAACCATTTCTGCTCAATTAAATTACTGTACTGCTCTTTAATTGAAAAACTGGCAAAACCCACAGTCCCTATCGCGGCCATAAGGAGCATCATCATTAAGCGTTGCAAAATGGTAAACCGGCGCAAAAACGTGATCATTTGGATTCCTTAAGGGCTTATTATTGTGCATCAATATACCTGCGAATCAATCTCAATTGAATCGTCTGTGACAGAAATTAAGTAAAAGCCGTTATAAAATATGAGTTTCTTTGATCTAAAGCAGAGAATAGTGATAGGGAACTTTAATCTGTTGCATTATGGGGCATGTTCTTATTAAGTTAGGCCGTTTTATAAGTCGCTTTGTGTTGAAGGTTTTATCTGATCTATTAAATATCAATAAGTTAGCATTATGTTAATTTTGCCATCTTGCTATATTAGGCTAATCAATTGTTTTAATTTTGATTTTTTACGCTTTTACGCGCAAGATTAATTCATTATTCAGTTTGAGAATCGATTATGACCACAAATACTATCGTAACGTCGGATGATATTTTACTGAAGTTATGCCACTCAGTCGCCCACGTCCTTTCTAGCACCAGTGCCAGCAATGTTACCCATGCGGGTATGGTACAAAGTATTGCGCGTACTCGTCTTAAACCTGATCTCGGTTGTTTCTCGATTTTTGATGGTGGTTTTTCAGGGCTAGTGGTGATCAACTTTTCCGCCTCTGCAGCGATTGAAATCTACCGTCGCTACATGCTGAACATGGGCATGCCTGAGTCTGAGCTCGCATTTTCACATACGTCAGATGAAGTGAGTAATGTGATGGGCGAACTGATGAACCAAATTCTAGGGGATTTTATTAATAAAATTTCTAAAGAATTGCAAACGTCAATCAGCCAAAGCCAGCCAAAAATGTTGACGATTAATAAAGAGCTAACCATATCAATCGACGCTAACTTAGACGATGCGGTTGCCCGTAGAGTGTCGTTTAGGACAGAGAATAACCATATTTTCTACCTCGAGTTTGCCATGGACAAAACCGAATTCATTCGCTTAGATGAATTTGTCTACGATGAAGAATTCGATCCCGATAGTCTGTTAGAGCAGCACAGTTCGATTGGGGGAAATAACGACACAAATTCGAATGTTTCGCCTTGGGTTAAGATGGCCGATAAACCCGCCATTGATAATGAAGCCGATGATTTGCTCGATCAGCTCGGCATTTAAGCAGAGCCTCTAATGTAAGACGGATGTTAACGCATTCGTCTATACAAGTGGGTGGAACTGTTTTAGTATCGACGCAAAATAATAACTAAGGTTAAATCCTCTTTATGGCATCGAAAGCGACCTCGATTGATATTGCTTATCGTGCTGGCGTATCCCAGTCAACGGTTTCCCGTGCCCTTAGAAACAGCCCGTTAGTCAATTTAGAAACTCGCCAACGTATTCAAACCATTGCTAAAGAGCTGAATTATAAGGTCGATAAAAATGCCAGCAATCTTCGCACCCAAAATAGCCATACCTTAGCGCTGTTATTGTGTGAAGACCCCACCAACGATGACTCGTTAATCAATCCTTTTTTCCTGTCTATGCTTGGCTCCATTACCCGAGCAACGGCGCAGCAAGGTTATGATTTATTGGTTTCTTTTCAGCAATTGTCCAGCGATTGGCACGCCGATTATGAAGACAGTAATAAAGCTGACGGCATTATCCTGCTTGGTTACGGCGATTACATGGACTACGAGCAAAAGCTGGAGCGATTGCTCGCGCAGAATACTCATTTTGTGATCTGGGGCGCTGAGCATAACAATAAGTCAGTACTATCGATTGGTTGTGATAATCATCAAGGCGGCTTGATTGCAACAGAGCACTTGATTTCCCTTGGTCGTAAAGCTTTTGCTTTTTTAGGCGATGCCTCGAGCCACAGCCCCGAGTTTAGAGACAGATATTTAGGCCATGTGAAGGCGCTGCAAATGGCGAATATTGCTGTCGATCGCACTAAGCAAGTGTCGGCAATTAGCACTGAAAGTGCTGGTTACGATGCGGCTATGGCATTGATGGCCAAAGGCGCACAGTTTGATGCTATTTTTGCTGCTAGCGATCTGATTGCCATTGGCGCTATTCGTGCGCTGAAAGAGAAGGGCATTTCAGTCCCAGAACAAGTTGCAGTGGTGGGATATGATGATATTCCAGTGGCGAGTTTTGCCAATCCGCCATTAACGACCATTAAGCAGAACACCCAATTAGCCGGTGAGATCTTAGTCGACAGTGTACTCAAACTTATCCGCGGACAAGAGGTGAGTGCGCAGCTTATTCCGACGACCTTAGTGGTTCGCAGTTCCTGCGGCATTGATAGTGCGCCGCTTAAGCCGTTATAGATGGGCCGTTATTGCTAGGAGCTTGCTGTTTTTTGTTGGCAAGTCGTTGAGCACTTAATTTGCTTATTGAAACATCGCCGATAATCCTTGGATTTATCGGCTTTTTGCTTTTGGGGATCACTTAACCGCATATTGACGTAAAAACTTCGGCACATCTGCTTTGGTTTTCTTGGCGATTTTTTGCAGTAACTCGAAGGTGGGAGCATTGAGACCGAACTCTTGCTGAAGGTCTGCCAGCATTGCCAGCCACAAATGGCCAGTCATTTCGGCATCGGCTAAGGCGCGGTGAAAGGTGCCATCGCTTGGTAACTGTTTATAGCGCACTAAAGTACCTAACTGATGATTGGGTGCCGCTTGATATAAACGTCTCGCCACCAGCAAGGAGCAACCAAATTGCCCTCGATAGCGATGGCGAATTTGAGCAAATTCCGCGTCTAAAAAGCGCTGATCAAATGCCGCATTGTGGGCGACTAAGTTATGATCGGCGATAAAGTCTGCAAAACGCGCCATTACTTCATTGCAGGGCGCTGCATCCCTGAGCATTTGATTGCTGATCCCTGTGTAGTCCTCAATAAAACGACTTATTCTAAATCCTGGGTTCATCAACTCTGAAAATCTTTGGGTGATCACGCCGTTTTCAATCAGCACAGCTCCGATTTCAATCGCGCGGTCCCCTTGATTGGGCGATAGCCCCGTGGTTTCAAAGTCGAGCACGACCAAAGTGTTAGCTGCAGATGTAGGCATAGATCTTACGTGAACTCTATAAATGATGTGTCAGCATTGCCGTCTTTGACAGCGCAACGCTTTTAGATAAGCCGATTGTAATTCAATACGTTAGTAAATTCACTATCACATTAACGCTGATAAAAGACTTAATGCTTTGTTGATCCGGTCGAGCTTTCTTGGTTTCGCTTCCTGTTAGCATTTACCTCTATGAATAACAGTTTGGTTTGTGAGCAACCCATGCAACTCGATATTAATGGCTTAACGCCCGCGCAATTTTTAGCAGAATATTGGCAGAAAAAACCTTTGGTTATCCGCCAAGGATTCAAACATTTTCAAGATTTAATCTCGCCCGAAGAGTTAGCTGGGTTAGCCATGGATGAGCTGGTGGAATCTCGGCGAGTGTACCAACAGGCAGGGCAATGGCAGGCTGAATTTGGCCCTTTTGATTCCTACGATCATCTCGGTGAACGGGATTGGACTTTGATCGTGCAAGCCTTGAACAACTGGGTGCCCGATGCAGAAGCCCTGATCCAATGTTTTGATTTTATTCCGCGCTGGCGTTTAGATGATGTGATGGTGAGTTTTGCCACTCCTGGCGGTGGCGTGGGGCCGCATATCGATCTGTATGATGTGTTTATTTGCCAAGGTTCGGGACGTCGCCGCTGGCGCGTAGGCGATCTGGGACCGCACAAAGAGTTTGCCGCCCATCCCGCTTTGCTGCACACAGAAGCCTTTGAACCGATTATCGATACTGAGTTATTGCCCGGCGACATCCTTTATATTCCCCCAGGATTCCCCCATGACGGTATAACCTTAGAACAGTCTTTAAGTTTTTCAGTAGGTTATCGTACAGCTTCCGCCAAAGATATGGTAAGTGCTTTGGCCGATCATCTGTCTGAGCAAGATTTAGGCGCACAGCAGATTGAAGATCCAGATCGCGAGCTGACAACGCGCAGTGGTTGTGTTGATAATCGCGATTTAGCGCGGTTACGCACGCAACTGACTAATATGTTAACCGATGAACTGGTGAGCGAGTTTTCGGGCCGCTATTTAACTCAAT
Source organism: Shewanella sp. SM23 (assembly GCF_025654295.1). Taxonomy (NCBI): domain Bacteria; kingdom Pseudomonadati; phylum Pseudomonadota; class Gammaproteobacteria; order Alteromonadales; family Shewanellaceae; genus Shewanella; species Shewanella sp. SM23. The sequence continues at coordinate 219,639 of NZ_JAKKRM010000002.1, forward strand.
CTAAATGCGCCCTCGATTTACCCGATGAGCCGTTGGACATCACGCAAGACGAAGTGCTCGCATGGCTCGATGAGCAGCCGCTTATTCGCCTCGGCGGACTGCGTTGTTTGTATTTTGATATCAATGTGGGACAAGGCGTTGTCTATATTAATGGTGATAAGTGTCAGCTTTCAGCCGAATTGGCCGCGGTGATCCCACTACTATGTGATAGCAATCAGTTAGATAAAACCGCCTTAGCCCCCTGGTTAGCCGATGCCTATTTGCTTACGCAGCTTACTGAGTGGGTGAACCTCGGTTACTGGTACTTTGAAGACCTGAGTGATGAAGAGTGTTAAGGCTGAGATAATAGGCAAAGCATGATGGATGTTGATACCATTTTAGCGCTAACGCCGATGGATTTTAGTGTTAAGTCGGTTTTGCAATCGTTGGATTATAGTGTTGGATGTATTCTAGTGTTAGTTGAGATTTAAAATAGAATAATGTTGAAAGCCGCATCTATGTTTAGGGCAAGCTCATGCTTGCCCTTGCTTATCTTTTTAAGATCGCGAAGACTTGCAAGTCTGCTTTATTGCTTTAGTCATATCTCTACTGCGTTCATTGCCTTATCATTTTTAATGTTAAACATTGGTTTTTAAAATTATTTTACCAAGCGAGATGAGTTTTGCTGGCACAGTCTTAGTGAGATGGGTTTAGGCCGATAAGCCTATTCTGATTAATGTCGTCAGGAGTGGAGTGAGCTTAACTGAATAACCAATGCTTAGAGTATTAATGCGATTCGCAGATGGTCATTTAGCCACTGGATCTGCTGATTATTTCACTATGGGCAGTTGTGCCCATTGGGTGGTGTAACGAGGGGAGAGCTGTTCACGTTTTATCCCCCCAGTTGGGTCAATACCTTGTCCTGCAAACCAAATTTTTCCGCGGCCGCTGTGGTTCACTTTATCGAGTAACTGCATCAGCTCCTTGCTTTTAGGCCTAGGCGTGACGTCATCGAATAATCCGAGCTGAAACACGCCTGCACAAAAAAATCCCCTAACATGACACCAGCCTTTGCATAGGCATGACCTTCACGCCAAATGCGTTGCAATAGGCTTTGGCCAAGGGTGACAAAATCCCGCGTATCATTGCTGGGCCGAACTAAACTGCCCGACAGCGATTTGCTGTACTGGGGACTTGCATCGCTAAAAGGGCTAGTACGCACAAATACCGACATCGCTTTAGCGTACTGGCGCTCGGAGCGCAGTTTTTCACAGGCCCTAAAAGTGTATTCATTGATTGCCTGTTGCATCGCTTCCAGGTTATCAATACGACTGCCAAATGAGCGGGAGCTGATAATTTGTTGCTTAGTGGCGGCGATCTCTTGTATGTCATCACAAGCAATGCCGTTAAGTTCGCGTACCGTGCGCTCAACGGTGACCGAAAAGGTATCGCGGATAAGTTTGGGATGCGCATCCGCCAATTGCAGCGCGGTATTTATGCCCATGATGTTCAAGCGTTTCGTAAGCCTACGGCCTATTCCCCAGACTTCCTCGACAGGGATAAGCGCCATGAGTCGTCGTTGGCGTTCTCGGTCGCGCAAATCAACCACGCCCCGGGTTACTGGATAACGCTTAGCAGCATAGTTTGCCAGTTTGGCGAGGGTCTTTGTCGGCCCAATGCCAACGCAAACACTGATCCCTGTCCATTGCGGTATTCGCTGATAAATATCTAATGCAAGCTGATGAATATTGGTGCATTTATCGATGCGTGATAGATCTAAAAACGCTTCATCAATACTATACACTTCTTCTTTCGGCACCATTTGCTCTAAGGTGGTCATCACTCTGTTTGACATGTCGGCATAGAGTGCATACAGTTGGCTAATAATTCCTGCTAAAAATAGACGAGTAAGTGATCATCCTTTCTGCTACATAGGTTGCTGGCGTCTAACACCTGAAAAATCACCAAGCCCAATTTGCTGTCTATTTTTTAGTAGGGATTCATCCATATGTCTAATTTTGTAATCAATTTGATCGCTAAGGAATTAATAATTTGAATACCGAGGAAGACTGACAGACAAATTGCCTAGGGACAATCTTCACTCGACACAAACAGGTTCAAGTGACTCAGTAATCACATGTCATCTGCCTGTTGCTTCCTAGCTCACTTTTGGACAAAAGCGCGGAAGATCTATTACTCACAATCGTCTAGTTCACATTACGATAAGTATGGCGAAGGTCAAAAAACGTAGACATTGCTGAGGTCAATTCTAACTAGATGGCCAAATTAACCGTACCACTACAAACAATGGGTGGCTTAGAAAAACTTGAATAACATCGATTGTTAGATGTGTTCATTTATGATGAAAGTATAAAACGGAGTAGTTTCATCCTCGATTAACTCACGTACTGAATTAAGCTGTAATCGTTTTGATACCGCTTTAAAAAAGCGCAAAGCCAGTTCATTTTCTTTGAACGTAGCGACCAGTATCGGTGTGCTAATCTGCTCAAATATTTGACGGACTACTTCGAGCGCAATCCAACCACCGCGATATTTAGGAAGAATAAAGAGGTCGGCTAGTTCCCAGATAGGCCTTTCCTCAACTTCAACCCTATCTAGTAGAACAAAGCCTACCAATACTTCATTTACCCAAATGAGGTAGGCTTTTGCCTCTTGTGAGTTAACATAGGATTCAAGAACTGAGGCTGTAGAGCCATCATATAAGCCATCAATGCCTATATCTTCTTTGCTCCAAGGTGTTGAATCAAAATAATAAAGTTGGAGTAGACGTTGTAGCATTGTGGTGTCACTTATTTTTAAATTGATAAGACTGACGTTTGACATCATTCATCCTGATTACCTGCGTCTAAGTATTGATGCTTGGGCACTGAAACATCCTGTTATTGAGCGTATATAATGGTATAGAGTTTTGCTTTGCTGAGGTAGCTTATTTATTTCAAATGGTTAGTGGCAGGCTGAAATCGACAGCAGTTTGCGAACTGTTACAGCTAGCGCACATGCTTTGGCGGATGCTAGCAAATACCGACGTTTAAATTGGCGTTAATTACGCGGCTAACTTGTAGTCTTATCTCAAATCAGCATAATGCTTCGAGCTGTTAAGCTTAACGCTATTGTTTACGGCAGTGGCATGCGGTACTAACCATTGTTTGTGCTTATAAAGTTTCACTATGCATTCGCTCAGTAATTTATTGTGTGGACTTGCAGTACTGTTTTCACTGACGTCCCTAACACCTTGATAAAGGATTGATTCTCCCTTTGACTCGCTCCCGCCAACCGACATCAAAGCATGTTTCCTCTAAAGAAACCGTCGCTAAGCCTTCTGCTTTAAAAGGCGCCGCTGCGGTGAGTCGACTCGCGTCCGAAGTGCAACGCGCATTTTTGCCCGATGGAGTATTGTCTAAACATATTCAAGGATTTAGTGCGCGAACAAGCCAGATGCAGATGGCACAGGAAGTGAGTGAGGCGATAGCGGCGAAGGGCAATGTGGTGATTGAGGCGGGTACGGGGGTAGGTAAAACCTTTGCGTATTTGATCCCTGCGATATTGAGCGGTAAGCAAGTCATCGTCAGTACGGGCAGTAAAAACTTGCAAGAGCAGTTGTTTTTTAAAGACTTACCCGCGCTGGTCGCTATGTTGGGGATTGAGCCTAAACTGGCTCTACTAAAGGGGCGTAATAATTATCTGTGCCAGTGGCGCCTCGATAAGCAAATGAGTGAGGCGACACATATCGATGCGCGTTTGTTGGATGATTTGTTGAAAATCAATCAGTGGGCGAGCACCTGCAAAGATGGTGATATTGGCGGCTTAACCTCAGTGCCTGAGAATTCCTCGGCGCTGCCGCTCGTGGTCAGCACTAAGGAAAGCTGTATTGGCAAGCGCTGCGACTTTTACGATGTCTGCTTTACTCGCAAGGCGCGCAGCCGTGCCCTGGATGCCAAAATCATTGTGGTTAACCACCATTTATTTTTCGCCGATAGCGTACTGAAAGACACGGGCTTTGCCGAGTTATTACCCGATCCTGATGTGGTGATTTTCGATGAAGCGCATTTATTACCCGATATTTGCGTTAACTATTTTGGCCAGCAATGTTCGAGTCGTACTATCGATGATTTCATTCAAAAGCTACTCGCTATTTATCAGACTGAACTCAGTGATACTGGGCAACTCGCCCAATTTTGCCAGCGTTGCCTCGCTAAATTAAGTGATTGGCATAATCAGTTATATTCCTGCGGCGAATCCGACTGGCGTTTAGTGCTGGGCAATAAAGCGCTCGCGGCGGCGTCATGGGATTTATTAGCGGAATTAACTGCGCTGCAGAATTTATTAATGGCCCATATTGGCCGCAGTGAATTGTTAGATGATATCGCCATTAAGTTGGCAGAGTTGAATGATAAGCTCAGTGTGTTTTTTAACTGCGATAATAATCTGGCGGCCTACAGCATCGAATTTGGTAGTCGCTTTGTGGTGCTGCGAATTTCACCAATCAATATTGCCCGTGAGTGCCAACAGTTATTTGTGCCCGAAACCAGCTGGATATTTACCTCGGCAACTTTGCAGGTTAACCGCAGTCTTGTTCATTTTGCCCGAGAAATGGGTATCGTCGATGCGCAGCAAAGTATTCTCGACAGTCCCTTCGATTATCCCCGCCAAGCGGTATTTTGTGTGCCGAGACAACTTGGGAGCGTGACCAATCAACAGCAAGCGTTAAAGCAGTTGGTGGATGTGTGCGTGCAAGCGATAGATGCGGCGCAGGGACGGACTTTTATTTTATTTACCAGCCATAAAATGCTCGAACAAGCGGCGCTGGCACTGCGAACTCGCACTCAGTATCCGCTGCTGGTACAAGGCCAAGCGGGTAAACAGAGTCTGCTGACTAAATTTCGCCAACTCGGCAATGCGGTATTGCTCGGTACCAGTAGTTTTTGGGAAGGGGTGGATGTGCGCGGCAAATTGTTAAGCTGCGTGATTATCGACAAATTACCTTTTGTGTCGCCCGATGAGCCCCTGTATCGCGCCCGAGCTGACAATGTGAGTCGTCAGGGACTCGATCCTTTTACTGAAGTGTCGTTACCGCAGGCGATTATTGCGCTGAAACAAGGTGTTGGCCGTCTTATTCGCGATGAAAAAGATCGCGGTGTGCTGATCCTTTGCGATAATCGCATTGTGAATCGCTACTATGGCCAAGCTTTTTTAAACTCGCTGCCACCGATGGCGCGCACCCGTGACCTAGAAAAGGCATTGGCGTTTTTGAGAACAATCCCCTGAGAGTCGTCTATGGCTTACCTAGCATACGTAAACTTGTCCTATTTGCCGGATATGGAATTCTGAGCTAAGTATTGAGCCGTTACACATATTGTGAGGATATAAAAACGGAGGTAAAAATTGCCACCTGTGAGCAATAGATGGCAAACACCCTTGGAGGTTGGGTCAAGTGGCATCCTGCCTAATGGTTCCATTCAAAATAAATAATTCTTCGGCCTTTGGTTTTAGATTTTTAGTGAATTAATGGCATTCTTTGCAAGCATCTGCTGGTGCTTTTTCTTGATGAGCGATATGGCAATTGGTGCATGTTAAAACGCCATCATGTTTAGTATGAGCTTCGCCTGCGAGTGTTTTCATTTCTCCATGGCATGATACACATTGCTGATTTTCAAAAACATAATCCGCTGAAGGTTTTTTATCTTTATGGCAGGATTCACAGTCAGATCTTTCAGAATGACTGTCGGCAAGTGATACCGCCATTAAATTAGTTGAAAAGCACAGTGCGCACATTAGCATCATCTTTTTAAGCATGTTATTTTCCTTTTTTATTGTTGGTTAAATCATCATTCTGAAGCGAGTAAATCACATATCTAGCTATGAAATATGTAACTTGAAGTTGGAACTGTATTTTTCTCGCTGTTTTATTAGTGATATAAACGGAAAGATAATATCGCTTTTGCTTGGTGCGTAAGTTTAATAATCGAGAATTTTACACCTCAAGCTTTAGCAGTCTTGCGTGTGTATAATAGTTTTTTAATATGACAAAACCTTGATCGTTATCAAAGGTTAACGGGTGAGTTATTTTTTAGCGTTAAAGTATGATCAAGGTTATATTGCAGAATGTAAAAGACTAATGATATAAATCTGGATTATGTAATTTATATTTTTGATGTTTATTTAAAAATTCTATATTTTAGAAAATATATTGATTTTACTTTTTCTAGTCGGATGTGTGATATTTATTTTGATCTTAAAACAATAGGCGAAGCCAAAACGGGCTTCGCCTATGATGTTTAATGTTGAGTAGCAGAGCTATAATTACACATTAGTTTCTAGCTTGTAGAGCTTAGAAACTTGCAGTTACCCCAGCATAAATACTGCGACTCTTTTGAATATAATCAAGGTCGGTGGCAACTTGGTCACGTTCAGAATCCGTTAGGTTAGTCACGCCAAGCTTCAGTCTAAACATAGGATTAATTTGATAATTCGCACCTATATCGAGCGAGCCATAACCCTCTGATTTGACATTGGCTCGCAAATACTGCTCGCCAGTATAATGGTAGGCGATAAAGGTGGATAAACCATCGAATGCCTGCCATTGCAGTTTTAGGTTATAGCTGTCGTCCGGTGTTAAGGTAAAAGGCGCGCCATTTTGCTTATCTTCGGCATCGGTTTTACTGTAATTACCGTTTAGGCTGAGATCTTGAGTTAAATTGTACCAAGCTTGTAATTCCCAACCTGTGATCTTAGCTTCGTTCACGTTTTGGTAAGTTAATACAGCACCAGGGACTCTATTCCAAGTTTCGGTGATAATTTTATTTTCTACATCGTTATGGAAGTAGGTGATCGAGCCACCAAAATCCGTGGTTTGATATTGGGTCGATAATTCGTAGTTCACTGAGGTTTCGGGTTGAAGATCAGGATTTCCCGCAACGGTACAGGCGCCACGACAAGCGGGGATAATATAATCGGCTTGGGATTGCGCCATATTTGGCGCTTTAAAGGCTTTGCCGCCACCACCTTTAATGACCCATTCAGAGCTTAAGTTATACACCAAATACAAGCGTGGGCTAAATTCGGTGCCGTACACATCGTGGTGATCGACGCGCCCGCCTAAGGTGATATTGAGTTCGCCTAAGCTAAATTCATCTTGTAGATACAATGCCGATTGGCTGTCGTCTAAGGTGCCATCACCTAAAATATTGCGGCTATTTTCGAGCTGGGTCCAACGGTATTCTGCACCGCTGGTTAACATGTGATCGCCAAGCAGGACAGTGGTTTGACCGTCGAGATTGTGGTTGGTTTGGGTGATATTACCAATCTCGGCGATTAACGCTGAGTCGTCAGTCACCTCAACATTTTCATAGTAATAGCGCAGGCGAGTATCGCCCCAGTTCCAGTGGCCATTATGGGTCAGACCTGAACTTATCCGCTCCGCTTGTTGGTTATTGGTGAGAATCGTGCCGTAGTTATTCCAATCAGACTCGCGTTCATCGTTGGCGTAACTTAAGTCAAATTGCAGATCTTGCTGGTTATCAATCAGCCATTGTAAATTGGCGAGGGCGCTGATTTCATCTCTGTCTTCTAGCGCATCAATAGTGGGTTTTAAGTCCGAGCGCCATGCATCGCGTTTATTGCTGTCGACGATTAAGTTTGCCAGTAATTTATCTTTGATCAGCGTGCCACTGGTGTAGAAATTGTACTTAGTGCTATCGCCACCCTTGCCACTGGTAGGTGCATCGTATTGCACGCCAACGCTGGTTTGCCAGTTTTCAGTTGGTTGACGCAGTATGACGTTAACCACACCGCCTAAAGCTTCAGAGCCATAGAGGGATGACATAGGCCCGCGCACAACTTCGATACGTTCAATGGCAGACATTGGAATAGAGGACAAGTCAAAATCGTTGCCATAACCAGAAGTTAATGCTTCGCGGGAGTTAATGCGGCGGCCATTAATCAAGATTAAAGTGTAATCTGAATCTAAACCTCGCAGGCTGATTTCATTGCGACCATAGGGCGTGCCTTCGCTGATGTTCACACCCTGTAAATAACGGACTGCGCTAGCAAGATCGTCTATGACTAGCGCTTCAAGTTCACTGCGGTTAATCACGGAAACAGAAGCGGGAGCCGAAAGCTCCGAGTGTTTAGTTTGTGTTGCTGTGATCACCATGCGTTCCATTTCTGGAGTGGTATCTTGCGTATTTGCAGCACTAGCCCATGCTGCAGGTAATAACAAACATAAACCAATAGCGCGTGATAGCTGGCTCAACATAGGTGTCTGTGTTACATGAGATAGATGCGAGGTTTGGCGAGTGCGACGGATAAAGTGGGGCATATCATTCTTCCTTCGGTAATTTTGGCGAATGATAATTATTCTTAATTATAGCTTCAAGCTTGGATGTCTCTCTTTTGTGTAAAGGCAGTGTAAATTTTTAGTGTTTAATAACAGTGTGATAGCCCGTATATTCGACGTGTTGCTCGCTAGCATGGTCATCCTGATTGAGCGCATTGAGCACAAGGCACTGAGTATGATGATCTGAGTCTGACTGTCGTCGGATAAATCACTAAAAAATAGTGAGAATAATCAGAAACTATCACCGCACAAAATTGCGTAACGTAATATGAAGCTATATCAATATGATTAATATGGATATTTTAACTGGCATAAGCTTTGCTGGCGATGTGACTTTATGTTTCGTGGTGCATTCATGTTTGTGACGTGAATCGTCGCCATACAAAATGTATTGCCAATATTTACGGAGAGAATATGAATCCAGCATTTTATAGCTTAGCCACAGTCGCTGTTTTAACTTTGTCACTCGCCACTACCGAACCTGCTGTTGCAACAGATACGCCAACATTAGCTAAAGCAGCATCGGATAAAACCGCTGATGCTCCACAAACTGACATTGCGCAGCCCGCTGCTGCACTTACAGACACTTTATCTACCCAAATTGCAGCGGTGGATTTTGCTGTGTTCGACAGTTTCAATAAGTGTTCAGCCCCTGCTGAACTCAAGAAACACGCGGCGTTTTTCACTGAAGATGTGGAGTTTTACCACGACACGGGTGGCGTCACTTGGACCCGCAAGGACATGATCGCTAATACCGAAAAATATGCCTGTGGCCATTACCGCCGCGAGTTAGTTGCGGGCACGATGAAAGTGTTTCCGGTGAAAGAGTTTGGCGCGATAGAGCAAGGCGTTCATCGTTTTTGCAGCTTTGAAACTGGCAGCTGTGATGGCCTAGCCGACTTTGTCATTGTGTGGCGCAAACAGGACGAGCAGTGGAAAGCCACTCGAGTGCTGAGCTATGGACACAGAACCGCCGAGGCCAAAACGGACTAAACCACTCAACCAAAGCTAGCTTTTAACAAAAAATGAGCCTTTAACAAAAAGCTAGCCTCTAACAAAATGCAGTAGTCGATTATTGGCCGGCATAGCCACATCTTGCTTCAGCGTTAGGCCTTGCTCGCTGGCTAAACTGCAAATCCATTCAATATCACGAATGCCGCTGGCGGGATCGCGCTGTTTTAAAAAGGCATCAAACTGGCGATTGCTGTCACTGCTAAATTCGCCTTGGTAGTTAAAGGGGCCGTAAATGCACAGGGTCTTGAGTTGGGGGAGATACAGACCAAGGCCAGTAAAAAACGCTTCAACCATATTTTTGCTCATAATATGCAAAGTGTTTGCAGTAAATACGCCATCAATATCAAATGTTAATCCCTTCACCGGCCATGGCGCGGTAACATCAAGGGTAAGTGGTAAGCGTAGGTTTGCCGCTGCATTGGGTCGCTTGCCTTCATGCATACACCTTGCGGTAATGACCTCAATATATTCAGCCTGATCGCTGGTTTGCCAGATTAAATGGGGAAGATTTGCTGCAAAATACACAGCATGTTGCGCTGTGCCACTGCCGATTTCGAGTACATGTTGGTTGAGTGAGAATGCTTGTGTTAATACCGCTAAAATCGGCGCTTTGTTGTTTTCACACGCTTGGGAAAACGGCAATTGGACAAGTGGCTGGGTAATTGGCATTAGTGGCATAATGGACTCTAGGTTGCTGAGATAAAAAGAGGATGACGCCGCACAAGCCTATCTTAAACCAGCAAAAAGTATAAGACTTTAAAGATAAAATGAGCCGCGCCTTAACATTCGGAGTCTCTATCTTAGGTAACTTAATCTTAGGTGCCTTAATTTTAAAGCCTTAATTTTAGTACCTTAATTTTAGTACCTTAATTTTAGGTACCGCCATTTCCAGAAGTTTCCATCTCAAGCTTCTCCATTTCAGGTTCTTCAAGAAGGAGCCTGCAGCCAGCTCAACTCCCTTTGTCATGTCCTGCAAAAATAGTTATCGCAATTCACTGTTGACCTCGATCTCAACTTAGATATACTCACAAATTCTGAACGATTGTAAAAAATATAAAACAACGTCGGCATGATGCCGTGTTAAAACGAGTCTCCAAAACTGAGTGTCCAGACGAACTGAGAGCCCAGAACTAAGACTCAACACTCACTTTCAGCCATCAACTTTCAACAGTTAACTTTCAACATCAAGGAATGACCATGCCAGCAGAGCGTTGCGCCTCCTACTACAATGCCACCATTGACCAAGAGTCAGATTATCCTGCGCTTGAAGGCGACATTCGAGTCGATGTAGCGATTGTCGGTGGCGGTTTTACTGGCGTGGCAACGGCGTTGGAATTATCTGAGAAGGGCTACAAAGTGGCGCTTATTGAGGCCAATAAAATTGCGTGGGGCGCGACCGGACGCAACGGCGGGCAGGTGACGGGCAGTTTGTCCGGCGATGTTGCGATGACAAAACAGCTGCGCCGCCAAATCGGCAATGAAGCTGAAGATTATGTGTGGAATATGCGTTGGCGCGGCCACGATATAATTAAAAATCGGGTGGCCAAGTACGGCATAAACTGTGATTTAAAGTTTGGTCATATCCAAACCGCTTACCAGCCAAAGCACATGCAAGAGCTTATGGCTATGCATGATGAGGCGCAGCGCCGCGGCATGGGTGAATTTATGACGCTGGTATCCGCCGATGAAATGCCTGCCTATTTAGGCTCGCCCTTGTATCACGGCGGCTTAGTCAATCGGCGCAACATGCATTTACACTCTGTTAATCTATGCCTTGGTGAAACCCGCGCCGCAGCAGGTCTTGGGGCATTAATCTTTGAAAACTCGCCCGTACTCGATATTGAAGAAGGCGATGTGGCGACTGTTGTCACTGCCAAGGGAAAAGTGCGCGCCAATAGTGTGCTGATCGCGGGTAATGCTTACCATAAACTCGCCCGTCCAAAACTGCGCGGTATGTTATTTCCGGCGTCCTTAGGCAATTGCGCCACTGCGATTCTGCCCGATGATGTCGCTTTGCAAATCAATCCGCAGGATTTAGCCGTGTATGATTGCCGCTTTGTACTGGATTACTATCGCCTGACCGCGGATAAACGGCTGATGTTCGGCGGTGGCACTAATTACAGCGGCCGCGATCCTAAAAATGTGGCGGCGGAATTACGGCCTGCAATTGAGCGTACGTTTCCACAATTAAAGGGCATTAATATCGAATTTGCCTGGGCCGGAATGGCAGGAATTGTGATTAATCGTATTCCGCAGCTCGGCAAAGTGTCGCCTAATGTGTTCTATTGCCAAGGATATTCTGGGCACGGAGTGGCGACATCGCACATTATGGCCGAGATCATGGCCAATGCGATGGATGGGCAATTGCGTGAATTTGATTTGTTTGCCGCCATGCGCCATATCCGTATTCCGTTAAATGAATGGTTTGGCAATCAAGCGCTGGCATTAGGCATGTTGTATTACACTTTGCGAGAAAACTGGCGCTAGTTTGCGCCGTTTTGTCTGCTACCAATCAATCTGCTCAAACAGTATTTAATCCTGTTCGATGAGCTTTTCGGCAAGGTAATCGACCAATACACGGATCTTAGCCGACAGGTGGCGGTTTTGCGGATAGAGTGCCCAAATGCCTTCTTTGGCTTCGCGGTGACTGTCAAGGAAGGAGAGTAACCGTCCGGCTTGAATATCTTCTTCAATATAATAATCAGGTAGTTGAACTATCCCTATGCCTTTTAGTGCCGCATCCCTTAATGCGTAGCCGCTGTTACAATTGAGATTGCCGCGGACTTTAATATTGCGCTCGCGGCCATTTTCCACAAAGCGCCAGTAATTATGATTACCGATCAAACAATTGTGCTGGCTAAGTTCTGATAAGGTATGGGGCTGGCCGTACTTTTCCACATAACTCGGTGAAGCGGCGACATAGTGAGTGCGGCTGCTGAGCGGTTTGGCCATCAGGCTCGAATCAGCGAGTTTTCCGAGGCGAATCGCTAGATCATAACCGCCTTCAATCAAGTCCAAGGTGCGATTGGTCAAGTCGACGCTAAACTCAACGCTGGGATATTGCACCATAAAATCATTGAGTAACGGCATGATAAATTTCTCGCCATAGGCGACGGGCGCTGTGAGCTTGACTAAGCCTTGGGGTGAGTCCTTTAGGTTTGAGATGGCGCGCTCGGCTTCTTCTAACCCAGTTTGTAATTGGCGGCAATGACGATAATAAATCGTGCCTTCTTCGGTTAACGACACTTTGCGGGTGGTGCGGTAAAAGAGTTTTGTGCCGAGGCGGTTTTCTAAGGTGCTCACTTGGCGGCTAACGTGGGCGGTGGAGATATTCAGCCGCTGCGCTGCTAGGGTAAAACTTTCGGCCTCAGCCACCGCGACAAATTCAGAAATGCCATCCCAGAGATACATTGTTGTTACTCAGTAAAAATGAATTGCTTGAATACTAGATTGTCTCTCGCTGAGAAACAAATACAATCCTCCTATTCAGTAGCATTAGTGCAATGGGCGCAAGAGTTTGCTTGGCCTGAATTGAATTTATGATACACCAATGACTTACTCCTATTACCTATTCAAGGGACGTAACAATGTCGAACGAAAAACCGCAGTTTATTAAATCAAAGGCAGCTGTTGCTTGGGGACCAGGACAACCGCTTAAGATTGAAGAAGTGGATGTGATGTTACCTAAAGCTGGCGAAGTCTTAGTGCGCATTGTGGCTACGGGCGTGTGTCACACGGATGCCTTTACCCTGAGCGGTGATGATCCAGAAGGCGTATTCCCAGCGATTCTAGGCCACGAAGGCGGCGGTATCGTTGAGCAAGTGGGCGAGGGTGTGACCAGCGTACAAGTGGGCGATCATGTGATCCCACTTTATACCCCAGAGTGCGGCGAGTGTAAGTTCTGCCTATCGGGCAAAACTAACCTATGCCAAAAAATTCGTGCGACCCAAGGTAAAGGCTTAATGCCCGATGGCACCACGCGTTTTTATCTCGATGGCAAGCCCATTTTCCATTACATGGGCTGCTCGACCTTCTCTGAATATACCGTGTTACCTGAAATCTCATTGGCGAAAGTCAATAAGAGCGCGCCATTAGAAGAAATTTGTCTGCTGGGTTGCGGCGTGACCACTGGTATGGGCGCTGTGATGAACACGGCCAAAGTGGAAGAAGGCGCAACCGTGGCGATTTTCGGCCTCGGCGGTATCGGTTTATCGGCGATTATCGGTGCTACTATGGCCAAAGCCAGCCGCATTATCGCGATTGATATCAACGAGTCTAAATTCGAGTTAGCCAAAAAACTCGGCGCGACCGATTGCATCAATCCTAAATTACTCGATAAGCCCATCCAAGAGGTGATCGTTGAAATGACCGATGGCGGCGTGGATTACTCATTCGAGTGTATCGGCAACGTCAACGTGATGCGCAGCGCCTTAGAGTGTTGCCATAAAGGCTGGGGAGAGTCGGTGATCATAGGTGTTGCCGGTGCTGGTCAAGAGATTTCAACCCGTCCATTCCAATTAGTTACTGGGCGAGTATGGCGCGGTTCTGCCTTTGGCGGTGTGAAAGGGCGTTCTGAACTGCCCCACATTGTTGAGCGTTACATGGCGGGCGAATTTAAGCTCGATGATTTTATCACCCATACTATGGGACTTGAGCAAATCAATGAGGCGTTTGAGCTGATGCACCAAGGTAAGAGCATCCGTAGCGTGATCCATTTTGATAAATAAGCGATTTTGCACGCTAAGTTGATGCTTCAGCTTGATGTGACAAACGGGCAGACAGGTGCAAATCTGTCTGCTGTGTTGCCAACTGAGCAGACGATAAGCGCCATGACTAACGTTATATATAGCGCTAAAAGATTGAGCTTAAAAGGACTTGTATGACCATAGAAAATATCAGTTGTAACAAGAGTTTTGGCGGTTGGCATAAGCAGTATCGCCATCAATCTCAGTCGTTAAACTGCGAGATGCGCTTTGCCATTTATCTGCCACCTGAAGCGGTGAATAAACCTGTGCCTGTGTTGTATTGGCTTTCAGGTCTAACCTGTACCGATGAAAACTTTATGCAGAAGGCGGGTGCACAGCGCATGGCTGCGGTACTTGGGATGGCGATTGTCGCCCCTGATACCAGTCCTCGCGGTGACGATGTGCCCGATGCGGCGGATAAAGCTTACGATTTAGGCTTAGGCGCGGGTTTTTACCTCAATGCGACAAAAGCACCTTGGAATCGCCATTACAAAATGTACGATTACATAGTCCATGAGCTGCCTACCTTGATTGAAGCGCATTTTCCTGTCACTACCCAGCGCGCTATCTCCGGCCATTCAATGGGCGGTCATGGTGCTTTGGTGATTGGTCTGAGTAATCCACACAGATATAGCTCAATTTCGGCCTTTAGCCCGATTTCGAATCCAAGTAATGCACCTTGGGGCATTAAAGCCTTTAGTGAGTATTTAGGTGAAAATCGTGAACATTGGCGCCAGTATGATGCCTGCGAGTTGCTTAAGCTCGCGATTAGCGAAGTGCCAGTACTGATTGACCAAGGTGAAGCTGACAGCTTTTTAGACACCCAATTGATGCCACAATCGCTGGTGGATATCGCCCATACCAAGGGTTATCCCTTGGATGTGCGGATGCAAGCGGGGTACGATCACAGCTACTACTTCATCGCGAGCTTTATTGAAGAGCACCTTAAGTTCCATAGCTTGTACTTTAAGCCATAAATAGCCGATTCGGCAGTCACGTCGATGCGCTAAAACAAAAATGCCGCAACTCACTGAGTTGCGGCATTTTTTATGGTGCGATTTAAGCGATTAACGAGAGTGAATTAACACTCAGCACTTAGCACTCAACAATGTTGACTGCTAGGCCACCTTTGGCGGTTTCTTTGTATTTACTGCGCATATCTCTGCCGGTGTCCATCATGGTTTTGATCACTTTATCCAGTGAAACCTTATGGTTACCGTCGCCACGCAGGGCCATACGAGAGGCGTTAATCGCTTTAATCGCGCCCATGGCATTACGTTCGATACAAGGCACTTGCACTAGGCCGCCCACAGGATCGCAGGTTAGACCTAAGTTATGTTCCATGCCGATTTCAGCCGCGTTTTCAACGTGCTCAACCGTACCGCCCATGATTTCAGTCAGTGCGCCAGCGGCCATAGAACAGGCCACGCCCACTTCACCTTGGCAACCGACTTCGGCGCCCGAAATTGAGGCATTTTTCTTGTACAAAATACCAATTGCAGCGGCAGTTAATAAATAACGGGCGCAGACATCGATATCCACTTCTTGTACGAAGGTATCGTAATAGCATAAAACGGCAGGAATAATTCCCGCAGCACCGTTTGTTGGCGCAGTGACGACGCGATCACCGGCCGCATTTTGCTCGTTGACCGACAGGGCGAATAAATCGACCCAATCCATAGCGGTTAATGGATCGACATTGTTACGGCCTTCGGCTTTCAAACGACGGTACAGTGCAGGTGCACGACGACGCAGTTTTAGGCCGCCAGGTAAAATGCCTTCCTTCTGATAACCGCGTTCGATACAGGTTTTCATCGTTTGCCAAATATTCCACAGCTTGGCTTTGACTTCATCTTCAGTGGCTAAACTCAGTTCGTTCGCCATCATTAAAGAAGAAATGCTGAGACCTTGCTCGCCGCATAATTCCAGTAAGTGAGCCGCACTCACAAAATCAAAAGGAGCCGATTCAATTTGTGAGGCTGGTGAGGCATTACGTTGGCTAATTTCATCTTCATCTAAAATAAAGCCGCCACCCACTGAGTAGTAAGTGCGATCAAAAATGCATTCTCCTTTACAGTAAGCGTACAAGGTCATGGCGTTAGCATGCGCAGGTAGCGTTTTGCGTCTGTGATAGGTAATGCCTTGCTCACGGGTAAACTTAACTACTTTGCCACAGTGCAGCGTTAAGGTTTCGTCCTTGGAGACGTGTTCTAAAATACCGTCGATACTGTCAGTGTCCACGGTTTCTGGATCTTCACCCATTAAGCCTAAAATCACTGCTTTGCCCGTGCCGTGGCCTTTGCCTGTTTGGCCGAGGGAGCCAAAGAGTTCGGCTCTTAATTCATCAATCTGGGTCACGAGTCCTGAGTCAGTCAGGTTTTGCATAAAGATTTTGCCCGCTTTCATTGGGCCGACGGTATGTGAACTCGATGGACCTATGCCGATCTTGAACATGTCAAATACGCTAATCATGATAGAAGTCCTGTTGTGTCTTGTTTATTATTTTAGTCTGAGTGCATGGGATTGCTCGCTCTGCAGATTGAAGCACGCTAATCTTGCGCGTGTACTCTGGTCAGTGGCGGCGTTCTTTCATGCGAAATCTGCTTGTGTGATACTCTAACGCCAGTATCCCATAGATTAGTGTGACAATTCACATTAGTTTTTTTTATTCGTAATAGTTCGGATAAGCTGAACTTAATTGGGACTTTTTTACAGGCCATTTTATGGCCAAGAATACAGGCTTCGATAGCGCTACAAGGGTAGGTGGCTCGCTTTTTTTAGCTTTTTTGTGAGCGTGGACTACTTATGGCTTGAGTGGTTATTTTTTGAGTCTTAATGAATATTTTTAGGGAGAAGTATGAGCTATTTAATGTTGGATTTACTGTCGTTGGACGTCAGTGAGGCTGAATCTGAGATGCTACGCCATCCACAGGTGGGTGGTTTAATCCTATTTTCCCGCAATTTTTCGAGCCGTGATCAGTTGATCCGTCTGGTACAACAGATACGCCAAATACGCCCAGAAATATTAATCGCCGTCGATCACGAGGGTGGCCGAGTACAACGCTTCCGTGATGGCTTTACCATTATTCCCGCCATGGGCGACATTTTACCCGCAGCAAAGGGCGATATGGTATTGGCCAAGCGTTGGGCCTGTGAGCTCGGTTTCTTGATGGCGATTGAATTACTGGCTTGCGATATCGACTTAAGTTTCGCGCCCGTATTGGACTTAAACGGCGTGAGCCAAGTCATAGGTAAACGCAGCTTTAGCCCAGAGCCCGCCGAGGTGATTACACTGGCCGAAAACTTTATTGCTGGCATGGCCGTAGCTGGCATGGGCGCCGTGGGTAAACATTTCCCCGGGCACGGCAGTGTAGTGGCGGATTCGCACTACGAGAAACCCATTGATGATCGCGATGCTGAGGCGATTTTTGCAAAGGATATCCTACCGTTTAAAGAATTGATCGCAAAAGAAAAGTTATTAGGCGTGATGCCCGCGCACGTGGTTTACCCTAAAGTCGACCCTAACTCTGCGGGCTTCTCTGAATACTGGCTAAAACAAGTGCTGCGTAAAGAACTTGGCTTTAACGGGGTGATTTTCTCTGACGATCTTGGCATGCAAGGCGCAGGATTTGCGGGCGATTACCGTGCAAGGGCCAGCGCCGCCTTAGCCGCAGGTTGCGACATGATTTTAGTGTGTAATGACAATGCGGGCGTAATGTCGCTACTCGATGGCTTTACTTGGCCTGCGAGCGCGCCACAGTATCCTGCGAGTTTACTTAAACCCAATGCTGCGCAAACGGCAGCTGCGCTCGATAATACGGCCCGTTGGGAAAATGCCAAGCAGCTTGCCGAGCAAATTTGTTTGGCTCAACAGGCGAAAGTTTGATGTAGCGCAAGGTGTGAGATCACTCTTTTGCTAGGGTTAGTTAATTCACTGTAATCAAAAATGATTAAAAGGCCTTGATATGATTTTCTATCTTCATGGATTTGATGCTACTAGCCCAGGTAATCACGAAAAAATGCGTCAGTTGCAATTTATTGACCCTGATGTGCGTTTGATCAGTTACAGCACCTTGCACCCTAAGCACGACATGCAACACTTGCTCAAGGAAGTCGCTAAGCAAATGCAGCATTGCGACGATCCCGCGCCGTTAATGGTTGGCGTGGGACTCGGCGCTTATTGGGCCGAGCGGATTGGATTTTTAAATGGTCTTAAATCTGTGCTGATTAACCCTAATTTGCACCCAGAAAATAATATGCAGGGCAAGATTGACCGCCCAGAAGAATATGCCGACATTGCCAATAAGTGCGTGTCGCAATTTCGTGAAAAGAATACTCAAAAGGCCATGTGTATATTTTCGGTTAATGATGAGATGTTCGATAATCAGCAACTCGCCAGTGAATTAAGCCCCTATTATTCGATTGATTGGGATGACGTTCAACCCCACAAATTCCCCCAACTCGCCGCCCATCTCCCCAAAATAAAAGCCTTTAAGTTGGCTTGATTTATATCGATTGAATAAAAGTATCACTCCTCTTTTTATATTTAAGAGGGGAGTGGGTTTGTCTCATCGGCTATTCCGCCTTATGGTTTGGCTTTTAATACTTCATGCCGCGCACATTGCGACTCTGAATATGAGTGTGACTATGGGTATATATTTCAGTAGGGCATATTGAGGGCTCTAGATTATAAAATCGACTGTATTGGTTTTGGACTTAAATGTGTAGGAAAGTAGTCTAGGGTGGCTGCGACTTTGGGTTTTGGTTTTAGGGGATTAGCGTTGGCTGGTATCTACGCATGTAGGCTTGCCATGGCATTCACTCACCGACTCGCAGCCAGTCCGTCCGTGGATGCTCGACCGCCCCGGACGGTCGTCTCGCCAATCACCATGGCTCACCTTCGTGCATTCACGTAACCTGTAGATTTAAAAGACATACGCAACACACTTTTGGACAAAACCTTGTTAGATAATTGGCTCTTCTTAGCCAGATTCGGATTAGCTATTCTTTAGTAACGTCTTACCGATTTTCAAGTAATCCAATGGCATGGTTTGTAACAAAGATAAGGTTGTTTGCCCAGTACCAAAGTCATCGATAGCCATTAAAATCCCCAACTGGCGTAAGCTTTCAATGCGCTGGCGCCACGTTGAACGCAATCCTAAAGCCCGAGTCAACCTTCATATCAGTAAAATCTTTTAATGCCCGCTCAAAAATATAGTTAGTTAATGGAACAATTAATTTGTCCTCTTCGGCAATGGGAATAAACAAATCAGGTCGCACTAGCCCATTTGCGGGTGTTGCCAACGTATTAATGCCTCGACTCCCTTAGCTTTACCGTTCTCGGCACATCACTGGCTGATAAACTAAGAAAAACTCTTCTTTCTCTATTCCACTACAATGTCATCGGTGAGGGAATGGCGAGTAACTCTTGAATCGAGTACAAATAGGATAGAACCCGTAAGTAAGACGATGCTAACTGGCCATGAAATGGCCAGAAATATCCATAAGAAATGCCAGAAAAATGCGGGGGACATTTCTAATAACACTGAAAAATTGTTCTCTTCAGAATCTAGTGTTATCACCTTATTTTTTATAAACTCGAGTGATTCAGGGATCGTGTTGCCAGTTATGGATAAAGCGACATTGATAACAGCGCTGGGAAACACATTCGGCTGTACAAAGGAGTCTAATAAATATCTCCCTTCTTTAATGAAGGCGGCGCCGCGCTTAGAGATAGGATCCTAGTTTAATGATACTACTGCTGGCACTAACATATTGACGAAGGTTAACAAGTAATGAATTACTATAAATTAGGTATAAATTCGGAAAGTAAAAAATGGATGAATTATATGAATCCTAGTTCATTTTTTATAGATGGCGAAGGAAATGAATTAAGTGATGTGAAACTATCTGCGATTCAATCTGGATTCAAAGGTGTTTTATATTTCAATGCCTTAAAAGAAGGTAAATCACCTCCGGTGGTCTCGGTTGGAACCAGGTTATTGGCGTTTAATGAGGATGTCTTTTTTGAGGACGATATTAATGTTAGTGGTGTCCAGTTAATACCATTTATAAATAGGCATAACAATTTAAAGTATGTGTTGATGCATGTATTTAATTATACTGACTGCGTTGATTGGGAATGTTCTAAAATTGAACGCTGGCCTCTGGGCTACATTCCAGAAGTTTGGGAATCAAAGCGTGGGCGATTTTTTATTGAACCCGTTGTCTATAAGGACAAAATACCTGAAAACTTAGACGCCTTTCGTTTGTATGAGTGGGGTGGTGCATTTAATATAATAATATCAGAAGCTTTCAAAGATAAATTGTTGTCTGTGGAGTTTTATAGTTCCCTTCTTGATTTTAAACCACTATCTCTTAAATAATAAATGCCGAGGAGGTTATTAAACATCCTCGGCATAATTTTTTTGTATATCCATCCCTCAACTTTGTAGGCGCATATTGATGCGGGACACATATTGGGCAAGGTTCTTGGTGTGCAGGTCAATACCCACAGATTATTGATCACTACAATGCAGATGACTTGGTAATATCATAGCAACAGTCTAGAACCACGGTGAACAGCTCCTAGACAGCGAGCCCCCGCAGTGCTTTTAGATTCTTTCACGTACGTAATCTCCTAATTCTATAATGTTTCTAAATTCAAGATATATACCTTTCCCATCTAGAAGCCTATATGACTTAAAATCTCTACGAAAGAGCACAACAGCATCTAATGTCTTTAATTGATAAACGAGCCACCAATTCTGCCCTTCCTTTTTTGGGTAGCTCTGACGACATGATTTTAGGTACTCTTTTATAGACAAACCACGAATTTTTCTTCTATCTAAATCTGCCTCCTTCATTACATCCGGAGGATAAACATATGCACTAAGTTTTGCAGCAGAGATACCTAAGAATTCCGCCTGTCTTACTAATTCACTTGAAGGATTAATTATTTCTTCCAGTTCTGACTGTGTGAGATTGCTATAAATGTTATCTTTACCACATATTCCGCAATGAAATGAAAGATTAATTTCATTGCTGGTCATAAAGTCATCAAAAAAACACGCATCGACTTCATTATATTTTTCACAATACTTACACTTTAATGATGCTGTTGTTGACATTGTTATCCCTACAAAAAGCTAACGTCTTAGTATTTATGCGCTGCGCTGTTTGCAGGGCATAAATCGCTTGTCGGACTTGGCCGCTGCCATATCCGTGTCAATTGGTATAAATGATGCTATAGGAATTTGCTTTTTTGCGGTAGCGGTTTTATACCGTTTGAAGGGTAATTAGTTGATATCTATGACTGGATGTTACCCTATGAACCAGACTAGGAAAGTCTGATTCACTAGCTAATTTTTGGACAGAAATGTGTTGGAAAGTAGTGTTTGGGGAGCAGTAATTTCTGTTGTTAGAAGTTTAGCGTTTACGGGTATCCACTAGCACAGGCTTGCTATGGCATTCGCTCGTCGACTCGCAGCAAGTCCGTCCTTGGGGCGGACGGTCGTCTCGCCAATCACCATGGCACACCTTTCGAGCATTCGCGTAATCTGTAGATTTAAAAGCGTTACGCAGCACGCTTTGGGACATTTTCGCGTTAGGACCTAAATCTAATCCTTGAGTTTCGAATTACTAAAAATATGGCAAAATCCTGAGCGACCGATTTAATAAGCAACAAATTATTTTTCACCGACAGTAATCCTCCAAACTCAGATCAAAATGAATCTCTACAAGTTTGTGCCATCTGGCACAAACTTGTGATTTCAATTTTTCTTCAGCAAAAATAAGAAATGATTTAGTTGTAAAACTTTGATCTACGTAAAGAACGGCTCTCTAACGATAGTGTAATTTATATGGTAAGAACCGCTTTCCCCCTACTGCAAAGGATTGTGAAATCAATGCCCAAATATCCTGAAGTGTATATCACATTTGATTGTAATATTTACAGTAAAGAGGCAGTTCTTAAGGCCTGTTACCAGTTAGCAGATATAGCCGTTTTCGATGTCAGTTCCCAAAAGAATAAAATCACCGTATCCGCAGTGGTGCATTCTACCAGTAATACTTCGGCAGATGAATTGTCTAACGATCTGAAAACTTCGGTTATCGACTATCAATTGCGTGAAAAAATTGAAGCACAAACTAATAAAATCAAAAACATATTAATCAGTGCTGCATTAAGTAACTCTTTGAGGGCGTCGAACTGATGAGAGTAGCTTCTCCAGAAACTTTTGCATCACAGAGTTATCGTTTACTGCCATTTCGGTTTGAACGTATAAATGATGATAGATTTTTACTCATCAATGAGGTTGGCGAACATTGCTATTTAAATTGTGCGGATTTAAATGACTTAGTTGATGGATCCTTAACCACATCAGGAAAAACCTTTCAGAATCTTGAATCTAAATCATTTGTTTACAGTGAAAAGAACAACTTTGCGCTGAGAGCTTTCAGTGCAAAATATAGGGCAAGAAAATCATTTCTGTTTGATGGTCCAGCGCTACATATTTTTGTTTTAACACTCAGGTGCGAAAACTCGTGTGAATATTGCCAAGTAACACGAAGAAGCCCTGATGCAGTTAAGTATGACATGCCACTTAGTATCGCAAAGCAGGCCGTGTTGCGCATGTTTGAGTCACCAGCAGAAAATCTAACGGTCGAATTCCAAGGTGGAGAACCACTACTTGCCTATGACGTACTAAAGTACATTATTGAACTCTGCATAGAACTTAATATAACTGAACAAAAAAATTTGCAGTTTGTTGTAGCTACGAGCCTGCAAAATATAGACATGGAAATGCTCGAATTTTTCCACCTCCATAACGTTCATATTTCTACTTCGGTCGACGGTCCTCAATGGTTACACCAACTCAACCGGCCAAATAGTTGCTCAAATAGTTATGAGAAGACAATGCATGGTCTTGAAATGGCTAGGAGTGTTCTGGGACATGACAGAATAGCAGGAATGACAACTATCACTCGTAGTAGTTTAACTGCGATAAAAACCATTATCGATGAGTATGTACGTCTTGGTTTTCACTCGATTTTTCTACGCCCCTTGAACATGTACGGGTTCGCAGTGAAGAAAGAAAACAAGGTAGGTTACTCATCTGAAAATTTTAATAAATTCTATGAGCAAGCGCTTAAGTACATCATAGAAATCAATCAGCAAGGCTATCGTTTAGATGAAGTAAACGCAGCTTTAGCGTTAAACAATATCCTGACGCCACAGGCAACTGGATATGTCGATATGCGTTCGCCATGCGGAGACGGTACAGGAGTCTTGGTATACAACTACAATGGAAAAGTGTATCCATCGGATGAGTCTAGAATGCTGGTTGAAATGGGCGACGAATCACTCGCACTTGGTTCGGTTAATGAATCATACCAAGACCTGATGTCATCAAGTGTGTTGAACACTATCTTACACGCTGGGATTGCTGAAGCCCTGCCAGGATGCTCTGATTGCGCATATTTACCTTACTGCGGAGCGAATCCAATACAAAATTACTCTCGTTATGGCGACATGATTGGTCATCGAACATTTAGTGCTTTCTGTGCAAAGCAAAAGTTTCTTTATCGATATGTATTCAATTTATTGCAAGACAAATCTAATCGTACTGTCTTCAATAGCTGGTTGCCACATAGTCTCTGTCAGAGAGCCGAAGAGGGGCTGACAAATGAATAAAGTGATCCCATTAAAAACGAGAGCAGAGATCAATGCATTCAATGGTTCGAAGATGTTAAAAGTCATAGGACTGGATGAATTTGTGTCTAGCGGCATATGCGATAACAGACATTGCCTGCTTCTGCCAAATTATGGTCCAAACCAAAGAGAGTTACTCAGTCTAGATTGGGGAGCTGTTGCTATACAATGTGGTGGCATACCAAGTAATCTAACCATTCCGGTTATCAGTAAACTGGAGCATCCTGAAGTCATCTCTACTGGAGATGTGATTGTATTAAACGAGAATAGAGTTGATATTCTGTATCGTCGTAAAAGCACTGCGAATCTGCTTTTTGTCACAGAGAGATGCAACCACCAATGCATCATGTGCTCCCAGCCGCCAAAAGTGCTAGATGATGGCTGGCGTTTTGAGGAGTGCCATCAGCTACTGGAACTCATTGACCGAGATATCCCTGTTTTAGGTATTAGCGGTGGCGAGCCGACATTGCAACGCGACGGATTTCTAAAACTGCTTGAGCATGCCAA
The DNA here is from genome assembly GCF_025654295.1 of Shewanella sp. SM23. Lineage (NCBI taxonomy): Bacteria > Pseudomonadati > Pseudomonadota > Gammaproteobacteria > Alteromonadales > Shewanellaceae > Shewanella > Shewanella sp. SM23. The sequence goes on from NZ_JAKKRM010000002.1 coordinate 243,952, forward strand.
AAAAGCTCTGCCATCAACGCAATTGCATATCCTGACCAATGGGAGTGCTTTTGAAGAATATCACTATGTCGAGCAGATCATTCAGTTAGGCCATCAACAAATTGTATGGGGAATTCCAATTTATGGTTCTACTCCTCAACAACATGATTACCACACACAAGTTCTAGGCTCATTCAATAAAACCATGCATGGGCTCTACAATCTTGGGCATGTCGGAGCACAAATAGAGCTAAGGGTTGTACTAACTCGACCAATCATAGAAAACATAGTAGAGCTATCAGAGTTTATTGTTAGGAACCTTCCATTTGTATCCACTGTCGCCTTAATGGGATTAGAACCAACCGGATTCGCCAGAACAAATTATGAAGCCGTATGGTGTGATTTAAATGAATACCAAGAAGAATTACTCGAAGGAACACATGTTCTACTAAGCTCAGGGCTAGATACCGTCCTTTATAACATTCCACGATGCCATGTTCCCAAATCACTGCGTTCTATCGCAGTACAAAGCATCTCCGATTGGAAAAACAGCTCTAGGAAAGAATGCGAATACTGCGAAGAACAGGATCTTTGCTGTGGTTTTTTTAAATCTCATACTCAGCGATTTAGTGAGCAAAATGTTGTGCCCATTCAGTTAGAAAGGAGAGCAGAAAATGTGGTTAGAACTTAATAAAATCTGGCGATCAATTACAGGAATCCTTCCAACAATTTCAGTTGCTTCTATAGGCGGAAGTACATTATTGGTTCCTCAGGCGTACGCTATTCCGTCAGTGACAATGGCAGACATTGATAGCGCTCAATTGAACCGCTTGGTCAGTTTTGACATGCAAATAAACGCAAACAGTGAAAACTTATATGCAGGTCATCGTTCTCATTCCAGCCACCGTTCTCACTCAAGCCACAGATCTCATTACTCATCTAGGACTGGAACGAGTTCATATCCATCCACACCTAGCCCTATTAATACACAGCCAAATACTCCGACATATCCCAGCTCAGCAGCTCAAAACAGTTCTGTATCAGATACCCCGTCTTATCAAGGCAGTAGTGATACACTGAAAGCATTAGTAATGAGAGTTCAAATCGTACTTCTCAGAAATGGTTACAACATAGGAGCGATTGATGGACTAATGGGACCTAGTACTTCATTAGCACTGAAATCATACCAAAAGGATATGGGACTGAAGATGACGGGGACCATGACAACAGAGACACTAACTAGCTTAGGAGTTTCACTTCCATAAATACAATGTCATGAACAATGTATAAAACACCACCGTTACAGTAGCCACTTTGTATCATTACTAAAATTTGGTCAACTTGTGGTGTTCTAATTCAATTGGTCAGCTTGATAGAAGCTATACGAATTTTATTGCCAGTGCTGATTTGAAAAAGATGTGCACTTTAATAACTGTTAAAGTGCAGTTTTCGTGAGTTATAGCGCTTAAACGATGTGTTTTGCGCATTATCGTGACAAACTTGTCTCAAACTAAGCTTATGCAGCACAATGTGCATAAACAGTCACATATCTATTAGTTTTTAATGTTTCACTCTTAAAATCGACTCAGACTAAACTCAGAACAAAGTATCACTTAGCAGCTTTGTATTTGTAGAGTTCTTTAATTGCCATAACATAAAGTCTACACTTCTTGCTAAAGGACCAAATTCACTAACCCACTACAATTATGAACTAAGAGTTTCAGGCTGGCATAAGGACATTGTCTTTTCTAACCAGTTTAAAAACTCCAATTCATTGCTTCCTAGTCTTTCTGTGTGGCTGAGCAGTACATAACGATGTCCAGATTGAGTTAATCCAAATGGAGCCACCAGCCTCCCGTTTTTCAAGTCATCGATTATCAGAGGATATGACCCTATAGCAGCCCCTAAACCGTCAACTGCCGCCTGTAAGCAGAAATAAAAATGCTCAAAGGATTTAGACTTATTGATATTAAAGGCATGTGTTGAACGTGATGACCAATCTGACCATGCAGAAGGTCTCGTTTCACTATGAAGCAAAACGATATCATCTAAGTTGTGCTGAGCTTTGTTCCAATATTCAGGGGAAAAAACAGGGCCAACCCACTCATTGACTAAGTTGTGTGTCGTATATTCTGGGGCTAATATCGAAGTCATCACGCCGGATGGCTAAAGATAATCCTGTTTCACATAAATCCACAGGCCCTCCTGCTGTTGATAGTCGAACATCAATACCCGTAAGCTGGAAAAAACTGGCCAGCCTAGGCATCAGCCAGCGCATAGTTAATGTGGGCTTACAGGAAACTTCAAGATGCTTATTGCTTTCCCTCGTTAGCTTCTTAACTCCATTATCTAGAGCATTAAACGCAATATCAGTGTACAGCTTGAGTAGCTCACCTTCTTGCGTGAGACGCATTCCTCTACCTTGTTTGTAAAACAGTAACTTCGACAAATGGCTCTCTAGCAATTTAATTTGCTTACTCACTGCTCCGTGAGTGATATGAAGTCTTTCTGCTGCCTTACTGTAACTCGATGACTCTGCCGTAATATGAAATACATAGAATGCTTTTAAATGTCTCATCTGTGACTTTTTCTCACATTTAGGATGCCTTTTTTTCGATTATAACTTACCAATAAATCTATACAATTATTTTAAAATCATGAACAGTTAGGATAGAAAATGGAGTTATTAAGTTTTGCAGTATTTGGGCTTTTAATCGTAGTAAGCCCTGGTGCTGACTTTGTTTTAGTATTTAAAAACAGTGCAATTTTTGGCAGAAAAGCGGGCATATTAACGGCTCTTGGGATAGGGATTGGTGTTTGTGTGCATATTACCTATTCAGTGATAGGGATTAGTCACTTAGTTTCTCAGAATGCGGTTTTATTTAGCATAGTGAAGTACATTGGTGCGGCGTATTTAATTTATCTCGGTGTAACAGGGTTAGTCAGTTCTAAGTTGAAATTAGACTATGAAAACTCAACAGACCAACCCACACATGCTCGAAAGTACATATTTCAAGGTTTTTTGTGTAATGTATTGAATCCTAAAACAATGCTTTTCTTTCTAAGCGTCTTTAGCCAACTAATCTCAGCCAATAATGAAGGTATGTCTTTCGTTATTAGCTATGGCGTTTACATTGCACTTCTACATATGGCTTGGTTTTGTATAGTCGCTTACCTAGTCACATCTGTACACGCGAGTCACATAATTCAAAAGTTTGTTCATAGAATTAATCAGGCGTGTGGATTGGGTCTAATTGCTTTTGGTGCAACATTATCAATAAAAGCCTAAATTCCAACTCTCACATAATAAGTAAGTATTGTAGTGGTACGCTAAATTTGGTCACTTAGATAGAGGTGTAATCTGACTTTACTTCCATATTTTTGGAATGACTAAATGTAAGTCAAATTATCCTCTGTGCACTGAGTGATTAATCGGTCATAGCTCACAATGGGGCAGAAGAGAGCCAGAGCAACCTTTCGGATCGGTTGCATCGTGATTTGAATTTGGCGAGCTGAGTCTAGACTAGTACAATTCAACCAAGAAAATAGGCCTCATAGCTAATCAAATTCTTCTCTCTTTTTGAATTCTAGAACGTTGCTTGTTGCCCCCGTTTTTTCCAATCGATCATTAACTCTATATGCTTGCATTCTTCAGGTATATGTTTCCACATTGCAACGGTCACTTCGTGCATTCTCACAGCTTGAGACTTTAAGCGTTTTTTATAATCTCCAAGCTTTTGTTCTTTCTTTTCAATTTCTTCATTGAGCTTTTTGATTTCTTTTTTGGCATTGTCTAAGTCTCCCTTAGCCTTTATGTGGAGAGGGTGACCGCGAACTACATTATCGGACACATTGCTTGCACCATGAATACGCGTTGCTTCAGCACCTTCGATCAGCGCTTTTATTTCTGGATAGCGCCTGGCCGATCCATTTGATAACCCTGCTTCTTTTTCAACATTAGAAACAACAATTTTAAGCTTGTTAGCTTTAAGTTTTTGTTTCAACTCTTTGTTAATCGGCTTTTGATCAACAAGTCGCGCCAATGCGTCTCTTAGCTGCCTTTCTGTGGAGCTGAATCCAGACTTGTCTGCCATGCCTTACACCTCCATTGTCGTGTCGATAACCAAATTCAGCACATCTTCTGCAATTTCATACTTTTCATATTTAAACCCTAGATCATCCATGATCGCTTCCGCAGCTTTTACCTGCATCAAGTATTTGGTTGCAGAACTGGAATTTAATTCATTGTTTTCTTTTAAAAACTCAATGTTGCGCATTGCGTCCATGCGGGAGGATTCGGCATAAACAGCGTTTTCAATAAAATCATATTCGCAGTCTACACATTCACTTAAATCAATATTGATACGCATTGAGCATTGAGTATTAGTACAATACATCCCAGGAGCAATAGCATGTAAGTGTTCTTTTCCGTTGGTCAATCGATCTATCCAGTAGTCAATTGATAGCTTGCGTTTGCTTACTCCATCTTCAAAATAACTTTCACCTTGGCGACTAATTTCAGCAACTGCTGCTTGACCTTTACCACCTGCGATACGCTTACCATTCGCCATTTTTTGATATATGCGAGCAAATATCTCAGCTTGTTGTGTGACACGTTCTTTTTGTATTTCGCTGTATAGTTTTTCAAATGAATAGGCATTTCGGGCATACCATCGCGTCATCGCCATCGACAAATGCGAAAATTGCTGCTTCAAGGCAGGGAAAGAACACAGCTCATATCCAATTAGGTAGTATGCGAGGGAGCGCCGTGTCTGATGTGGAGAGAAGTGAAATTTATCGCCCTGATTAAAAGATGTTTGGGTTGGGTCTGAGGTCTGTAAATCCGCCATATCTTCGGCTGTAAGTGTAAAATCAAATTTATCGCGGTTAAACGTCGTATTAATTACAGTGTGCAATGCGCTCTTTCCTATAGGGTTGGGAAAAGCGATGTCCTTCAAGTTTGCAAACATTCGATGATTATATTTCTTTTCAAATCTTTTGCGATAGGGCGTATTAATTGCATTCAGCATATGGAATGCTTTCCAGCCAGCTTGCGTGGTTACAAACGTGTCATTTTTGGTTTGACTACTGAGCGTAATCTTTGATTGACGTGTAGTTAAAAAGTCAATGGTTTCCTTGCCAGTTTCCGACTCACAGCCATTTTTATCGAAAGTCATTCTTTGTGCACCGTAAACAGGGCTTATTTTGTACAGCTCGTCTACGCGCATTCCAGACAATGCCAGACAAAGCCATGAGGATTCTGTATTTAGGCTCTTCAAATATCGCCTAAAATCACCCCAGCCATAATAAGTGTTGCCAATGTGTGCTCTGAAACTTCTAAGACGTTCTCCGCTTATTTGAATGCGGGGTTGAATAGATGTAAATATTTGCATCCACCGAGAATCCTCACCTTTATCCACTAAGGTTATTCCATTTTTGTTGAGCGCCTGCGTAAATTGTTCCCATGGTTTTACGTAGCTGTCACTAGGTTTATGGCCATAGCCTTTTCTAATCCTCAGGATTTTTCTTTCTAATTCATTCTCATAAAGCGAAATCATCTGCTCAACAGCTTGTTCTATTTCATCTCTTAACCCGTAGGCTTTTACGATGTCTTCACTGTACTCTTTTAATGCCGCAAAATAGATTCGTGGGGGAATCACCACTTTTCCGTTTTGCGCATCAGAACTCACGTTATGTATCTTATGGGTTTGATGTGAAAAGTTGACCTTGAAAGGCAGCAGCCCTTTCAAGTGGACAAGGTTATTCAACCCTATAAAACAATAGCTTCTAGAAATATCATACCATCCCTCAGAAACCAAAATTTCTAAATATTCTTGATTCAATTCCTCAAACGAATTGATGCCACGTTTGATTAGCTGAGCAATATCCTTTCGAAGAGAGTTTTTTTTATTATTAATTGAAGCCAGTTCTGTATGTTTAACAGAAAACCACATCTCTGCTAATGCTACGCACTTCATTTGATTAAGCATGTGACGCCCTTTTTGATGAAGTACAATGACATTTTCTTCTTGCTTTGGCTCAATGTTAAAAATCAAGTTCGCGATCCCACTCCCTTTGTAGTCAGAATATCTAAACGCCCATATATCCTCGCCAAACAAGATGGTCTTTTTTTGATCTTGATAGACCACCATTTTATTTAACTCTTCCCAATCGCCTCGCAGTAGTGCAGGGAGAAGTTCCTGTTGTAAATAGTCGCCTCTATCACCAATCGAACGCATGGTATCTAAGGTTGAATCCATATCTTGTGAGTTTTCAAAAGACAGCATAGATATAGTCCTTATAGAAATTGGGAAATGGAAGATAACGAGTTGAAAAGTGGATAACGCCCTTTTTCTTCGAGCAAATACTCAGCTTGTTCAATGGTTTCTAATGGGAGGCCGTCAAGGTTAGCTTGAAAGCGATTTATCTTTAATTGAATTACCGAAGCGCGTTCTGGGTATTGGTCAATAGCTTCACTTAACGCATCGAGAAAGCTCAATAGTTTATAAATAGCGTAGGGATCATCAACGAGTTTGGCACTTCTGCAAAAGACACAAAGATCGTATTGATAGCAGGTAATATCTTGACCCTCTTCAATAATCCCTTTTTTTTCTGCGAACTTGCGTGCTGCATAGTGCCAATCTTTCTCGGACACCGAATCGATTTCCCCGTCGCAGCTAATGCCATTGGGGTTTGTAGGAGCATTACGTTGTTTCCAAACATCGTATTCTAAGATGGGAATTTCCAATTCTTTCTTAACTGATTCTATAGCTTCACTGCGGCTCTTACCTTGGGCTATGTAGACTAACCCCATCATCCCTTGTGACATTTGCCTGTTGTTTGAAACAGGGTGACCGTTGGGGTAATGTCTTTCCGTTGTTTCAATATTGTGCTGCAAAATTTTTCGGGCTGTCCACCCTTTTTCTTCTGCTTTATACTCTAAGTTAGAATGAGTAATACGAATCCTACTGGCGGTAATATTTAGAAAGTAATCACCGCGACCAATACCACATAAATTTAATAGAATTTTGCGAATCGGAACCTCACCCTCTGACCACTGATAAGTAACATGCTTACCACCCAGCGGTAGTAAGTACGGCAGTCTGGTTGTTGAACTCCCCCCACCAAAACCATAATTTTTTCTAGGTAAAGGGTTTCTGGTCGCAGCATAACGTTCGACCAATTGAAGAAAATGTCTGTATTTAGCTGCAATAATGAACTCACCTAACGAGCCATCAGCGTATTTGAAAGAAACGGTGATCGCTCCATCGAAATCTTTCTCTGAATAATTAAGTGGTATCAGCGCGTTCCGCAGTGAAACATCAGTCATACATGACAGCGCTGCGTAAGCAATCGGCATTGTTCTTATTGTTACAACTTGCTTATTAAGAACGGTGACATTTGATTCCATCGTGTGTACACCATCATCTCGTTTAATCTTGTTAAACGTGGTCATCTTTTGATCTTCAACAATGTCGGTATAGGTTTTTACTAGATGGTCGATCAAATCAGCTCTGCTCTCAGAAAGCAAATTTAGGTTCTTTGATAATTGGAATGAAGCTCCAGATACATCAACTTTTCCTTTATCACCTTCGCTATTGAGGAAATATATCAGAGTGTCATAAGGGTCTTCGCTGTAGGTTTTCGAGAGGAGTTCGAGTGCTCGAAGAAAGGTGATTCCGTCAGCTTCTCCGACAGAGTCGCGCTTATTGATGTCAGCGACAATAAACCCAGCTTCATCGTCTTTGGCTTCGGGATGAGAGTTTTCCTCAGTGCCTGAAAATAACGCTTTTACATCTTTTGAAGCGCGGCCTTTATAAGCGCGGACTTGAGCAACTTTTGATGTCCGACCATCTTTATTTGGCGTAACAAATTTAATTGGGTGGCGAACTTGTCTAATCACTGAGTCGTTAAATGCAGTGTAATAGGCAAACAGAGTGTAAGCTGCTGCCATACATTGATTAAAAGGACTCGCTAAGCCATCTAACGCTGAACAATTTTTTCTCCCAAGTGTAATCGTGATGTCACGGTTATCTTTTCTTTCAACCACAATATTATCGAGGTGTTGAGGTGGTGGAGAATCAGGATTTTCTTCTTTATATGCAATAAGTTGAGTTGCCAAAGAGAAAAAGAGAAGCTGAGTGCGTCTAACTAGTGCATACCATTCTCTTGATGTATAAGGTTGTGTAGCAAAATCTACAATCTCACCATTAAAGCTCTTGAGCGTGGCTTGCATGTCTGACACATCAAAACCAAGTATTGGAAGTAGCGAGTCGAGATTCATCTTTTTTTGAAGAGCTGAAAATTCCAACAAACCAAACTCTTCGCCATTATGATACTGAAACTGATATTTTTTAGGCTCATTAGCAATATCAACTAAGCGCCGTAACTCTCCAGAGTTACCAGCGTAAGAAAGGTATCCAGCCTGACTAAAAGGGGCGAACTTCTTAATGTCGCAAAATGCTATATAAGCCTTTAAGGCGCTTAATTTAACCACTAGAGACCATGCATTGGTTTCATTTTTCTTCTCTTGATCAACCCATCTTTTTAGCTTTTGCATTTTTTCTAATCGAGAGGGTTTAGCTAATGGTTTTTTTGGATCACACTGTTCATGACACCAATAAAGAAAATTGTGTTTTGTGCTGTTCAGCTTCCCTTCTGGCCGTATATCAACGTTCAAATCTAATGAAGTAACATTATTCTTAGTAATCGGCGGAGTGGGTAATTTATTTTGATTTCTTGATGCTGCTAATCGACTTTTGGCCATGTAATCACCTCAACGATTGTTGTGCGAATTCATTTTTACGCTGAGAGAATTCCAACCATGTTTTATTGTCATTCATATAGTTAACGTATTTTTGTGTGGTAGATGTGCTTTCATGCCCCATCAAATCAGCCAACTCCTGTAACAAGGCTTCGAAGGGCTTAGCTGTTTCCATGTGTTTGCCGTACAGCCAGTCGGTTGCGAAAGTGGCACGTAAATCATGAGAGGAAAAATAAATATCAAGCCCACAGTGTGCTAAATCGTTACGGATAGTTTCCACATACTTTTGAATGGTGTTTGGAGCATAGATATTGCCATTTGATTTTACGAATAAGTGGTTATGGCGAAGTAGTCCGTTTTGAATAGCCTTCTTTCTCGCCTTACTCAATTTGTACTCGTACAGCAGTTCCATAACCTTAGCTGGGATTTCAATTGATCTGTTTTTTTTAAATTTGGTTAAACAACCGTTAATGTTCTCACCAATTTGCACTTTAACTACTTTAGCTTTTGGCTTGTCCACGACAGAGGCTGGAAATGTTATCAATTCCTCCAATCTCAATCCCGTTTCAGTCTTTACGTACAGCATGAGGGCTTTAGTATCAGTCGAGTTTCCAACATCAAGGTATTTATAAAGCTCTTGCTTTTCATCTTCACGAAGTGGATTAATCTCTCTGAGATCAGCTTCTTGAGGTTTTTTGATGCTTTTAAATGGTCTAGTGAGACCTGTGGTATATACAGTAATCTCCTTACTGTGATAGCGGTTAAGATGTGAGAGCATTTCATGCTGAGATCTCTTTCCTTTGCTGCTTATGCGAACAGTCTTTGCCTTAAACTCAAATGGTCGAAAGGTTTTGCTGATTGAAATGATCCTCTGGCGATGAAGGAAGATGAAGTAATTAACAACTTTCAAAACATAGTTAGAAGCTGTACTTGGAGAACCACCAACTTTTCCATTTTCATCCCTGGTATAAAGGTTCTCCAGTAAATAGTCTCGATATCTCACGATTGGACTTTCCTCTACCTTGTCGGTGCAGTCATATATTGTTAACGGACATTTTTTATCAACCAGCAGTCCTGTCCTTGGGTGAGTATGTTCGGGGATTTCCGTATTCAGCCACCGATAGAAGCTCAATAGCGCAACTGCATGAGATTGAATTGTTTTATCTGAGGATATATCAGGGTCTGCCAACAAAGAGTGAAGATATAGATTAACCGGCACCACATTGATGCCATCGAGATCTATTAAAATTGGAAGTTCATGAGCAAACGGTTTTGAGTTATCCCTAACGTCATGGATGATTTCGTCAGTGTCAGGGTGTGGCTTACTGATAAATGAGGGATATTTATCACTATTAATCCATATAAGACAGTAGTCAAAACCGAAGTCATCTGGAAACGACTTATTCTGCTCAATCATATTAACACCTAAATCATCCGTTATTCACACTGATAAGCCTTGCCCCAAGGGGTACGCGTTCATCCATCTACTTTTTCAAGATATCCAGACAAACAGTAAAACTGTAACTACCTCTCTTCTCTTCGTCTAATTTATTTATCATGAAAAATTCCAACATGTGGCATCTAAAAAAATTCCCAACTGTAGGTTCATAGTTGGAGGAGAATACCGCAACCTGATGCTGGCGGAGTTGGTTTGCTATTTGATATACAGGCACCGCCATCTTGATGCCAAGTTGTTTTGCCTCTACGGAGCGGGCGACGACGCAGCCATCGTTATTGGATAACACCACAATCGGCTTACCAACCAAATCCGGCCTAAACATCCGCTCACAGGAGGCATAAAAATTATTGCAATCGACGAGGGCGAATAGTGAGGGCGTCATTTGAGCTTTTTCACCACGTTGGTCACTACCCCAAAGATGTTTAACTCAGACTCATCATTGATGGCGATCGGGGAGAATAAGGCATTACGTGGTAGCAATTGCACCACAGGGCGTAGCTGTAATTGCTTTACGGTAAACTCACCGTTCACCGCTGCGACAACGGTATCACCGTGGGCTGGCTGTAGTGAGCGATCCACCACCAAAATATCACCGGAGAAAATCCCCGCTTCGATCATCGAATCCCCTTGGACTTTGACAAAAAACGTGGCGGCAGGATGTTTGATGCATAACTCATTGAGATCTAATGTTTGTTCTACATAGTCTTGGGCCGGTGACGGAAATCCTGCGGCAATCAAGGAGCTAAATAGCGAGAGCCGATATTGGGTATGTTTGGCGAAGCGGCCTAGGATCATCATAATAATAAATCACAATATACTGTACATATAAACAGTATAGTCTAACTATGAAGCTTATCGAAAGAATTTATGTGGGGAGAGTTGTGTTATCGACCCAAGCGCTGTCGAGTGCTGAGCAATTGATGATGGCTGCTCTAAAGCACCCTTGACGGCTTGAATATCGGCAAGAGTGAGCGTTTCGTCCATTTAATTTAGTTAACGCAATTTTAGTTAATCCAACCGAGCCATAGCCACCACAGATAATCCAGTGGAATAAGTGCAACTAGAGTTATTGCCGCTAGAGGTAAGGTGATACGAAGTAGTTTAGTTAATGGCTCTTGGGATAATTGCATCGCCAAAATCAAAGGAGCCACCTGATAAGGAAAAATCACGGTTGAGAAACCGATCACCTGCGTCATTAATACCGCAGGAGTGGAGAAGCCAGTTGCATTGGCAAAGTCTGCTGCCATGGGGGATAACACAGTCGGCACGCCTGGAACCGTTGCCACTAATCCTGTTAGCGTCGCGATTAACGATAACGACATAAAATTCAGGAACGATGCCCCTTGCTGCAATGGTAACCATTCACTGAACAGTTGACCTAGCGCAGTGCCGAGCCCGGAATGATTGACCAATGCTCCCAGACCTAAGGCCGCCGCGACAAAAATGACGGTCGACAAATCCACTGAACTATTAAAACTCTTAGGCTCAAGCACTCCCCATTTGGGGAGCAATAACAAGATAGCCGTTGTTAATCCTACCCAAGCGGGATTGATGCCGTGCAGCGAGTCAGTCACCCAAAAGAGCAAAGTAATCGCCAGTAACAGTGCAACTTTCTTTTGCATACCAAGATGATAGGTTTCTTTTTCAATGACGTGTTTAGGCTGGTTGTTATCAATTTTTGCAGGAAATAGGAAAACGACTAGCGCCACAATCAATATTGATTTGAGTAAGCCAAGGATTGGAAAATGCAATAAGAGATACTCAGTATAACCAAAGTGGATATTGAATAGATTCTCACTGGAACCCGCTAATATCATGTTGGGAATATTCGCGGGCAATACGGCAAAACTGGGCATGTTACACGCCAGTGCCAAGGCGGTCGCAATGCCTATCCGTCCATGGCTACCACGAGCAAAACCGACTTGCTCAGCTAACGCCATACCAATTGGCACCATGACCACAGCACGGCCAACGGATGAGGGCATCACAAAGCCAAGCAGCACGGCACTAAAGACCAAACCCGCAATTAAGCGTGGATAACTTGTGGTCAGTATTGGGGCAATCAAACTGGCCATTCTGCGACTTAAACCTGACTGAGTGATTGCACTGCCGATCACAAACCCTGAAATGATTAACCACACCGCAGTTGAGCCGAATCCGGAGAAAAGTATACTCGGCTCAATGAGTTTAAAAATGGTGGCAAGGGCAAAAAAGATTAACCCCGCCATAAAGGGCGGGAAGAAACCTGTGCTCCAAAACATCAAGGTCACTAACACTACGCCTGCGCTGTAGGAAAACACCGCGGGATGCTGACTTAGCGGAAAAAGCGCAAGTAAAGTAGCGATCAACAGTGCACTGAAAAACGCTAGCTGTTTAACGCCAATAAAACGTTTCATGTTTACTGACCTATTGGGTTGAATACGTAAAAGATGCCTACTAAGATAGCTGACTTAGTTTGGCGTTTTAAGAGGGTAATATGTCAAAATATGTTCCTAAAGCGACATTGTTAACACCCAGTGATGCGGCGTTTATCATAGATGCCAATCGGCCCGTACTGACCCATACTCGCAATATGGCGGCGGAAGCGGGTATCGAGCCTCACTCGCACCCGCGGGGTCAGCTACTTTGGGCCGCCAAAGGTTTGTTACGTGTTCGCAGTGAAAATGCCGTCTGGGTGGTACCCTCAACCCATGCCGTTTGGATCCCTTGCAATTTGCCCCATCAAGTGAACAGTGAAACCCACGCACATACTCGCAATATTTATATTGACCCTAGCTATGGCGTTAGGCCACAGGATACGCAAGTGGTGATGGTGACTATGACAGCGTTGATGCGCGAATTAGTGCTTAAACTTTGTGAAAGTTCACATCTTATGGACAGTGGACAACTGCATCGGCTGGGTTTGGTTGCCATCGATGAGCTCCAAACTCTGGACAGTCTGGATGCCCATTTACCCGCAGGCTCAGATCCAAGACTCAGCCGCTTGATCCAAACGCTGATCCGACGTCCAAAAGTGAGTTACTCACTGACCGAGTTAGCCGAAATGGGCGGCGCGAGTGTGAGAACGATTGAGCGACTATTCAAAGCTGAAACTGGGCTTACTTATCGACAATGGCGACAAAGATTTCGTTTGTTAAATTCGCTTGAGAGCTTAAGCCAAGGGGAGAGCACGACTATGGTGGCCCATAGTTTAGGTTATTTGAGTGTCAGCAGTTTCAGTGCCGCTTTTAAAATGCAATTTGGTTGCACGCCGCAAGATTACCCGCAGCATAAGCCTATGAAAAGCGGGAGCTAAATCAGGCATCATAAAACCGTCTATAAAAAAGCTAGAACAATATCTAGGATGTTGTTCTAGCCTGCAATTTATCAAAGTGTCTTAAGCTAATGCGCTATTTTAATTGGCTATTTCAACTTGTCATTTCAATGCCGCTGGGACGATAGGGTAATAATCCCAGACTTGGCCATCGGTCATTGAGCGCACCAGTTTGATGTATTCTGCATGGGTCCAGGCGAGCGGTGTGGCAGAGTTGGTGCCTTGTCCGAGTTGGTAATGATAGCGGGTGGCATCGCCGACACCGTCCCACGCTTGCTCGGGTAACATCATGCCCGCATTCGCAAAGGTTTCCATGCCTTGCACATAGGTGTTGATTAACTGCTGCTTGGTTTGCTGCGCGTTATTGCCTGTTAGCTCGCCTTTTGCTTGGGCGAGTGCTAATTCAAAATGACCACGCTCGCCGGTGAAGAAGGGCCAGACTCGGCCGCGTTGATCGGCGCTGTTGCTGCCGGATTCCGCATAGTTTTTGCCAGTAACCGTATCCTCGCCGTAACCGTCGTTGCCATAACGTCTAAAGCCTGGGATAGTACTGCCATCTTTGGCGGTAAACTCGTATTTTATGCGTAGATTTGGTTCAAGCTCTGTATTATCAATCAGTTGAAGGCTTTGCTTGATGAGCTTGTCAGTTGCACCGCGCACGCCATAACGCACTAGTTCTAAAAATCCGCCATCGAGGATCTGACGCTGATCTAAACCTTGCTTACCGTTATTTGCCGCCAGTGTATCGCGAGTATTTGGCTTTCCATTCGGGCTTAAACGTAAATAGTAAGGCGCGCTGACGCCTGCGCTGTTTTTCAATAGCCCTTGGGTGGTGACTAAGTGTTTTTCTAAACTATTACTTAAGTCTTTGGCGGCGGTAAGATAACGGGCGCTTGAAGTAATATCTTTAGCTTCTTTGGCAATTTCACTCGCGGCAACAAGACCAGCGATCACGGCAGCCGTTGTTGAGGGGGAGTAACCCGCTTGTTCTTCCCAACGTTCTTGCTGAGTTTTAGGTGGGGTGATTTGGGTGTGATTCCAATCCAGATTGACCTCACCGCCACTGATCAAGAAGTCCGCTGCACCTTTGAGCATCTCTTGATACCAGTGACTGATCTCATCAGGGGTGAGTACACCCGCTTGCCAGAGTTTCCAGCCGAGCATGATAGGCATGGCGGTTTGATCGAGCTGCACGCCGACCCATTCAATTTGGCCATCCACATGGGTCTTTTGCAGGAACCAACCGGGCGTACCCGTAAAGCCAGGCGTCTTTTCGGTCACTTGCACTTTTTTCAGGTATTCGAAGGCCACTTTGGGCGTTTGCGTGTCACCCATGGCGAGGAATGCCATGGCGCATTGGTAAAAGTCGCGCGGCCATACCGCTTTATAGCCAGTGCTCGGCACGGCTGCCGAAACCGTATCGCCCCAAGGATTAGATAACGAGGCGATAAGTGCGCCCGCATAGGTTTTATCTTCCTGCGCTTTCAAGACCATAGCACTGGTATACAGCAGCTTACCGTTATCGGTCGTGTTGTTGGCCATGTTAGCGATGGCGGGCAGCGAGCTTAGGTAACCCTGCCAGCCTGTGTTGTAATTGCTGAGCACAGCATCATAACCTGCGGCCAAGCTGGCATCGGCATTGGCTAAACTCTGTGCTTCATCTTTACCAAAACCGATGGCGAGATTAAAAGTGACGGGTTTGGCTTTGATGAGCGTAGGGTAACTCGCGGTAAAGGCGATATTGCCAACGGTCGATTTATCTTGCGCACTGGTCGTTTGATAGGGCGTATCGAGTTTGCCGTTATCGGCCAAATCGGCTAGGCCATCGGAAACACCGACAAAGCCAGTCGTAGCCTGCACAAAATTCAGATCGGATTTTACCGTCATTACGCTACTGTCTTTGGCGGCGGTATAGGCCACCAGCGCCTGATTATTAGCATGAGTGTTGGCATGATTGTCAGTATGAGTATCGATGCGGCCGATATCATTGGCGCCCGCATTGTCGATATGCGGATTGACATACAAATGCGGTGTAATGCCATCTTCAAAGGCGGTAAAGGTGAAACGCATCATCAAAGTGTCGCGGTCGGGATCGGTAAAGATATGCTTTTCAATCTGATACTTACCTTCAACATCTTTATTGATAATTTTATAGGCAAGGGATTGCGGGCGACCATTAGCATCTGTATCTAAATATTCTATGCTGCTGATAGTGTTCTCTTTTTCGGTATCGACAAAGCCATTACCTGTGACCACAAATTGCAGTTCTTTGAGCTGCGCATTATGGATAAGACCATACATGGTTTCGGTTAAAATACCTTGGGCGAGGGAGAACCAAACGCGGCTAATGGGATTTTGCTTGGCATCTTGATATTGACCTTGGGTATAAGGCTCGTAAGACGTCCCAATACCAGTTTTACCCGAAAATGCCCAAGTCGGCGCTTTACCTGGTGCGCCGGGCGCAACCCGCTGCACATTTGGCGCGGCATTCACACTTGTGGCAGTTGTTGCTGAATTCGATGTGGGTGAACAGGCCGCTAACCCTATTATCCCTAAGAGGCTTGCGGCGACGGCAAGCGCTAGGCGGCTGCGTCTTGTTAACGCTTGTGTGTGACGGTTTTGGCTGGTATGCAGATCCTGCTGCGGCGTAGGACTCGATTCCATCTCATTCTCCCCAAATAATGGTTTTATTTTTATAGTGATTGAATTGATAAAGATATTTTATGCAGCTGTGATTAGCCAAATGACCGAATTCACCGCGCTTAACATGCATTGCTGCATGTCGCCTAATGTGTATCGCTGCTATAAAGAGCTAACTTTTATTTGTTAATTTGTCTGTGGTTTTCGTGATTAAGTGGGTCTTGCGGTTCATCGCTGCACTTTGATTATTTGGGTTATTTTGTTCGACAACGTCTTGGTCGACAAATAATACGGCAATGCCTGCACACATCATCAAGACGCCACCTGTGATCAGTGCATAAATAGGTTGACCATCGAACAGACCATTGAGCACTAAACCCAGCACACTGGCGGCAAGAAGCTGCGGGATGACGATGAAGAAGTTAAAAATCCCCATGTAAACGCCCATTTTTTGCGGGGGTAACATGCTCGACAACATGGCGTAGGGCACAGATAAAATTGACGCCCACGCGATACCGACACCTATCATAGGCAGCCATAACAGGCTTGGGTCTTTAATAAAAAAGAAACTAATCAAACCTATACCACCACAGAACATATTGACTGTGTGGGTCAGCTTGATGCCAATACGCTTAGCCAGCATAGGAATAAAAATGGCGGCAATGGCGGCAAAACCATTGTAGGAGGCGAACAGTACGCCGACCCAATCTGCGCCGTCGTTATAAGCTTGGGACAACACATCACTGCTGCCAAAATGGTAAGACGTCACGGCGGCAGTGGTGTAAATCCACATGGCAAACAGTGCGAACCAAGAGAAAAACTGCACGATCGCCAGTTGATGCATGGCTTTGGGCATATGGAACAAGTCATCGACCACGCTAAATACCATGCCGAGCTTATTGCGTTCAGTGGGTTGTGAATTACCCAAACGCAGCGCGCAATACAGTTGTAATGGGCCAAAGGCGAAAATCCCTAAGCTTAAGATATACAGTTGTTTATCTAAATCCTGCGCCCAAATAGCGAAGGTGAGCAGGGCGCCGAGACCCATCCACACGAAGGAGGCAAATTGATAGTCCTTGCGGGTACGAGTGCGGGCTAAAGTTTCATCTTCAGCATCGACTTGTTTTGCGTTAAAGCTGGCTAATTCTTCAGGGGAATATTCTCTTGACGATACGACAGTCCAACTGACGGCGAGCAATAATACTGTGCCGCCAAAATAGAAGGCATAACGCACTGAATCGGCAATTTCACCCGCTGGTGCAGTATTCGCAACATCAAAAAAGTGAGTCAAAATATAGGGTAAGGCCGAAGCGACCACAGCGCCAATGCCGATGAAAAAGCTTTGCATGGCATAGCCTTGGGTACGTTGGCTTTTTGGTAAATTGTCACCGACGAAGGCGCGAAACGGCTCCATGGCGATGTTAATCGAGGCATCCATGATCCATAACATGCCGGCGGCAATCCACAGGGTAGGCGAGTGCGGCATGATAAAAATGGCAAGGGTAGTAAAAATCGCGCCAATCAAAAAATAGGGGCGGCGACGGCCAAGTCGTCCCCAGGTGTTATCACTCAAATAACCAATAATAGGTTGAACCAATAAACCCGTCAGTGGTGCGGCAATCCACAGTATGGGAATTTCATCGATAGAAGCCCCTAAGGTTTGAAAAATGCGGCTGACGTTGGCATTTTGCAGGGCAAACCCAAATTGAATGCCCAAAAAACCGAAACACATATTAAAAATTTGCCAGAAACTCAGCTCAGGTTGTTGCTTGAATGCATGCGGCAACTGAGGCGCTGCGGTTTGATGGGGATCTTGCTGGTGATTCGAAGACATTGAACTTCCTTTCTGTTGCCGGCAGTCGTTCTGCCTTGAGTGCTTATTGTTTTAATTGTTTTGCCTAGCAATGGATTGGCACTGTACTTTGCTTTTATGTGGTGAGCTATTTCATCACAGCCAAGAGCATACAATAAAAGCTAAGAGTCAGATTCATAGCTTATTCATGGTAGTTTCGCGCATGCCATGAATGAGTGTACTCTGTGAAAAAATGGCGAATATACTCCTCCCTCAGAAGCATATTCGCCGATAAATTCATTTCAAATTTGGACCTAACACCTTAATTCAAAGGGGTTAGCCCAAGTGAGTGGCCTAAAGCCAGTCAGCAGAAAGAACTTAAGTCTGATAGCAATCCTTGTATGTAACCCTATCAGAAACGACCTCACAGATTTCAAACCCCACAAGCAGAGGGTGAAACGAGCGGATTTATAGTAGCCTCGGCGTAGATTTTTGCACAACTGCTTACATACGTATTCATCATGGCTTAGTAACTGGATGGAAACATAGGTGTAACGCATTTAGACGGTTTATCAATAGTCATAGGCTTGCTGGAATGCTCAAATAACTCTCTAATCTTGTTAGAATACTTGATGATCAGTCATTGCATTATTTTTTAGAAAAAAGGGTATTGTTATTGCGGATGTTAACTGAGTGATAAAATCAACCGCAGCATAACTGACGGCGAGTTCAATGCACTTAATCAGAGTCAGCATGCAATCAATATCCAGTACGGATGCCGATAGCTTGACTCGAAAGTCGCGCACTCTGCACTATGATAATAGCCAGCCTAGATATGGTGGGATCAGATAGGTACTTAGCTTATGATGATCACCAGATTAAGCATTTTTCGTTCGATTATTTTAATTTTTTTCAGTTGATTAAAGGATCCTTATGTTTGTTGTCTCGCTTACCTATAAAAAGCCAATTGCAGAAGTAGAGTTACATTTAGCCGCCCATATTGCTTATCTTGATGAGTATTATGCCGCAGGGACTTTTGTCGCCTCGGGTCGTAAGGTGCCACGTACCGGTGGCGTCATCCTCGCCAAGGCTGAAAGTCGCGCGGCGCTAGAGGCTATTTTGCAGCAAGATCCTTTCTGCATTGCCGATGTCGCTGAGTTTGAGGTGATAGAGTTTGTGCCGACTAAAACGGCGCCAGGGTTAGAGCCGTTGCTTGAAGTGATTTAACCTACATCTTTGTTTGAAAATTATTCCGTGTACTTGGTTATAACAGGCTTGGCGGGTTGGGGGGACATAGAGTTCCCCCCATTTGGATGTTAGTCGGTGTTTATGCTGTTTTCGGGGCGAACTTTTCCGATATTCTGCGACCTAGTTTGGTATTATGCCGTTTTCCCTCTTGAAACCTTACGCAGGTTTCCGCTGCGCGAGTCCCGCTTTTTATGTCTATTCAAACGCTGTTATCGACGGCTCTGGCGAAACGCCATGATTTTTTACAACAAGCAGAACAGGATCAAACCGATTGTTTTCGGGTGTTCCATGGCACAGTCGAAGGCGTCAGTGGCTTGAATATCGACCGTTATGGCGATACTTGGCTAGTGCAGAGTTTTCATCAGACCTTAACCGACGAAGAGTTAGCCGATGTGAGCGCTGTTTTGCTGCAACAGGCCGATTTGCCGATTGTGTATAACGACCGCTCATTAGGTAATTCCCGCGTATTGAACGCCTTATCACCCGCACTGACAGAGATTGCGAGTTCTGAGCGAGTAATGCAGGAAAATGGCATCAAGTTCAGCACTAAACTGCGCCACGAAGGACAAGATCCGCTGTTATTCCTCGATATGCGTATTGGCCGCGAATATGTGCGGGCACACAGCCAAGATAAAACCGTGCTGAATTTGTTTTCCTACACCTGCGGCATTGGTACTGCGGCAGCCATCGGCGGCGCGACTCAGGTGATGAATGTTGATTTTTCTTCCTTTGCTTTAGCGACGGGTAAAGCGAATGCGGCATTAAATCAGGTGTCGAATGTATGTGAGTTTGTGCAGAGTGACGCGTTTCCGGCATTGCGCCAATTGGCAGGCTTGAGTGTGGGAGGGCGTCGCAATCAAAAATTACCGAGTTATCCCAAATTGGCGCAAACCCAGTTTGATCTGGTGTTCCTCGATCCGCCGCGTTATGCCAAGAGTGCTTTTGGTATTGTCGATTTGGTCAATGATTATCAAGGTTTGTTCAAGCCCGCATTAATGGCGACCAAAGTCGGTGGCACTATCGTTTGCTGTAACAATGTGGCGAAAGTCGAGCGCCAAGCATGGTTTGACAGTTTAGTGCGCTGCGTTGAAAAACAATGCCGTACAGTCACTACGCACACTTGGCTCGATCCCCATGAGGATTTCCCTTCGTTCGATGACAATCATCCACTTAAAATAGTGGCGCTGACATTAAGTTAACTAGACAAACGGCATAGTGATAAGAACTACATAGTGATATTAACAAGCAGGGCACCCGATTCGGTGCCCTTTTTATTTGCCGCTAGATGGGCTGTAAATGGAAAGCTATCGCGACGCGGTTCCAGCCATTAATGGCAATGATTAAGCTGGTGAGGTCGACAATTTCTTTCTCGGAATAATGCTCTGCAAGCGCCGCATATTGATTGTCATGCACGGGGGCAGTAGCAACTTGGGTTAAGATTTCTGTCCAGAGCAGCGCTGCACGTTCCCGTTCATTAAAGATTCCATCGACCTCCTGCCAAGCGGCAAGTAAATCTAAACGCAGCTGTTCTTCACCGTCGCTTCTGGCTTCCTCTGCGTGCATTCGCTGACAAAACGCGCAGCCATTGAGTTGCGATGCTCTTAGCTTGACTAAATGCACCAGTAATGGCGAAAAGTGGGAGTCGCCGGCTGCTTTGTCTAAGCTGAGCAGTGCGTTAGCGAGTGTGGGTTGTAGCTGGTAAATTTGCTGGCGTGGTATACGTTCTGACATAAAAGCCTCCTATAAGCTGAGGCTTCAATCTAAGCTGTTAGCGCTATGTAGGATTGGAGATTTGCGACATTTTACGCTTTTTGTATTGTCCTGGAGTTTGCTGTGTCACCCGTACAAAGTGTTGATGTAGATGGGCTTGATCGTAAAATCCGCAATCGAATGCGACCTGCACTAGGCTGAGGTTAGGTGATTGGCTGAGTAAGTTTCGGGCGATTTTGACTCTGTTTAATTGCAGTAACTGCGCGGGTGACAATCCGGTTTCTTGTTTAAATCTTCGTTCAAACTGGCGGCGACTTAGGGGCAGTTGCCTATAGAAATCCTCTAAACTGGCTTGGGTTTGAGTAAGCTTTGGTAAACTCGCCTGCACTAAGCTAATCATAGCGCTTTTATGTCGAGATAAGGCCACATCACATTGCCGCTGGTTGAGCTGCAATAACCAGTGCTCAAGTAGAGCGACGCGTTGGGCTGGCAGATTGGTTTCCGCCAGTTGCGATAGCAGTTGATCCAATCCTGTTAGCTGCAATTGCGTCGCATCAATAGTCGTCACTGATGCGGCAGACAGAATATCTTGCAGTTCAATGCCGAGTAAATGAAACGCGCCGCCGGGGTGAAACCGAACTGTTATCAGCTCGATTCCTGGTAAAAAGGCGTGGGAATGTCGGCTCTGACCACAGTGAAATAACACTTGAGGTTCTTCGCCTCTTAGCGTTTGAGTAAGCGTTGGCGTTGGGAAATAGAAATGCAGGCTAGTGCCGCCGTCTGGATAAAATGTCTGTTCAATGCTCTGCGGTAAATTAGTCGCAACGCGCAAATGAAAGTAGCGCTGCACCCAAGGGCGAAGTGGCGCTAAGGGTTTAAAATGGCTAAAGCCTAAGTGCGCGAGTTCAGTTTCGAAACGTTTAAAGCTGCGCATTTCTAATAAATTTGCCCGATATCGCAAGCTGAGCACCATAAGGAAGAAAGGAAGGTCAGATTAATCTAACTGAGGCATTTTTGCACCTGTGTTGGTTGTACGCATTTGCCTTGGACTGGCATGGTCTGTCTATGCTGTTGCTGGTTAGCCAGAAGCATTTACAACCTGTTTATTCGGTTTATACCGATTTGACAGCTAATTGGCACTAGCTGAATAGACGCCTCGACCATGATCAACTTTTACGTTTGTACTGGGATCAACTGGTGTTAGTTGGCGATAAAAAGTCACCAAAGACAAGGTATATCCTTGGTGACTTTCTGTTTTTTACTCTGTATTTTCACACTCGCTTAAACACGTTGTTAACGCACTGACTTTAAAAAACTAAACCTAAAGCACTTTGAATCTGATTGCTGTGCCGCCACTGCTGGCGAGTGCGAGGTTTAGGCTATCTTTAGCACTCACCTCTTTTGTTTCTATCACATAATCATAGGGGTTGATTTTCCAATCGGCTTTTGCGCCATCGCGGTAAATTTGTGCTTGATAACGTTTATTCGGGGAGAGGAAATCCAGTTTGACCGTGACCTTGCGTGCGGTTTCATCCGTGAGTGCGCCTAAGTACCAATCACCTTGAGCCTTCGCTTGGCGGGCAAAGACCACATAGTCACCGACTTCACCGGCCAGCGCGACACTTTGATACCAATCTGTGGGCACATCGCGGATAAATTGGAAGGCATCTAAGTGCTTTTCATAATTGCGCGGCAGATCTGCTGCCATTTGGATTGGGCTATAGAGCACAACGTACAAGGCGAGCTGTTTGGTCAATGTGGTTTGCACACGATTTTCTGCATCCAACCCCTTGGGCGCTAAGTCAAAAATCCCCGGGGTAAAGTCCATTGGACCCGCGAGCATGCGGGTAAAGGGTAACATGGCCGTATGTTCAGGGCTGTTTGGTGGGCTCCCCCAAGCATTGTACTCTTGGCCGCGGGCACCTTCGCGGGAGATCCAGTTCGGATAGGTTCGGCGCAGGCCTGTGTCTTTAATCGGCTCGTGGGTATTGATACTGATATGGTGTTTCGCTGCTTCAGTGACATTGTGCAAATACTCACCGACCATAAACTGGCCGTCGTGCCACTCGTGACGGGTAATGCCTTTGTTATCGATGCGCTTGATTTGGCCACCATCGGCGACATAGCCTGTCTTGACTTGAGTAACACCGTGCTGCTCATACAGGGCGAAGGCATCTGCCATTTGATCGCGATAATGGGTAACAGAGCCTGCTGTTTCATGGTGGCCGATTAAACGTACCCCTTTTTTCGCCCCGTAGGACGTGATGGCGGGCAGATCGAAATCGGCATAGGCCTTGGTAAAGCTAAATTGGTCGCCGTTGTGGAACCAGTCGCCATCCCAACCTTCATTCCAACCTTCTACCAGTACGCCATCAAACTGATATTTAGCGGCGAAATCCATATAACGCTTTGTTTCACTGGTGGTTGCGCCATGGGTTGGGCCCGAGCCCCAGGTATTTTCGTTTAAGTGCATTCCCCACCAAATACCGACGTATTTCCCTGGTTTTACCCAAGTTACATCGCCGAGTTTATTGGGTTCATTGAGGTTTAGGATGAGGTGCGAATTGAGCAGCCCAGTTGCTTTGTCGGCAATTTGAATAGTGCGCCACGGCGTATAAAAACCCACTTGGGTTTTGACGCGAATACCGTCGGACCAAGGCGTGAGATCGGCCTTAAGTTTGCCATCGCGCTGTTGATCTAAGGTCATGGCGGCAAAGTCCACCAAGGCGGCTTCGTGGATACTTAAGTGCGTACCGTCTGCGAGTTTAAAGGTGAAGGGGGTATGGGCTCTATCGACGTCTTTAAGCGCTGTGGTGCGATATAAATATTCGTAGCGATTCCAGCCGCGGGCAGGGATCCACCATGCTGTAGCTTTATCGCTTTTGCCGACATTGAACTCGGTTAACTCGTCAGTGATTAATAGCGGCGAATTGGCGGGCAGGGCTGCTTGTTGGGCTAAGTGATAGCGAAAGCCAATCCCATCGTCAAAGGCTTTAAATTCGATTTCGAGTTGCACCTTGCCATTACTTAATACTGCTGTCAGTTGATTGTGCTGATCGCGGATCCATTCCTGTTCGCCCCAAGGTTGTTGCCACTTTTCATCGGCACTTTTTTTATCGCTGCTTTTTATCTGTAATCCTTGACCGAGTTCGCCAAGGGATTGAAAAACTAAGCCTAAGCGGCTCGGTTCTATGACTGTTTTACCGCGAAAATCGATTTTATATTCGGGGCGGCCAGTATCATCACTCAAGCTGATTTGAATTTGTTGGTTGGGTGAGCTGACGGTAACGGTTTTAGCAAATACGTTGGCACTAAAAAGACTCGTGACTGCAAGGGCGATGGCTGTAGGGCTTAATAGCGCTTGCGATAGCTTTTGGCACGATGAGCTCTGGCGAGTGTGGCTGTTTGTTAAGTGGCAGTCTGTTACGTGATGGGCAGTTAAGTCGCTGCGAGTGAACTGAATAGGGTTGGTCTTAATGAACATTCCTTGATCCTTGTTTTTATAACGAATGTGACTCACAGCATACTAGTGGCGATGGCTTTTTAACCGCAACGGCCTGCATACGTATTCACCATATTAAGGCGTGGCGTAACAGACGTGACGTGAAGCACTGCGAGGGCACGAACAAAAGATGTGGTTTGCTTTTGACTCGGGTAAACTGCGCGCTTTCTTTTTGCTTAAAAATGCAATTTAGTGTGGGATTTACAGTGGGATTTACAGTATTTGGAGCCGCAGTAGTAAGGTCAAACCGTGAAAATTAGCCAACGTTTACAACAGATAAACAGCATGATCACTGGTCATTACGATCATATTTGGGATTGCTGCTGCGATCATGGTTTGCTTGGTATGCTGTTGTTAAAAAGGAATGCTGCTCGCCAAGTGCATTTTGTCGATTGTGTGTCTTCGCTAATGCAGGCGCTTGAAGTGCGTTTACAGCGTTTCTTTCCCGCTGACATATCAGGCCTTAATCCACACTTAGATCCAAACTTAAACCCGGACATAGACCCTAATTTAAGTCGTCATAGTCAGTGGCAAGTGCATTGCCTTGATGTCGCGACTTTACCGCTCGAGCAAACCAGTGACAAAGATAAACAGTTGATTATCATCGCTGGCGTGGGTGGTGAATTGCTGGTGGAATTAGTGCGGGCAATTCTAGCTCAACACCCACTGCGGCACCTCGAGTTTATTTTGTGTCCTGTGCATCATAATTACTATGTCAGGCAATCACTTTCGGCCTTAGGGCTAGGGCTTAAGTCGGAACACTTATTGGAAGAGAATCAACGTTTCTACGAAATCCTCCACGTCAGCACAATCATAGATCCAAATGGTCTGCCTATCACTGCTACTGGGTCGTTAATATGGCAGACGTTAGATGAAGCAAACCTGCCGCGAGCACACCACTACCTGTCGCAGCTGATTGGCCATTACCAACGCATGCCGGCGCACAAGCAAACTCCTGAAATTATTCACGCCTATCAGCAGCAATTGGCCCAGCTCTTGAGTGAGCATAGTGAGTTTGAATGCGCTTGAGCATTTTTCCGCTTGGGCATTACGTTGAGAACTAAGATGAGAACCAAAGATGAGCAGCTAAGATGAGAATCAGGCGAAAGAGCTGATGCATCGCGATCTCGTTGTTAATATTATGGGTAAAACGATTGTAGCATAAACCGTTAACAATCAATCTTGTAATCGTTAAAATCTATTAATCACTCGGACTGGACTGAGTGTGATTATTGCCTCTGTGGCAGTTTTTGATCTGCATTTGGCGCATTTTCGTTTATGCTTCGACTCCTTTTCGGCAAATGGCTAAGACTATGCGTTTATTGAGAACCACCCAAGATCCTGCGGTTAACCTACAGACAGCACGCGTTTTTTATCGCAGAGCTGCCCGCGCGATAGTGTTATCGGGTGAAGACATTTTGCTACTTTATACCCAAAAATACCGCGACTACAGCTTACCCGGAGGCGGAATTGACGATGGCGAGAGTCTCGAAGATGGACTGATCCGCGAGCTTCAGGAAGAAACCGGTGCCTTAGACATTCAAGTGTTAGCGCCCTTTGGTCGCTATGAAGAGTTTCGACCTTGGTACCGTGAAGGAGCGAATGTAGTGCACATGGAGTCATTCTGTTATGTGTGCCGTATTGACATCACACTGGGTGAGCGTGGTTTAGGTGAGACTCGATTAGAAGCCCATGAGATAAAAAATGGCATGCGGCCTGAATGGCTTAATATTCATCAAGCTATCGCCCATAATGAAGATATTCAGCGCAATCATCCCCATAAAGGCCAATCAATAGAGCGTGAAACTTTTCTGCTAAAACAGATAGCGCTGGAATTTTTGTAAGTTTTATCATTTTTAAATCATAACTTTAATCTATGATTTTATTTCACGTCAAACTTAGTTGGCTTGGTTTGTTGGCGATTGAACGCCGTTATTTTAACCTGAGCTTTCAAGTGGATGTACTTCGAGCCTGTGCCTGACTTAGTGGATGTTTAAGACAATTTCTCACTCTTTTGCCGCAGCAAGGAAGACAATGCAGATTATTTTATTGACCCACGAACGCGAGTTAACCCGCAAAACGAATACTGGCCAACTTGCGTTAGCCGCATTCCCTGAAGAGGTGAAAAGCATCATCTGGTCGAGAACTGCACCTGATAACGATTTAGTGGCTATGTTGGCATCTCAGCAGGCTAAACTGTTGTTTCCTGCAAGTGATACTGAGCCCGCTGTGCCCATTGATCATAATGCCTTAGATACGGTTTTAGCTGAGCCAGCGCTCTCGAACGCACAAGCCTTGTTAGTGCCTGCGCAATCTACAGTCATAGCAGCACAACGAATGCCGAACCAAGTGGTGATTTTAGATGCGACTTGGCAGGAGGCGCGTAAGATGCTACGCCAGAGCCCCTATCTTAAAACAGCCGCACGAGTCAGTTTGCCGCCACTTATGCCTGAATCCGCTTTTATATTGCGGCGTAATCAGCAAGAAGGAGGCTTGTGCACTGCTGAATGCATTATTGCGCTTTGGCGCCAGTGTGGCAGAGCAGAACAAGCGACACTATTAGCGTCGCTGTTTACTGAATTGAATAGCCGTACTTGATTGCGATGTTCGAGAGAACGTTTGAGGAAGTGCATGAATAGATAATTAACGACTTTTAGCTTTGACTCACAGATAAATCACCGTCAGCTGAATCACCATCTGTTAAGTCATAGTCATTTAAATCAGAGCCAGTTAAATCACTATCAGTTAAATCATAGTCATTTAAATAACAGTCAGATAAATACACAGAAAGTGACTCATGGCACCGCCGAGCACAAACAAATGCCAAATGGCATGGTTGAATGGAATGCGTTTACCGACGTAGAACACAACTCCTAAGGTGTAAAATAACCCGCCTAAGATTAATAGATTAAAGCCTACCTCTGACATCGCCGCCGTTAAATCACCCATCACAGTGACACATAGCCAGCCCATAGCGAGATACAAGACTAAACTTAACTTTTTGAATTTGTGAATAAACAGTGTCTTAAATAGGATCCCACCAATTGCAAGCGACCAAATGGCCGTTAAAATCACTACCGACTGCGTGCCTTGTAAGCTTATCAGCATCAAAGGTGTGTAAGTCCCTGCAATTAAACAGTAAATAGCGCAGTGATCGGCGATCTTCAGTTTATGTTTCCAGCCTGAATGGCTAACACTGTGATATAACGTCGAGCATAGGAAAAGCACTATGATGCTCGCACCATAAATGGTTACGCCCGTAAGTTGAATTGGCGTTAGGTGATCTTGACCTTTAAGCAGCATGAGAACCAATGCCACAATCCCCGCAATGACACCTAGGCCATGGGATACACTGTTAGCGATCTCTTCTTTGATACTATATGGTCCAGATTTTACCGGGTTTTTAACTGTGTTTGGCTGTTCGGTAACACTTTGACTCGACATGGTAGATACACACTCGTAAACGATAATGACTGAGTCTATCAGTTAGAAAAATAAATCACCATATTTAAGCGTACACTTGTAAGCTTAAATTTGTGGTTGGCTTCTATTTTTCATCTTTTAGATTTTTAACGCCGTCTTGCACTCCCATCAGTGCATCGCATTGATGATGCTACTCGCTTCAAGACGTGAGATTTAACATTCAATTTAGCGCGATTATGATCCCAATTCCCAGCCTTATTTGTCTTAACTGGCAAGTGACTTATCAAGCACTGGCGTAAAGTACTGTGCTTGTAGCAGGTTGCATTCGCATTGAACTTTGCTCTGTTTGCCTCCTCTAATCTGCGTTGAGCACTCGTAAGTAAATGCAATTATTGGGTAATTCGCTTTCAATATTCACCAACCCGATATTGGATTGATATTGAATTAGAGTGCAATCGTTCCACGTTAAGCATCATTGAAATCAATGGATACTATACAAAACCTAAGGATGGATTTTGCCTTTTCAACATCAACCCAAGGCCGCGCCTTTATTTACAGCATCTCCTACAGCGATAGCGATTGGAGATGATGCTGATAGTGCTTTGCTGATTTCGGCCACATCGCCAGAAGGTGAGACTTTTATCGCATTTGATCATCACCTCGGTGAACTGGATGCTGCTCAAACACCTGTTTTTACCACTAATGCGGAGCCATTAGCGTTCAATAGCGGTGTAGGCCGTTTAGTCACTGAGCATGACACTCAAACTATATATCAAGAGCAAGCCCAAGATGTCGTACTGCAAGAAATCCATGCTGAACATCAAGATAAATTGGTTCCTAAGTCTGAATCTAAACCTGAACTGTCTGGGACGATACAAACTAGTGCTCAGGGATTGGGTACGGGATCAGTTTTGCGTGCTCGTCAGCCGTATTTCAAAGGATTCAGTTTGTTATTTTTTGTGCTCTTAGTGCATGTGTGTTTATTTTTACTTATCTGCATTTTGTGGCGCCCACAGTTAAATCCCTTTGGATTGAAGGAAATAGAAAGCCGTGGCCCTAAAGTGGCAGCGATCAAGGCTTACTTTATTTATGCTCCCGCGGTAGAGAAAGCCGAAACCTCGGAGTCCGAAACTGAGATAAAGGCCGAGGATAAGACTGAAGCGACAAGTTTAGTTGAGCCTATACCAGTTCCCACACCTCCAACTCAAGTTAAGCCTCTGCCAATACTTGAAAAGGTCATGCCTGAAACAATAGCACCTGAAAAGGCCGTCTCTGAAAAAGTGGAAGCGGAAAAAGTAGAGCAGGGAAAAGTGAAGCCAGATACGGTTAAACCGGACATCAATCAATCGAACCAATCTCAATCAAAGAGAACTCAATCAAGTGCCCCAAGTGAAGTACAGCCCGCTGAAGTGACGGCAAAAAAACCAACTAATACGCTTGATACCACAGAAATAAAGCCGCAGCTTGGCGCTAAGAGTTTACCCGCAGCAGAAGGTGAGAGCACAATAGCGACAAGCTCAAGCATGAGTTTATTCACGCAGCAATATTTTGAACGTCAGCGCGAGCAAGCGCTCGATGATCTCGTCATTGAACAGGCCGATAAATTCACCCTGAAATCGAATATGAGTGAAATGAGCCCAGAGATGGAGGTGCTATTTGTCCCTAACGCCGATGATTTCGGTGGCACAACGAGTCTAGATTTACCCTTAGATCCAAATCGTATTGTGCGTAAAGGGGATACTTGTTATCGCGTGGTACAAGTCGGCACTCAAGTTAATCCTAACGCCGAAAATTTAGGTTTTCCCATTAACTGCAGTGGCAAAAAAATCAATCAAGCTATTGATGATGCCATTCAATCTCGATTAAACAAAATGATGCTCAAACCCCATAAATAGTGACTTTTTTTTATGATTTATTTTCATGCCAATTATGGATTTTTTAGTTTCACTTTATTTAATCAATTAAAAACAATTAATTATGAACCTTTATTTTGGATTGGTGGTTAAGATTTTTAATTGCTTTTTTCCTTGTTTGTTGCTGCCGCTTCTGTCTATACTGCGCACTCATCTTGTCGGAGTGCCTCTTGGCTGAGACCGTTTATTCGGGATCCGTTGAACCTGATCAGGTTAAAACCTGCGAAGGAAACAAGCGTAATAACACACATTAAATCGCCAAAATAGACGGCTTGAACACCTGTTAACTCAGCAGTGTTTTAAGCTTTAATGTTTAGATTTAATTGTTATTGAGCAGGGTAACTCAATTTTTGAAGCCAGTGTTGGCCACAAAAATTGATTGCCATGCCCAGCTATCAACAACTCAATTCTCCAGACAAGCAACTCCATTTTTTAACGTGAGATTGCTTATGTCCAGTTCAAACCCAAACCCAGCTGTAGCTGCCAATGCTATAGAAATCACAGCGCCAGAATCGACAATCCCTAATAAATCGACTGAGTCTAGTCAATCAATCGTGCCTAAGGCGCCGAGTCGCCGCGAAACCCGTGCGCAGGCCCAAGCCTTTATCGATACGTTAGCGCCACTGCAACATCCTAATTCACAAAAGATTTATCTCAAGGGTTCCAGTGCCGATATTCGCGTTGGCATGCGGCAAATTCTGCAGACTGACACCCTGGTCGGCGGCACAGATGATGCGCCCATCATGGAAAAAAATCCGCCAATCCGCGTGTACGATTGCGCCGGACCTTATTCCGATCCTGAGGCCGACATCAATGTGCGTCTAGGCCTTGGTAAATTAAGACAAAACTGGATCCTAGCCCGCAACGACACAGAGCAATTATCCTGCGCGACCTCAGACTTTACCCAACAAAGACTCGCCGACGACGGTTTAGATCATCTGCGTTTTGAGGCAGGCTCGAGTGCCATTGTCCGCCCACGCAGAGCGCTGCAGGGTAAACGAATTAGTCAATTACACTATGCCCGTCAAGGGATTATCACGCCCGAAATGGAATATGTGGCGATCCGCGAGAATATGGCACTCGCCGAAGTACAGGATGAAATCCTCAATCGTAAAGCCAAGGGCGAAGCCTTTGGTGCCTTAGTTGGTGAACCGATTACCGCCGAATTTGTCCGCGCCGAAGTTGCCCGTGGCCGCGCGATTATTCCGCTGAATATTAACCATCCCGAAGCCGAACCTATGATTATCGGGCGTAATTTTCTGGTGAAAGTGAACGCCAATATCGGTAATTCTGCGGTGACGTCTTCCATCGAGGAAGAAGTAGAAAAGCTCGTCTGGTCTACCCGTTGGGGCGCGGATACTGTCATGGATTTATCCACGGGTCGTTATATTCACGAAACCCGCGAGTGGATCATCCGTAATTCGCCAGTGCCCATCGGCACTGTGCCTATTTATCAAGCGCTGGAGAAAGTGAACGGCGTGGCAGAAGATTTAACCTGGGAAGTGTTCCGCGATACCTTGATTGAACAAGCGGAGCAAGGTGTTGATTATTTTACTATTCATGCTGGTGTACTGCTGCGTTATGTGCCGATGACGGCTAAACGTGTTACTGGGATCGTTTCCCGAGGCGGTTCAATCATGGCCAAATGGTGCCTGAGCCACCATAAGGAAAACTTCCTCTACAGCCATTTTCGTGAGATCTGTGAGCTTTGCGTCGCCTACGATGTATCCCTGTCTTTAGGTGATGGTATGCGTCCAGGCTCAATTGCCGACGCCAATGATGCAGCCCAGTTTGCAGAGCTTGAAACCTTAGGTGAGCTAGTCAAAATCGCATGGGAATACGACGTACAAACCATTATCGAAGGGCCGGGACATATCCCGATGCAGCTCATTAAAGAGAACATGGACAAGCAGTTAGCTCACTGCGATGAAGCGCCGTTTTACACCCTTGGCCCGCAAATCACCGATATCGCCCCTGGGTATGATCATTTCACCTCCGGCATAGGCGCGGCCATGATCGCTTGGTACGGCTGCGCTATGTTGTGTTATGTCACGCCAAAAGAACACTTAGGATTACCGAATAAACAAGATGTTAAGCAAGGTTTGATTGCTTATAAGATTGCTGCCCACGCCGCCGATGTGGCCAAAGGTCATCCGAGTGCGCAAATTCGTGACAATGCGCTGGCAAAGGCGCGGTTCGAATTCCGCTGGGAAGATCAATATAACTTAGGACTCGATCCTGAAACCGCGCGCGCTTACCACGATGAATCTTTACCGCAGGAATCCGCTAAAGTCGCGCATTTTTGCTCTATGTGCGGCCCTAAATTTTGTTCGATGAAAATCACCCAAGATGTGCGCGCCTATGCCGCTGGCTTAGAGGCGGCACAAGCGAAGGCGGATCAAGTTGAAGCTGCTGACCAAGCCATGCAAGTCACAGTCAAGACGCCGCAGGAGTTGGAAGCGGCAATGGCGCTAAAATCGGCACAATTTGCTGCTTTGGGCGCCGAGATCTATCACGTGAAAGACAAGCTTGTCGCCGAAGCAGAGGAAGCCTAATTATGTCGGGTATTCATGGGGGTAATTCGCCCATGAATACCGCTCGCCCCGCATTTGTTTGGACCATAGCCGGTTCAGACAGCGGCGGCGGTGCCGGTATTCAGGCGGACTTGGCGACAATTCAAGATTTGGGCTGTCACGGTTGCTGCGTGATCACCACTGTGACGGCGCAAAGCTCAGTAGCAGTCACTTTAGTCGAGCCCGTATCAGCGGCGATGTTAATGGCTCAGCTGACGACTTTGCTTTCAGACTTGCCACCCAAAGCAATTAAAATCGGCTTACTGGCAGATCAAACTCAAGTGGCATTGCTGGCAGATTGGATCGCGAGTTTTAAAATCCACTATCCATCTGTGCCTGTGATTGTCGATCCTGTGATGGTCGCCAGTTGTGGCGATGCATTAGCAGCAGATAACTGTCAGGATATAAAAAGTTCTGCCAAATCAGCTTTAGATTTTAATCCTTTCAAAGGCTTAATCGAACTTATCACGCCCAATGTGCTTGAACTTGGGCGGTTAACTCACAGTGATGTTTCGACCAAATCGCAGTTCGTTGCTGCAGCACAGGCTTTATCCCAGAGTTTAGATTGCAGTGTGCTCGCTAAAGGGGGCGATGTGAGCTTTGGCAGCACTGATATTCTTGATGATACTCATGCTCAAACTCAGGCTAATGTTCATGTTAGCACTCTCGATAGCAACGGCTGGGATTTTGAGCTTGCCGAGGATTATCTGGTTTGCCATCAAGTACGCGCTAGCTCTGAGCTGCATCAAAATGGGCATTTCTGGTTGGCAAGCCCGCGGGTTAATACACGTCATAACCATGGCAGCGGCTGTACTTTGTCATCGGCCATTGCCGCCGTGTTAGCGCAGGGTTTTGTATTGCAAGATGCGGTGGTTGTTGCAAAAGCCTATGTGAGTCAAGGCTTAAGCGCGGCGATTGGTTTAGGGCAAGGTCCAGGGCCGTTGGCCCGTACGGGGTGGCCCAATGACTTGTCCCGCTATGCCAAGATAAATCTGTGTGATGGCAATTTTATTAGTTATCACCTCAACCAACATTTTGATGTTGGTAATGATTTAGTTGCAACAGTTTTTTCCGCAACAGATCAGGCAACCGCTCAGGTAAGAATAACTTCGACGCCAGCTCAATACATCTCATCCCACGGTTTTAAAGTGCTCGATGCCGATCTTGGTGTTTATCCCGTGGTGAGTGACTTAACCATGCTGGAGAGTTTGTTAGCTGCGGGCGTTAAAACCGTACAGTTACGGATAAAAACCGATTCAAGCGAGTCAACCGCTGCAGTGTTAGCCGAATCTGATTCAGGTAAGTCTGCGCTAGGTAGATGTGAGTCAGGCAAATCTAAGTCAGGCGAACCTGAGTTAATTGGCTCTGAATTAGAGGCAAAAATTCAAACGGCTATTGCCTTAGGCAAGCATTTTAATGCGCAGCTTTTTATCAATGATCACTGGCAGTTAGCGATAAAATACCATGCCTTTGGGGTACATTTAGGCCAAGAAGATCTCGCCGTTACCGACTTAGCGGCCATTCAAGCCGCGGGACTCGCGTTAGGTCTATCCAGCCACAGTTATTTCGAGTTGCTATTGGCGCATCAATACTCGCCATCCTACATAGCGCTTGGGCATATATTCCCAACCACGACGAAGCAAATGCCTTCTGCGCCCCAAGGGCTCGCAAAACTAAAGCACTATGTGGCGTTACTCCAAGACCATTATCCCTTGGTCGCCATTGGCGGCATCGACTTAGATAATCTGGCAAAGGTGAAAGCTACTGGGGTAGGCAATATTGCTGTGGTGCGCGCAATAACGAAAGCTAAGGATCCGTTAGCAGCGTTCGCAGAGCTGAGCCAAGCTTGGGAGCAATGTAGCTTGTCTGAAGAACTGGCTGTAAAGCATAAGTTGGTTGCAAAGCATGAGTAAAAAACCACCGCTTTCTCACGCAGACGTTCTCAGCGACGGAACACAAAGCGCTCATACACTCAGTGATGCTGATTTCATCCGCTATTCTCGGCAAGTCTTATTGCCAGAAGTCGGTGAGGCAGGGCAATTACAACTGGCCGACGCCAGCGTTGTTATTGTAGGGCTTGGCGGTTTAGGGCAATTGGTGGCGCAATATCTGGCCTGTGCAGGTATTAGTCGCTTGACCTTAATCGACATGGATAAGGTTGAAGTTTCGAATCTACCAAGACAATTGCTATTCACCGATGCCGACATTGGACTCAATAAGGCGCGAGTTGCCAAGCAAAAGCTTAAAGGCTTAGCGCCGCAGTGCACTGTTACTGCCCATGAAACAGCATTTAGTGATGAGACATCAGCTCATCACTTCGCTGAGGTTTTACAATTAAAACAACAGGGTAAAAGAGTGCTCGTGCTTGACTGCACAGATAACTTTGCGACTCGCCAATCCATTAATCGCTGCTGTATCGAAGCTGCTTTACCTTTAGTCAGCGCGTCAATCGCAGCATTTAGCGGCCAATTGTTTGCAGTCGATCAAGTGCAGTTCCCCTCTGGTGGTTGTTATCACTGTATTTTCCCCGCACAGACGAGAGTGTCACAGAGCTGCAGTACCCAAGGCGTACTTGGTCCGAGCGTGGGCGTGATGGCGTCAATGCAATCTTTGGTGGCTATGCAACTTTTGTTGAATATGGATAGTTGTAATGAATCGAAAAGTGCCTTGTTGGGGCGTTTTTGGCGCTTCGACGCTAAATCACTTTCATGGACTGCGGCGATATTAACGCGGGATCCCCATTGTGACATATGTGGCCCCAAAGGGGCTTATCTATCATCAAATAAAGATAATCTTGAGGTTTGATATGATTTTAATTCACATAAATAATATCCCACAGTCGTTGACTGAACCGACTTCGCTCGCGGCTGTGATCCTCGCGCAAGATATTGCCCTCGACTCAGTTGCTATCGTGTTGAATGCAGAGGTGGTTCCGCGCAACCGCTGGCAATCTATTCTCTGCCAACATGAAGATAAATTAGAACTTTTTTCAGCAGTGGCGGGAGGCTAATATGTTAACGATTGCCGATGTGGAGTTTGAATCACGGTTATTTACCGGAACGGGAAAATTCAGCAATAGCCAAGTGATGCTTGAGGCGATAACGGCTTCAAAATCGCAGTTAGTGACAGTCGCGATGAAAAGAATTGATTTTAAAATGGGGCTTGATGATTTACTCACGCCTTTACGTCAAGCGGGTGTCCGGCTATTGCCTAACACTTCGGGGGCGAGAAACGCCAAGGAAGCGGTGTTTGCGGCAGAGCTTGCCCGTGAAATGCTGGGAACTCATTGGATTAAGCTCGAAATCCATCCAGACCCTAAGTACCTAATGCCCGATGCGATTGAAACCTTAGATGCGGCCAGAATCCTCTGTGAGAAAGGCTTTATCGTGATGCCCTATGTGCATGCCGATCCTGTGCTCTGTCGCCGCTTGGAAGAGGTGGGCTGCGCTGCGGTTATGCCACTGGCGAGTCCGATTGGCAGTAATCAAGGTTTAGTCACTGAAAGCTTTTTAAAAATCATCATAGAGCAGGCGCGGGTGCCAGTGGTGATCGATGCCGGCATTGGCGCACCTTCGCAGGCTGCGCGGGCAATGGAGCTGGGCGCCGATGCGGTGCTCGTCAACACGGCCATCGCCAGCAGCGCGTCGCCGATAGTGATGGCCGAGTGCTTTAAGGAGGCAGTGCAATGCGGTCGGCGAGCCTTTGAAGCTGGGCTTGGCCGAGTACAAACGGGCGCGGTACAGACCAGTCCTCTGACGGGATTTTTAAACCAATGAGTTTTGTAGCGGAATTTGCCAACATCCCACGGGATAAACTGTTACTCGATTTGTATTCTTGCACAGTCCAAGATGTCGAGCGGGCGTTAGTGAGTCCGGCAGGGGATTTGCGCAACTTACTGGCTTTGTTATCACCTGCGGCAGAGCCTTATATCGAAATCATGGCACAACGTTCAGCGGCGCTTACGCGGCAGCGATTTGGCGCGAATCTTGGCATGTATTTACCGCTATACGTCTCTAATCTGTGCGCTAATGAATGTGATTACTGTGGCTTTAGTATGAGTAACAAACTCAAACGCAAGACCTTGAATGAGCAGGAGTTGATGGCCGAGATGGTCATTATCAAAGATAGGGGGTTCGATTCTATTTTACTGGTGTCGGGTGAGCATGAAACTAAGGTCGGTATCGATTATTTCAAGCAAATGTTGCCATTGGTAAAGCAGCAATTTAGCCATGTGGCGATGGAGGTCCAACCCATGAGTGAGGACCATTATCGCCAGTTAGTCGCGCTAGGTTTAGATGCTGTGATGATTTATCAGGAGACCTATCAGCCCGAGACTTATGCTCGTCACCATTCCCGAGGTAAAAAAATGGATTTTGCCTATCGCTTAGCAACACCGGACAGAGTTGCGGCGGCGGGGGGCGATAAAATTGGTCTTGGGGTATTACTGGGGCTGGATGATTGGCGTTTAGATGCGTTAATGATGGGATATCATATTGACTATTTAGAGCGTCGCTATTGGCGCACTCGCTTTAGTATTTCGCTGCCAAGGTTAAGGCCTTGTACTGGCGGGATCACCCCAAAAGTTATGCTATCGGATTTAGGTTTAGTACAAATGATTTGTGCATTTAGACTTTTTAATCATCAGCTTGATATCAGTATGTCGACAAGGGAAAGCCCTGAGCTGAGGGATAATCTTTTGCCACTTGGAATTACTCAAATCAGTGCGGGTAGTTCGACACAACCGGGCGGCTATCAAGCACCCGACAGTCAACTCGATCAATTTGAGATAAGCGATGATCGCAGCGTCGAGCAAGTCATCGAACAGATGCAACGGCAGGGTTTTAATCCCGTATTTAAGGATTGGGAAGCCAATTGGATCACAGGATAAATAAGACTGTAAATAAATGGTGAGAATGCGGATAAAACCTGTACTTTTGCAGGTGACTGGTCAATAATTGACCCATTAATCACAGCGTGCAGGAATACCGTTATGCAAATCCAATCTGCTTATTCATCCGGTCTGCAAGGCTTGCAAAGTGCTCAATCTGGGCTCACTCAAGCAACAATAGATGTGGCTAAACCTACACCGACTCAAAGTGCGACTCCGGCTGAATCTACAAGAGATGTTGCGCAGCCTGATAAAACCTCGGCATTACTTACCGCTAATGAGTCATTAAGACAAGGGGAAGCGTCAACAGAAGTGATTGAAACTGATTCTGAAACGATAGGTTCGATCATTAATATTAAGGTGTAAATATCATGTCGGTTGTGGCGCTATCACCTAAGGTTGGAGCGCCATCCTCTTCATTTTCGGCACATGATAAGATGCTCAGCTCGAATCTAAGCCAGAGTCACGCTAATAGCACTTATCAAGGAGCCAGCGCTCACACTGCAGGCTCCGCAAAAATTGAAGCGAGTGGTGTCCATGAACTACAGGTAACTGGAACTTCATTTGCTCCAGTTCAAGCCACGCCTATTACTTCATTAGCTGCTAACGTTTCCCAATCTCTCCACTCATCACCGAATGTGTCTTTTGCTGCTTCTAGTGCTGTTTCATCAACTGCTGCATCTGTACTTCCTGTACTGAATGGTGCAAGCCAAGCACCCAAGATCGATCCTTTTTCCGTACCAACGCCAAGGAGCAATCCTCAGGTAAATACGTTAAATGATCGAGCTAGCTTACATGCCGATGCGAGTTTTAGTTTGTTAACAGGACCAAGATCCATTTCTGGTGTACGCGGGGGACAGATTGCGGCACCTATTTCTACTCAGGTATTTTCGCCAGTCGCGGGTACGAGTAATAGCGGACTTGGGGTAAATTCCTTGGCTACAATAAGTCCAAATCTCAGTGTAACGAGCAATATTCCCGTTGATATTTTTACGCCTCTGAGTCCATCAATTGGCACTACTGGTACTGATATTCCTGCTTTCAATCCATCTAGCACGGGTGATGTTTCTCCAATAATGCCTGATTTAGCTGCAGTGTTTGGACCACAAACTGTCTTTACTGGAGCTGCGTTAGTTGATCCCTCTACGTCTGATTCTGTAATCAACAGTTCTGTAAATAAGAGTGCTGTAAATAAGAGTGTAGCAACGAGTGCAGGGCCTGTTGGTCAGTCAAACTCTACGCAAGCCACAGATCAATCCGCTAGCAATGATGTTGCTCGACCGACTGTGTTAGAACAATTTACTCAAGTTTTCGGTGAAGCTCAGGCTCAAGCTAGTCCTGTAGATGCTCCTGCGGCAGCGTCTAACCCAGATGATAGTCAACAAGTCTTAGCTGCTGTCTTTGCCCCAAATGATAATCAGCTTGAAAAGCAAGTACAGGAAGAAGAATCGCAGAAACAGCAAATTGCAGCAGCGGAAGAGGCAAAGCAGCAATCACTGGTTCAGCAGGCTCAGGAACAAGAGATACAAGCCCAAGAGAAAGCGCAGGCGCAACAGCAACAACAGGTTGATTCACTTAAGGCCAGAGATTCTGAGGTTAAAGCCCATGAGCATGCCCACGCAACCGTCGGAGGACAATACGCTCAGAGCCCGAGTTTTAAGTATGAAAAGGGTGCTGATGGCCAACGTTACGCCACCGATGGCGAAGTGCAGATTGATGTCTCTCCAGTGGGAGGCGACCCGCTTGCAACGATAAACAAAATGAAGCAAGTTTATGCCGCAGCAATGGCTCCTGTCGACCCGTCATCAGCGGATATCCGTGTTGCCGCGGAAGCCTTGCAAAAAATGAATGAAGCTAAAGTGATGCTGGCAGAGGAGCGACAAAAACAAATTGTTGACTTGCAAACGGCTCAAACATTAATAGACGCGGATGCTCAAATCAAAGAGTTGCCACCGTTAGAAAAACATACACCTTTAGTGACGGGAGACGTTGATGAGTCAGGTAATATTGTTCAGCCCCAAGAGGCGGTATCCACCCCCGCATCTACTGCGCTTGATAAGCTAAAACAAGCGTTCGAGGCGCAAACGACCAATACGAGAGTCATTGATACGGGTTCGAAAACCTCTTCTGATATCAGTGACTCAGTCACTACATCGACCACAGTGGAAACGATTGAGCCACCGACCGCAACTTTAGCATTTGGATATGCTTCAACTTCAGCGGATTTAGCGACGGGTTTTATCTCAAGATCAGATAGTGCTGCAAGCCGTTATTATACTGCAGTTGCACAAGCCAGTGCTGGGCCTTCAGCTCGTGTCGATATGACGTCGCAAGCGAATATTCCCCCTTCGTATCTGGCATCTTCAAATGAGCTGCCTAGCAATTTGCAATCTACGGATGTTTTGTCCGCAAACGATGTAAATGAGCAGTCTTCAAATATCAGTGCTAGCGCGACTACGAATGTGTCTTTGCAGAGCGAGTTATATGTGAAGGATGACCTTTTACAGGAGACGGGATTTATTCAGCCGCAATATTTGGGTGATCAACAAGCGCGCTATGTCGACTTTAGTGTGTAAGATTAGGCTTTAACTATTCCCATGATTCGCTGTTCATCATCTTTTTCGAAACAACTTCTCAGTACCACTAAGAACTAACCATTTAATCAGCAGTTAGCACTTATCGTTTTGCTCACTCGAATTGATAACTCGTTTGGTATCTTGCTGTTAATGACTATTCGTCGTTTCAATTCCGTGCTGTTTTAAAATCAAGGAAGCAAGCAGTTTTGATGCAGGCCCTTGTTGATCCCTATTAGGGATAACTAAGCTCAACATGATGCGACGTTTTTGGCTACCCTCAAGATGTAAACGTACTAGATTACCCGAAGCCAATTCTTCTTGGACTAAGAAAGAGGGGATCCAACAGAAACCAATACCTTGATTTAAAATGACTTTAGCTTCATGGAAGTTAGAGACTGTCCAGCGCTGCTCAGCTTTGAGCCAGCCGATATCAATGTTGGATTGCACTCCAGTATCTTTAATCACTAACTGTAAATATTGTGCCAGTAGTTTATCGTCTTCAATTGTGCCTAAGTCAGCGAGTGGGTGATTTGGATGACAGACGAGGTAGAGTTCTTGTTCACATAAGGGTTCGGATAAATACCCTTTAGGCGGCACCCCTGCACAGATAGCAATATCGACTTTACTCTGCAGAATGAGCTCTTGAGTACCGGTGATCACTGAGTCCAGCATGATGATTCGAGTGCCACGACTGTGGGGCAGAAACGCATTGAGGGCACACACTAAGCTTTCCATCGGATAGATAATTTCACGGGCAATAGTGAGTGTCGGCTCCCACCCTTGTTCAAGATTACTCGCAAGTTGTTCTAACTCGTTGACGGCTTGGGTGACATGCCGTGAGCGGCGCAGCAGCACTTCGCCCTGCGGGGTGAGATAGGCTTTACGGCCTTTGACTTCGAGTAGCTCGATACCTAATTGATGCTGTAATTTGGCAACGGCATGGTTAAGTGACGATTGACTCTTGTTGAGTTTTTCGGCCGCTTGGGCATAGCCGCCAAAATCGACCACCGCTTGCAAAATACGCCATTGTTCTAAGGTAGATTTAGCTCGAGTCATTATAATCTCAAAAAAACGATAGATTGAGGCTTATAGTGGCCACTTCTTACGACTTTTTCAATTAAATATCATAGCGTCAGTCATTTCCACGACATATAGATAGTTATGTCGCGCTAAGTTATTGAGGGGATAGAGAGGTTAATCATGACGATTTTCAGTGTTTGCGCCCGAGCGAGTCACAAACACATCCTAAGCATTCACACTTAAAACGCACAAGAACCTATTGCGTCGAAAGCTTGGGTGTTGGAGCTGTCAGCATGTTCTGAAGCGGCGCTATTTGAGATCCTTTGGATCAGCGCAGCACTATCAACGGGGGCGCCAATGACCGCTTTTAATTGGTCACTGAAGCTTAAAGCGTCTTCATTGATGACTAATACATTGAATAATTTTAGTTTGTCTTGGCAGTTGAATGTGGATTGAGCTATCAGCCTGGCTAGCGATGCTTGCCAGAGTGATTGGTAGTAGAGCGGTCCTTCGTTGGCGATAGCATTGAAGCTATAAGGATAATTCTGTGTTTGTGGCCAGTCTTGACCAAAGCTCGCATTAAACTCCGCACCGAGATCCGGATAGACTTGTGCACTTGAGTTTTGGTAAAAGTTGACTGCAACTTTAGCGCGAAAGACTTTAAGCTGCCTCGAATAAGCTTTAGCCAGTGTTTCACGCTCCTGTAAATAAGTGTGCTCAAATCGCGGAAAGAGTTGATGGCGCAGCACTTCAGCTAACCAAAGACTCGCCACAAAATAGCTATCTTGACTCTGTCCCATGGCATTGTTGAGGTAGAAATGACTCGCTTTAGCAAGGGAAATGACCGCCTTTGCGATAGACTCGGTTAATTGCTCAATGTCTTTGTAGTTACTCAGCTGTGGCTTGAGATCCAACGCCTGTTGTCCAAATTGCTGGCCGAGTACACTTTGGCGCAATGTCTGCTGTTGACTACCTTGTTGTGGATTTGGGTTGTACGCCACATAGATTTCACCTAACAATCTTTGCTGGTGGTAGACCCTAACGATATGCGGCCGATTGGGAACGGCAGGTATTTTCTCGACCTTAGCGGTTTCTATGGTCTCAAAGTGTAAACCAAACACTTGCAGATAAGTAAAGCTGCGACTCAAGACGTCAGAGGTTTGCCATGTCGGCCCCTTGGCTGATGCTTGTTGTGACAGTGTTCGCCCAATATCCCAGGGAGCCACTTGCAGATCTTGGGTTTGGCTATCGAGAAAGGCTTTGACTAATTCAGGGGACGATAACTGCTGCGAACTAAGCACTAATGCGCTGTAATCGGTAAAGCCTGCAGCAGTGGCGGCTTGTTGGCGCTGCTCAGCAATTCGCTCTAATGCCGTTTGATTGGTTTCACTGGCTCTGGCTTGGTAGGCCTGCCATACATTTTGGCGACATACGGCGTTTTCTTGCGCTAGTAAGTAACTGGCGATAGTGCCAGAAAAGACGCTCTGCTTTGAACTGTCGGGCTTCGGCTCATCACTTTTATCACCTTTTTTATGCAGATGATGTTGCTGCTGAGTCGCTTCGGGTTGGCATTGGCTGTCATTGAAGGCAAGACTAAATTGCTGGCTGCCTAACCCTTGGCCTATGCTGGCTTGTGCAGTATGTAATTTCGCTTTTTCCTCGGCGCTCCAATGCTGTTGTAGTAACTGTTTAAGCTGTTGGCTCAGCAGTATTTGTTCTGCATTGCCTTGGGCTAAGGCGTAGGCGAGTTGGCTCAATTCAGTTTGGCTGAGAAGTTGCGACAATGTGTCGGCGAGGTGTAACTGGCATTGCAGTAAACCTTCGCGTTCTTCACTCGGTAAGTTAAACCCACGGTAATAGTTGAGCCTGTCGTTGATATTATTAAGCCCTAACATCTGTTGCTCAAAAATAAGCGTGCGCTGGGCCAAGGTTAATTCCGACGCAGTTAAACGCGCATTGGCGAACACAGTCGCGAGATCAATACTTGGCAAACGCAGGCATTGTTCAACTAAGAGGGGAACAGGGCTTGGCGCCGCATAGGTGGCATTCGTAACATAAAGGCTCAAGCCAAACAGGCTAACCAGTAAAGTGGGTTTTAACATGGGTTATGTGTTCTGCATCTGTGATGGAATGAGTTAACTTTGACTTAGTATCCAATTGAGTTAGCTTCAAGTCATTGTTATGCATGAAACCCTGTTCTGTTCTGGATGTCAACGATAAGGGTGGGAGTTGCCAATGTATTGCTATTCAAGGAAGGAGTTACAATGAGCTGCTGAACACTTACATATTCCAGATGAACTAGATGAATGGTGATCTTTCGGCTTTTGATCTCAGCCATTACTAACTCAAACCTTGAGGACGCAATGACTGATATCCGCTTACTTCAGACTGAAAAGGTTAGTTTAAATCCTGATTAGGTTGATTTTTCACTGCGATAATCGTGGCGCGTTTGGGCGCAGGATAACCTTCAACCGTTTTGGTGATGTCGTTAGGATCTAGGTATTCAACCAGTGATTCGTTGGGCATCCAGTCGGTACGGCGTTGCTCGGCAAGGGCTGTGACATCGGTATCGACACAACGGATATCAGTGAAATCACACTTCTTTAACCAGAGCATGAGCGCGGCAACAGATGGAATAAACCATACATTATTCATTTTGCCATATCTATCTTGAGGCACGAGTACGGCGTTTTCATCACCATCTATCACTAAGGTTTCTAGCACGAGCTCACCACCGGTGCGCAATTGATCACGCAGCTGTAACAAGTGATCGATAGGCGAACGTCTGTGATATAAAACGCCCATGGAGAAAACCGTGTCAAATGCATCGAGCGGTGGCAGCTCTTCAATACCCAATGGTAACAGGTGTACAGGGTGATGTGTGCCCGCTAAACATTTGACGGCTTCAAACTGACATAAAAACAATGGCGAAGGGTCGATACCGACGACACGTTTGGCACCTGAGCCCAACATGCGCCACATGTGATAACCACTGCCACAACCGACATCGAGCACAGTGCGGTTTTTAAGCGGCGAAATATGTTGCTTAACGCGGTCCCATTTCCAGTCACTGCGCCATTCGGTATCGATATGGATGCCATGAATGTGGAAGGGGCCTTTACGCCATGGCATAAACAGACGTAGTAGGTTTTCAAGCTTCTCTTTTTCACCAGGGCTGAGTTGCTCACCGCTACCGACGGTCACGCTATCAACAAAATCCACTTTGTCGGGTGTTGGATAGTGCAGCTTACTGAGCACTTTTTCCCACTTTGGCAGGTTGCCGTGTTTATGATCCCGTTGCCATTGGCCTAAAATGCTCGGCAGGGTTTCGAGCCAGTGTTGTAGATTCGAATCGGCGATTTGTTGGTAAAACGAGCTAAAGCTGATCACTTGATGGCCACCATAGAAGCAAAGTTAAAGCATTGGAACCAGAGACTAAAGTGACTAAAGCCTTGGCTGGTGAGTCGTTGTTGATGCGTGGTTAACGTGTCGGGCTTCATGACATTTTCCAGCGCACTGCGTTTTTGGCTG
Organism: Shewanella sp. SM23; assembly: GCF_025654295.1. Lineage (NCBI taxonomy): Bacteria > Pseudomonadati > Pseudomonadota > Gammaproteobacteria > Alteromonadales > Shewanellaceae > Shewanella > Shewanella sp. SM23. The sequence goes on from NZ_JAKKRM010000002.1 coordinate 288,283, forward strand.
ATCTCAAGTTCGCTGTAACCATTAGCGCGTTTAAAGTCCAAATGTTGCTCTTCCAATAGAGTTTGGATAGAAGCATCTTCGAAGCGAATTTTTTCTGATAGTACTAACATCCCGCCGGGATTCAGACCTTGATAAATCTTTGCTATCAGGGTTTCTCTGTCTTCTGGCGGTAAAAACTGCAATGTAAAGTTGAGTACCACCAATGACGCATTTTGAATATCGATATCGCGAATATCACCGCAAACCAGATCGACATCCGTATCGCTGACATAGGCATTCAGGTTCTCTTGGCAGCGTGCGACCATAGATTCACTGTTATCTACAGCGATAATGCGGCATTGGCGGCCTTGGATTTGGCGGCGAATACTTAAGGTGGCGGCACCGAGTGAGCAACCCAAATCGTAAATTTGAGTATTTGGCATGACGAAACGATCTGCAAAATCGCCTATGGTATTGATAATTTGCGTATATCCAGGCACTGAGCGGCGGATCATGTCACTGAATACGCCTGCTACACGGTTATCAAACTGGAAATCGCTAATATGCTCGCTCGCTTGAGCGTAGATAGTGTCTTGAGAAACGTTCATCTGAGATTTTTCATGGGAATTCAACTGTGCATTTTAACGAATCAGAGCGATTAGCAGCAAGTCTCATGCTAGTAATTTGCGATAAATTTTTGTCTAATACTTAATAGATAACAAAATCGTTACATGTACATCAAGTACTAAGGGCTCAACTTGAAGTTTGTGATCCACTTAATTGTGATCTTGTGCAGCTGTTTTTTGAGCATAACGGGGCAGGCAAGTCCGTTGTCCTCTGAGCCATTAATCATCGTTATGGGTGAGGATAGCTTTCCCTATCAATATGTCGACAACGATGGCGAGCCGACTGGATTACTGGTTGATTTATGGAAAGAGTGGGCTAAACACAGCCATACCCAAGTGGTTTTTGTGGCGCGCCACTGGCACGAGTCCCTTGATCAACTGCGGCAAGGTAAGGCACAAGTGCATATCGGCATGGGGAAAACCCCAGAGCGAGAGCAAGAATTTGATTTTGCAGTGCCCATTGCGGATGTGGGTACTTTTTTGTATTTGCATAAATCCTTGCAGGGCAAAAAATCCATCAAAGAACTGATCCCCTTTCAAATTGGTGTGGTAGCGGCTTCTTCCCATGAAGCGGAATTACACCGTATCGAACCGCAGCTTGTGTTTAAACGCTACGAAAGTCGTGAGAAATTATTGGCAGGGGTCGCCGCGGGCGAGATCGTAGTCTTTGCGGGGTTAGAAGGCTATTTGAAAGATCCCGACTCATCCCAAGAGATTGCCGCAAACTTTCCCAATACTGCCCGCCTTCAAATTAAGGCGATGCAGTTTGTACCCGCAGTTCAAAAGGGCAATCTTGCATTAGTCGATAAAATCAATAAAGGTTTCACTGCGCTCGATGCGCACTTTATTCAGCAAACGGAGCGACGTTGGCTTGGCTATCAACGTCAACAAGCTGGACTCGTTATTTCGATGCAACTGGGCGTCGAGCCTTTTGTGGACTTAGGTGTCGATGGTTTACCCCATGGCTTGTATGTGGACATGTGGCAGCTTTGGTCTGAGAAAACGGGTATTGCCGTTGATTTTATTTCTGGTGATATGAACTCTAGCGTGGACGATGTTCGTCGTGGTCTCGCCGATGCCCATATAGGTTATCCTGAAAGTGATGATGTTAAAACGGGCCTTACTCAGGCTTGGCATTTATATACAGTGAAGAGTCGACTCTTTCTCTATCAGCAACAGTTAACCGATTTAGACAGCTTAAAAGGTAAACGTATTGGTGTGGTGCCGACAGCGCCTTATTTGGTGGATTTGCGTAAAGCATTACCCCAAGTGTCACTGCGTTATTACGACAGTATGGATGCCATGGTGGCGGGGGCGAGGTCTGGAGAAGTTGTCGGTTTTATCGCCGCGGGTGCATGGACATCCCATTATTTACTGCTCAATAAAGGCTGGTCTGACTTTAGCCAGTATCCTGATCTCGAATTTAGCACCAACATTTATGTGCTGACCCGTAGCGATGATGCTGGCCTTACACAGAGGATAGCCAATGGGTTTAACAGTATTAGCAATCAAGAATTTGCTGAGATTGAACATAAATGGATGCTCAATCCTAAAGATCATGTTTTTACCCAAGCTGAGCGCCATGTCAGCTTAAGCCCCGCTGAGCAGGCCTATGTGGAAAGCGTAGGCGAGCTCAAAGTCGGTTATCTAAAACAATGGCCACCGATGGAGTTTATGGATGAACAGGGTGAGTTTGCGGGGATCAATAGCGATATCGTCAAATTGCTCAAGGAACAACTCAAACTTAAGCTCACACCCGTTGCCTTTGATGATTGGCATTCGTTAATCGAGGCGTTGCAAAAGGGCGAGGTGAGTTTAGCCGGCAGTGTCGCGCAAACGGCGGAGCGCCAGCAGCGTTTAGCGTTTAGTGAAGCCTATTGGCCATCGCCGTGGGCCTTAGTATCGCAACTGGAACAAGTCTCGGTTTTTAATATTGCTCAGCTCGCAGGTCAAAGGGTGGCTGTGGTTGAGGGATATCATTTAGTGGCGCAATTGATGAGTCTGGAGCCTTCACTCAAGTTAGTCATAGTGCCAAATACGCAGGCCGGATTAGCGGCGGTGACGAATGGCAATGCGGATGTGTTTATCGATAAAGTGGTGACTTTAGCTTCTGAGCTTAAAACCAGCCACTATCCGACACTGAAAATGTCGCTGCTCAGTGATCTCGCCGATCAACACAGTCATATTGGTGTTTATCCTCAATTTGCGCCGCTGGTGCCGTTGATTAACAAAGCTTTGGCTTTGGTTGATGCTCAACATCAGCAAAAAATATATACGCGCTGGGTGTCATTTTCTGTGGCGACAGAGAGTGCTAAATATCTGCAATGGCTGCGTTATATCGTGTTTGGCGTGATAATCTTGTGCTTAGTGATGGTGGCGGTGTTATTAGTGAATCGTCGCTTAAATCGTGAGATCACCCAGCGATTGGTGGCTGAAAAACGTTTGCTGCATGTGGCTAATCATGATGCTTTAACTCAGTTGCCCAATCGTGCCTTACTTGATGACAGACTAACCCAAGCTTTGCTATCTCATCGCAGAGAACAGGCACATTTCGCTTTGTTATTCATCGATCTCGATGGTTTTAAACAAATCAATGACCAACACGGTCATCCCATTGGCGATGAATTACTGGTACTGGTCGCCCAAAAGTTAACCAAGGTTATCCGTGGTTCAGATACCGTTGCGCGATTTGGCGGCGATGAGTTTGTTATCCTGCTAAATCGTGTGCAAGATCTCGATGCTGCAACCCAAGTTGCTGATAATATTCTACAGGCACTGTCGAGCCCTTTGCTTATTCAAGGCGTCAGTGTCAGCATAGCGGTTAGTATTGGCGTGGTGATTTACCCCCGCGATGGTGACACCGCGATAGGTTTATTAAAAAAAGCCGATCAGCTGATGTACCAAGCAAAAAGTTGCGGCGGGCGTTGTTATCGCTCAGCTTGATGTTTTTTTGAACGCTCATGCTCAGATAGTGCGTTCGCCTCTAGTCAAGGGCGTAAAACTGTTTGATACTTCACCGTCTAAGTGTGAAGTACTTTGGTAATCGGCATTATTTTACTATAATGCCGCTTTTATCTCGTTTTGATTATTTCCAAAGCACCGGTTTCCGGATAAAGGATAGAGTTAGATGCGCAGTCATTATTGTGGAGACGTCAATAAGTCTCACGTTGGACAAGAAGTTACCTTGGTAGGTTGGGTTAATCGTAGCCGTGATTTGGGTGGCGTTGTCTTTTTAGATTTAAGAGACAGAGAAGGTCTGATCCAAGTGGTCTATGATCCAGACTTACCTGAGGTGTTCAATGTCGCCAGCACGCTGCGCGCCGAATTTTGCGTTCAGGTTAAAGGCCTAGTTCGCGCCCGTCCTGACAGCCAAGTCAATGGTCAAATGAAGACGGGTGAAATTGAAGTCTTAGGCCAAGCCTTGACGATTATCAACGCTGCTGATCCACTGCCATTGAGCATGGATAACTACCAGAACAACAGCGAAGAGCAACGTCTTAAGTATCGTTACTTAGATTTACGTCGCCCAGAAATGGCGCAGCGATTAATTTTCCGCGCTAAAGTGACCAGTTCTGTGCGTCGTTTCCTCGACTCAAACGGTTTCTTAGACATAGAAACACCGATCCTGACCAAAGCAACCCCAGAAGGTGCCCGCGATTATTTAGTACCAAGCCGGACTTATAAAGGTCAGTTCTTTGCCTTGCCACAATCACCGCAGCTGTTTAAACAGTTGTTGATGATGTCAGGCTTTGATCGTTACTATCAAATCGTAAAATGCTTCCGTGATGAAGATTTACGTGCCGACCGTCAGCCAGAATTCACCCAAATCGATATCGAAACGTCTTTCATGAGCTCTGAGCAAGTGATGGCGAAAACCGAAGAGATGATGCGCGGTCTGTTCCTTGAAATGCTGAATGTGGATCTCGGCGAATTCCCACGCATGACCTACAACGAAGCGATGCGTCGTTTCGGTTCAGATAAGCCTGATTTACGTAACCCATTAGAGCTGGTGGACATTGCCGATTTACTCAAAGAAGTCGAATTTGCGGTATTCTCAGGCCCTGCTAACGATGAAGAAGGCCGTGTTGCTGCACTGCGTATTCCAGGCGGCGCTGCACTGTCTCGTAAGCAAATCGATGATTATACTAAATTTGTTGGCATCTATGGCGCTAAAGGCTTAGCGTGGATGAAGATTAATGACCTAAGCCTTGGCTTAGAAGGCATTCAATCACCTGTGCTGAAATTCTTAAACGAAAGCATAGTCAATGAAATCGTGAGCCGCACAGGCGCGCAAACTGGCGACATTATCCTGTTTGGTGCAGATCAGGCGACTGTGGTTGCCGAATCTATGGGCGCACTGCGTCTTAAAGCGGGCGAAGATTTCAGCTTATTGCAAGGTGAATGGCGTCCACTGTGGGTGGTTGACTTCCCAATGTTTGAGAAAATCAACGGCAACTTCCACGCGGTTCACCATCCGTTCACCGCACCGCGCGGCGTAACGGCGGCAGAACTTGAAGCTAACCCAGCAAATCGCGTTTCTGATGCTTACGATATGGTATTAAACGGCTGCGAATTAGGCGGTGGTTCAGTGCGTATCCACAACCAAGAAATGCAGTCTGCGGTATTCCGTATACTCGGCATTACCGACGATGAAGCTAAAGAGAAGTTCGGCTTCCTGTTAGAAGCGTTGCGTTACGGCACACCGCCACATGCTGGTTTAGCGTTTGGTTTAGACCGCATCATCATGCTGATGACGGGCGCAAGCTCAATCCGCGATGTGATGGCGTTCCCGAAAACCACCACTGCAGCTTGTCCGCTGACTAACGCGCCTGGTTTTGCCAATCCGCAGCAATTAGCTGAACTTGGTATTGCCGTGGTTGAGAAAGCTGTTAAAGCGGAAGACTGATCTTTTTGTAAGAGGGCTTTGTAAGGCGACTTTTGTAAATCGACCTTATTCAAATCGACATTATGTAAATCGTTTTAGTGTAACTCGTTTTTGTGTAAGTCGATTTGGGTTAACCCTTGTCAGTTATTTTTTGTCGTACCGAAAACCGAGGCATGAGCCTCGGTTTGTTTTAGTGAACCGTCATTCCACCGCTTATCAATATCTGTTAGTTCAATCCTTTAAGTAAATAGCCGTTATTTAGTCTTATTCCACCTTCGGCTCTTGATAAGCTTTGCGATGGCACCTAGATGATACCTAAGTAGAGGAGACTTCCCATGGCAGGTCACAGTAAATGGGCCAACATTAAGCACCGTAAAGCGGCTCAAGATGCTAAACGCGGTAAACTCTTTACTAAATTCATTCGCGAGTTAACCGTTGCAGCCCGTGAAGGTGGCTCAGATCCCGACTCCAATCCACGATTACGTGTCGCCATCGATAAAGCCCTCGGTGGCAATATGACCCGAGACACGGTTGAGCGTGCGATTAAACGTGGCGCCGGTGAATTAGAAGGTCAGCAACTCGAAACCATTCTCTATGAAGGTTATGGCCCAGGCGGCACCGCTGTGATGGTTGAAACCATGACGGACAATCGTAATCGTACTGTGAGTGGTGTACGTAATGCGTTTAGTAAATCGGGCGGTAACTTAGGCACGGATGGGTCGGTTTCTTACCTGTTCACTAAGCGTGGAGTGTTATCCTATGCGCCGGGAACCGATGAAGATGCATTGATGGAAGCGGCGCTTGAAGCGGGCGCGGAAGATATCGTCAGCTATGATGATGGTGCTGTGGATGTGTTTACCGATCCCGTTGATTTCTATACGGTGAAAGAGCACCTCGATAAAGCCCATTTTGTGGCGGATAATGCCGAAATCGCGATGATAGCCTCGACGAAAGCTGAGCTTGATCTAGAAACCGCCGAAAAATTTATGCGCCTTATCGACACCCTTGAAGATCACGATGATGTGCAAGAGGTGTATCATAATGCGGAAATCTCCGATGATGTGATGGCAAGCCTAGGCTAGATTGACTGTGAGCTGAATTAGGGCGTCAATTGATGCCCATTTCAGCTCGCAAACGCTAACGTAGGAACAGGGACGCAAGGGACGCAAATGTAGATCCCATATAAGGTATTGAATGGCAATTATTTTAGGTGTTGACCCAGGTTCACGGATCACAGGCTACGGCGTGATCCAATGTCAGGGACGGCATCAGATTTACCTCGGCAGTGGTTGTATTCGCACTTCGTCTGAAGAACTGCCTGGCAGGCTCAAGCAAATATTTGATGGGATCACTGAGATTATTCGTCAGTATCAACCGGACGAATTTGCGATTGAGCGCGTATTTATGGCAAAAAATGCCGATTCTGCGCTCAAGTTAGGCCAAGCACGCGGCGCGGCCATTGTTGCTGCCACAGTCGCCAATTTACCTGTGGCCGAATACAGTGCGACTCAAATTAAGAGTGCCGTCGTGGGTACGGGGCGAGCGCAGAAAGCCCAAGTACAACACATGATCCAACAACTACTTAAATTACCCGCAGCCCCACAAGCTGACGCCGCAGATGCACTCGGTGTTGCTGTGTGTCATTATCACACCAGCCAGAGTTTAATTGCATTGAGTGGCCGGGCAACGGCAAGAACATACGGACGGTACAGATGATAGGTCGTTTACGGGGCGTGCTCGTTGAGAAACAAGCACCAGAAATTTTGATCGATGTTAACGGTGTGGGTTACGAGTTGCAGATGCCGCTTACTAGCTTTTATGAGCTGCCTGAAGTTAATCATGAAACTATGGTCTACACCCACTTTGTGGTGCGTGAAGATGCACAGCTACTCTATGGTTTTATCACTAAGCAGGAAAGGGCGTTATTTCGCTTACTGATCAAGACCAATGGTGTCGGTCCCAAGCTCGCACTGACCATTTTATCAGGCATGACAGCCGGAGAATTTGTGGGTTGCGTTGAGCGCGATGACATAGTGACCTTAGTGAAATTACCCGGTGTTGGTAAGAAGACAGCCGAGCGGTTACTGGTAGAAATGCGCGATAAGCTCAAGAGCTTGATGGAAGCCTCCGCAGGCTCAGAGCGTGAGTTCGTGCTGCAATCCAATTACTCACCCGCACCGACAGTCAATAGCGCCGAAGAAGATGCTATTTCAGCTTTAATTTCGCTGGGTTATAAACCACCGCAGGCCAGCAAATCGGTTTCTGCAGCCTACAAAGAGGGCATGGATTCAGAAACTCTGATCAAAGCCGCCCTTAAATCGATGCTTTAATTGAACAATGATGATAATTAAGATGAAAGCTGCGATAAGGAATAACAATGATTGAGGCAGACAGACTCATCCAGCCGCAGATCCAAGCTCAAGATGAATCCATCGACAGGGCGATGCGTCCTAAAATGCTCGATGAATACACGGGTCAAGATGACACTCGGGCACAGCTTAAGGTGTTTATTCAAGCGGCAAAGAATCGTAATGAAGCCTTAGATCATATGTTGATTTACGGTCCGCCGGGATTGGGTAAAACCACCTTAGCCATGATTGTTGCGAACGAGATGGGGGTGAACATTAAATCCACCTCTGGGCCTGTGCTGGAAAAAGCGGGAGATCTCGCCGCACTTTTGACCAATCTCGAATCCGGTGATGTGTTATTCATCGATGAAATCCACCGATTAAGTCCAGTGGTAGAAGAGATTTTGTATCCCGCGATGGAAGATTACCAGCTGGATATCATGATAGGTGAAGGGCCAGCGGCACGTTCTATCAAGCTTGATTTACCGCCGTTCACTCTAGTGGGCGCGACAACAAGGGCAGGGGCGTTAACCTCACCACTTCGGGCGCGTTTTGGGATACCGTTGCGGCTTGAGTTCTATAATATCAAAGATTTAAGCACCATAGTCACGCGTTCGGCGCAGGTGATGGAACTGGATATTGATGCTGAAGGAGCATTTGAAATCGCACGCCGTTCACGTGGTACACCGCGGATAGCTAACCGACTGCTTCGCCGCGTGCGGGATTACGCGCAGGTGAAGCATGATGGCGCTGTCACTAAGTTTGTTGCCGATCATGCACTAGACTTGCTGGATGTCGATAATGAAGGTTTCGATTACATGGACCGCAAGTTACTACTCGCCATTATCGATAAGTTTATGGGTGGCCCAGTTGGACTCGATAACTTAGCAGCAGCCATAGGTGAAGAACGCGAAACCATTGAAGATGTGCTAGAACCCTTTTTGATCCAGCAAGGCTTTATCCAACGCACGCCCCGCGGCCGTATTGCAACCGCACGGGCATATCAACATTTTGAGTTGATCAAACCCGAGTAAACATCAGTTTGATGATACAGACTATAAGAGGCGACCTAAGTGGTCGCTTTTTTTATAAAGAAAATTTGTCCTTGAATGTGGTCCGTATGAGATGTAAGTCATTTATTTAAGAATAAGAAATAGGGAGTGTTTAGAGGGATTGGAAGCTAATACTTATATTCAAAATTAATATGCAAGATCAGTAACAAATAGTCATTTCAAAGGCGTGCAGAATTATTTGTACCTTAATTGTTAAACCATAATTTTAGACGTTGTTAAAATGCATAATTAGCACAATTGATACATAGTGTATCTCTGTTTTAATGCAATTTATCTATGTTTATCGGTATTTTAGCGCTTTGGCTATCTGTGGATATTGCTAGATATGCAGATTTAACAATAGTTAATCAATACACTGTTCTTTTAGGTAGCTTTGATAAATGTTTAAAAGTGTGATCTTTGTCGCATTTTTCAATGTGCAAAATGTTGCCGATATATTTCTTGTTAACAGTGTTAAGATCTGCTTAATTCATGAGTTGTAGTAACTAACTCTGTTTTAATGTGTAAAATAAGGGTATTAAAAAATAAGTGTCAAATCTATTAACCAAATAAATTACAATAATTAACAATATGTTTTTGTTGGTTAAAATTTTGAGCATTGACGGAGTTAAAGTGAATCCTCAGTATCAGGTGCAACACTAGTACAGCAATAACTGTACAAGCTGTAAGCATAAAAATAATAGTAAGATCTAGGGAGCATTCATACATGATCAAAAGAACGAAAGTTGCGTCAGCTATTAACTTAGCTATCGTTGCATCTATCACTACAGGTGCATTTGTTACGTCAAGCGCATTTGCTGCTGAAGAAAAAGCAAAAGTTGAGCGTATTGAAGTGACGGGTTCACGCATTCAACGCCAAGATATGGAAACAGCATCTCCTGTGACCGTTATCGATGCTGCTGCGATTAAAGCGGAAGGTTTCACATCGGTTGACCAAATGTTGCAAGTACAGACTTCGATGGCGGGTGCGGCAGTGGGTTCAACCACAAACAACGGTGCTGACGGTGTTGCCCAAGTTGACTTACGTGGTATGGGTGCAGAGCGTACGCTTGTGCTACTGAACGGCCGCCGTATGGTGAACTCTGGTTCTGGTGCCAACAGCTCTGTGGATTTGAACTCAATCCCTGTTGCTATGATCGCTCGAGTCGAGATCCTGAAAGACGGCGCTTCTGCTGTTTATGGTTCAGATGCCATTGCAGGTGTTGTTAACATCATTACGAAGAAAGACTTTGAAGGTTTCCAATTAGACTTTAACGGTAGCAGTACAGACAAAGGCGATGGCGAAAATGGTGAGGTCAGTGCGCTATACGGTTTTAATACCGATGGAGGTAATTACACCTTCGGCGCTGCTTATTCAGACCGTCGTGGTGTGATCCAATCTGATCGTGATTGGACGAAACCAGGTTCTAGCTCTTTTGTCCCTAATGGCGCATTCCTAGGTAATGAACTAGATGAGAATGGTCAGCCAGTGCTTGACGAAAATGGTAAGAATGTACAGGAAATGAAAACTCTCCAAGGGCAAGAATGGGGAGCGATGCAAAATGGTTATGATTTTACTAAAGACAGTTGGTATCAAACGCCAAGCAAACGTTATAGCTTATTTGCAAATATGACCCAGGAACTGGGTAATGATCTGGTGTTATCAGGTGATATTTTATACACCAAGCGTAAGTCCGATCAGCAACTCGCCGCACAACCAGCAGATATCATGCTTAATGTATGTGATGCCGCAGGTGTGCCTGCTGGTGCACCTTGCATAACACTTGATAATGCTATGGTTGCAGGTGGTATTGAGGCCGATAAAACAGGTCGTGTTAACTATCGTCGTCGGACTAATGATGTTGGTGCTCGTGTATATGAGCAAGATACTGATACATATCGTATTTCAGGTGATTTGGCTGGTACACTAGATGTTCATACTGGTATGAACTGGGACGTGTCTTATACCTATGGCAAGAATAAGGCTTCAACCTCTGTCGCGAATTCGATTAATGCCACTAAAATGAAACAATCTGTTTATGCTAATCCAGATGCTTGGTTTAATGGTCAATCATTAACTCAAGATATTATTGATGATGTGGGTTATTTTGAACAAGCTAATGGCGGCAATGAGCAACACACTGTAGCAGGTGTATTGAGTGGTGAGCTGTTTGATGTAAGTGCTGGTGCAGTCGGTTTTGCTATCGGTACTGAGTATCGCCGCGAGAGTGGGTATTACAATCCTGATCCAGTAGTGATTGCAGGTGATAGCACCGCGGCACAACAGGATCCAACTGATGGTAGTTACGATGTCATTTCTGTCTATCAAGAAGTGAGTGTGCCCTTCACTGAAAAATTAACGGGTGAATTCGCATTACGTTTAGACGATTATTCAACCTTTGGTAAAGCAAGCACTTGGAAGATAGGTTTAACCTATGCTGCGACCGATGATTTGATGGTTCGAGGCGTGGCCGCAACGGGCTTCCGAGCTCCTAGTGTCAGTGAACTATACGGTGGTAACACTGGTTCATACGATTATTTAGATGATCCTTGGGGCAATGAGCAAGATCCACAAATTTTAGTGAATTACACGTCAGATCCTGATTTGAAACCAGAAGAATCTGAGTCTTACACTGCTGGTTTAGTATATTCACCTAGTTATGTTGAGGGAATGTCTGTCACATTAGATTATTGGCGTTTTAAAGTATCAGATGCGATTACTCGTTTAGATGCGCAAGCCGGTTTAAAAGATTGTCATGCTGGTGATGAAATTGCGTGTGAGACCTTTAAGATCACGCTTGATGGTAATTTGGATAACTTTACTAATCCATTAACTAACGTGGGTAGCCAAGATACTAGTGGTATCGATTTTAATTTAGCCTATAGTTTCGAAGGCTTAGGTTTAGATTGGAAAATTAACAACGATACGACTTATTTGATTAATTTTGAGCAAGAGAGCAAAACGTATACAGGTACTATAGACGGTAACTTCGGTGCTTATGCTCGGGTTCGAAATAATTTCAGTCTATCTGCGGGCCAAGGAGATTGGAGCCTAATGTACTTCAACCGTTATATTGGTGAGATGTCTGATCTTGCTAAAGGCTACGATGTTGATGCAGTGCTATACCATAATATTGCTGGTACTTATCATGTAAATGATATGACTACAGTTAGTTTAGGGGTTAAGAATTTCACAGATGAAGAACCTTCTCGTGTTTCTAACGGTAGCGATGGCGGCACAGTTCCACAAGTTTATGACACAATCGGCCGCGTGATTTACGGTGGTGTAACTGTTAAATTCTAAGCTAAGTTCAGACTCTTAGTTTCTAAAAAGCGCCTTAGGGCGCTTTTTTATTGGGAGTTTATGAGGTGATTTTAGAGTCGCTAATCATCAGTTGATTGGTTGTTAATATCGTATTTTGTTCACAGTTTTCAACATCACACTTCTTAACGAATGTAATAGCGCTAGAGTCGTCTCGATTCGCATGGTAATATAAATGATATAGATTCTCGTTTGGGCTTTAAGGATGAGTAAAATACTCTTGGTCGATGATGATCCATTGTTTAGCGTTTGGTTAGCTGATGCCTTATGTACGCAAGGGCATGAGGTTAAGTGTGCGGTTAATGGCATCGAGGGGCTGGCATGCATTGAAAGTTTTGCTCCAGACATCATAGTGCTTGATTTAGTGATGCCACAGATGAATGGATTTGAGTTGCTAAAAGCGCGTGAATGTTCAACGCCAGTATTGATGATTTCAGCACGTGACAATGAAGATGATCGCATCACTGGTTATGAATTGGGGGCAGATGATTTTCTGAGTAAGCCGTTTAGCATAAAAGAGATTTTTGTCCGCTTACGAGCCTTAGAGCGGCGTCTCTGTGCTGGTCACTCTCACTCGCCGCAAATGGCGACTGTGGCGGCTAAAGTGATTAACTTCGATGAAATGAGTTATAGGATCACTATTGGCACCCGCTATGTCGATTTGACCCAAACCGAGTTTAAATTATTTAAATATCTTTTTGAAAGAAAAGGCCAAGTCATCACTAAGCAAGAGTTGCAGCGCTCAGTGCTACAGAAAGATTTGGGCCGATTTGACCGCAATCTGGATATGCACATTAGTAACACTCGCCGCAAGTTAGCTAACATCAGCTTGCCGCGTAACTTGATTAATACAGTACGAGGCCAAGGTTATAGTTTTATGGTTTAATATCTTCATTAACTTATAGTGAAAGGCTCTTTTTTTTGTGGATTTTAGGCGTGTTAACTGGTCAATTAAAGGCCTATTGCAAGTGTCTTGACTGAATTTAATGGCTTTCGTTTTCCCCTTGGGATGTTTTGGTTTATTCTATCGGCCATGTAATAAAATGTGCCGTGTGCTATCTGTCGCACGCCATTAAATTGCCCTTAGTTTTAACAACCTATTAGGAATCATTATGCGGATCAGTGCCAACTTTGATGGCGGAAATATCCAAGTCGTCAATCTTGATAATAAAGACGATATTCAACTTGCTATCCGCCCTGATGCGGGTGGTGAGTTTTATCAATGGTTCAATTTTCGATTTGAAGGTGAGGTGGGTAACCATTACACCTTGAATATTATCAATGCGGGAACCGCTTCTTATACCAAGGGATGGGAAGATTATCAGGCGGTGGCCAGTCATGATCGCCAGCATTGGTTCCGTATTCCGACTCAATATCAAGACGGTAAACTGAGCATTAGCATAGAGTTAGATTGCGATGCCATTCAAATCGCTTACTTTGCACCCTACAGCTATGAGCGTCATTTAGATTTACTCAGCGGCGCCCAGTTACACCCAGATGTCAATTTAGAGCATTTAGGCCTGACCTTAGATGGCCGCGATATTACTCTGATGAAAGTAGGGAATGGCGATCCTTCTAAACGCAATATTTGGATCACCGCCAGACAACATCCGGGTGAAACGATGGCTGAATGGTTAGTTGAAGGCCTAGTGAATCGTTTACTCGATAATGACTGTCCCACGGCAAAGGCGCTGCTTGATAAGGCCAATTTCTATATAGTGCCCAACATGAATCCCGATGGCAGTGTCAGAGGTCATCTGCGCACTAACGCGATTGGGATTAATCTAAACCGCGAGTGGCAAACACCGAGTTTAGAAAAAAGCCCTGAGGTATATCACGTCGTCAACAAGATGCAGCAAACGGGTGTTGACCTGTTTTATGATGTGCATGGTGATGAAGGCTTACCTTATGTGTTTCTAGCGGGTTGTGAAGGCGTTCCCGCTTACAATGATAAACTCGCGCAGCTGCAAGCGGACTTTAGCCAAGCATTGACCTTAGCCAGTGCCGATTTTCAAACTCAGTTTGGCTATGATAAAGATGAGCCAGGCCAAGCGAATTTGACCGTAGCGTCTAATTGGGTTGCCCAGACCTTCAAGTGTTTATCAAATACCCTTGAGATGCCGTTTAAAGACAATAACAATCTGGCCGATCCTTTTGTGGGTTGGTCACCAGAACGCAGTATTTATTTAGGTGAAGCATCGCTAATTGCCATGCTCGCCGTTGTTGATAAGTTACGTTAGGGCGAGGCTGATATGGCATTAATTGAATGTCCGGTGTGTCGTAAACGTATGTCGAGCAAAGCGTCTTCATGCCCCCATTGCCAAGCAAAAACCGATGGCGACAATGAGTCCTTATCGCGCATTAGTCATATTCAAAAGTCCAGCAGCTTAATGAATCAGAGTTTCGTTGCTATGACCTTGTTTATTGCTGGTGTGGTGATTTGGTTTTGGGGTGGGGAACCCGCCGAAGGTATGCGAGCGAATATCGCCGGAATATGCTTTGTGTTTGGTTTTGTAGGTTATCTCATTACACGAGTCAGAATCGTGTTACATAAGCGGAAAAGTGTATGACGGATATCAATCAAGTGATCGATCAAATGACTATTGAAGTCTATGAAAGGCTTCGCAGTGCTGCTGAGCTGGGTAAGTGGGAGGATGGCACTGTGTTGAGTGAGACTCAGCGTGAATCGACTCTGCAGGTGGTGATGTTGTATCAAGCGCGTAAGCTTGAGCAAACAGAGCATTTCACTATTGCATCTGACGGAAAAATTAATGAGCTGTCTAAGGCCGAGCTGAAAAAGCAATTCCGCGGTGAGCCGATTGCTGGCTTTAAAGCGCAGGATTTATAATTTCTGACTGGCCGCGCAGATAGGCTTGCAAGGTGTGTTTTATTAGGAATTAGGCGTAAGTCTGAGGTTGGCAAGGGGATTGGCATTTTATCTTTTGTTAGTGATATCAAGACTAACATTGATTTGATATCAAATAACTTCAATGCAAATCTTGGTCCGCAAAAGTCTTAAAATAAACACTCATTTAGTGCTGTTAAGTCTGAGCTAAAATCTAGTCTGAGTTTAAATCAAAAAAGCCCATCAAATATGGGCTTTTTTGTTGCTAGCGTTTGAGGACAACAAACAGATTAGAAGACACTATCTTTAATCTATGCTCAATTCACCTACTAAGTTTTGCAACATGGCCGCTTTTATCTCAACTGGCTGCAAATTTTTAGATAGCAAATAATGCAGTTTTGCTAAGGCCGCTTCTATAGTCATATCGGCGCCACTGATCACGCCTGCTTTGGCTAATGCATTGCCTGTGGCATAGCCGCCCATATTCACCTTACCTTGGAAACATTGGGTTAGATTCACCAGCACTATGCCACGTTCATCTGCTTGCCTTAAGGTTTTGAGTAAGGCGGCATCCTGCGGCGCGTTACCCACACCAAATGTCAGTAGTATGAGGGCTTTAACTGGCTGCTGCAGAATGTTCTCAAAAATCTGTGTTGAGATCCCTGGATACAAGGTCACCACACCCACAGGCTGCGGACTGATATGCGCCACTTCCAATGGGGTATCGTTGGCGACGGTGATCTTGCCTGCGCGCAGATTGATTTTGATCCCAGCCTCAAGCAGTAGCGGGAAGTTGGGTGAGGCGAAAGCATCGAAGCCGTCGGCGTGGGCCTTAGTCGAGCGATTACCTCTAAAGAGTTTGTTATTGAAGAATAAACACACTTCAGCGACTGGATAATTCGCCGCAATATAGAGTGAGTTCAATAAATTAGTTTGGCCGTCTGAGCGCAACTGTGCGAGGGGAATTTGCGAGCCCGTCACTATCACAGGTTTTGATAAGCCTTGCAGCATAAACGACAGTGCCGAAGCCGTGTACGCCATGGTATCTGTGCCGTGAAGGATTACAAAGCCATCGTACTTATCGTAATTGGCTTGTATATCGTCGGCGATCATCTGCCAATCGGTTGGTGCCATATTGGAAGAGTCGATAAGCGGGCAGTATTCGTGGATCACAAATGTCGGCATTTCTTCATGGTAAAACTCAGGCATAGATTGCACGCACTGAGTCAGGAATCCCGCGACGGGGACAAAGCCGTTATCGGTCTTTTGCATACCGATGGTGCCGCCAGTATAGGCAACATAAATGGAGCGTTTAGTCATTCTTGTCGTTTTCTTTAGCTTCAAGTGGCCGAATTATACGATTTTACTGACATAAACCCAATAAAAAAGCCCGGAGATCCGGGCTTTGTCTTTGTCATCATCTTGACGTTGCGAGCAGCAACCTAGACGCTAGCAGATTTAGTTCATCATATTGCAACTATCACAGTAGATGTAGACGTTATTTGGATCATCAAAAGAGGTTAACGTTTTCAAACTGCTAGTCCACTGTTGTAGCATTTGCTCTAACATCGATGACTGACTTAGTGAGGCGGGCAGGTAACTCGATACTGAGGCAAACATCTGCTGCATGAATTTTTGTTCGGGTGTCAGCTCTTGTTCGATGACGCGGGTATCAAATAGCGTCATATCCGCGAGTTTAGCGGCTTTAGCTATGGCTTCATCTACATCACCCAGTTCATCGACTAAGCCAAGTTCAAGAGCCTTTTTACCGCTCCAAACGCGGCCTTGAGCAATCTTATCGACTTGTTCTATGGTCATCTTACGTTCTTTAGCGACCAGGGAGATAAAGTCCGAATAGCCGCGTTCAATATGACGTTGGATAATCGCTTCAATCTGGGGGGAAAGTGTGCGGGTAACTGATAATCCTGCCCATTCTGAGGTCGATACGCCATCGGTATGCACGCCTATACTGGCCAATGAATCTTCAAAGGTAGTAATCATACCAAAGATCCCAATCGAACCCGTGAGCGTCGTTGGCGTTGCGAAGATATAGTCGGCACTGGCTGAAATCCAGTAACCACCGGATGCGGCTAAACTGCCCATACTCACAACCACGGGTTTACCCGCTGCTTTAAGTGCCAGTAGTTCTTGACGAATTTGCTCAGAGGCAAAGGCGCTACCGCCAGGGCTATCAACGCGTAATACTAAGGCTTTAATGTGTTTATCAAAACGTGCCTTACGTAGCAGCTCGGCGGTGCTTTCACCGCCAATTTGGCCCGCAGGTTGAGTGCCGTTCAAAATTGTGCCACTTGCCACAATAATACCAACACTGTCTTGCTCTACAAAGCTGGGTAATGGCGTCACTAAGGTTAAGTAATCATAAAAACTGACTTGTTTGAAACTGTCACCACTGCTGGCTTTTCCTACGGTTTCTAGCATGGTTTTACGAAAATCTTCTGTGGTCGCTAGGTTATCAACCCATTTCATGTTGATTGCCATTGTGGCTGAATCGCCATTGGCTTTATCAAGCTCTGCCAAATAAGTGGTTGCGTCGGGCACCAGAGAATTCGGTTCGATATTGCGATTGCCTGCAACCGTTTGTGTGTAGCTTTGCCATACATCGGCTAACAGTGCACTACTGGCTTCCCGCGCAGCATCTGACATATTGTCACGTATGTAGGGTTCAACCGCAGATTTAAAGGTCCCCACGCGGAAAATATGCGCTTTGACTTTGAGTTTTTCTAAGGCCGATTTGAAATATTGGTTGTACATACTCAGGCCATCAAGCGAGACACCGCCTTGGGGATTGAGGTAAATGGTGTCGGCAAAACTGGCGAGGAAATATTGATTTTGCTCGTAGTAGTTGCCGATGGCGATGACTTTTTTACCGCTCTCTTTAAAGCGATTGAGTGCATTGCCGATAGATTGTAGTTTGCTGATCCCAGCACGTTTAAGATCGACCAGATCGAGCACTAGTACGCTAATACGTTGATCTTGTGCTGCATTGTCAATGACATAAAGCACATCGGCGAGTAGGATTTCACCATCGGCGTTGGCATTTTGGCCTTGTTTGAATGCGGCTTCTAAGGGATCGACTTGTTGTTTCTGATCGACAATCGAGCCTGCTAAATTAAGCACCAGTGCCGAATTATCTTCAACTTGGATATCTTCGCTACTGCCAATGGAGATAATGATCGCGGCTAAGAGTCCAAAAAAGATTAGATTGAGGATGAGTTTACGCGTCCCGTTCAGGGTGTGCCAAATAAACAAACATATTCTCTTGAAAAACGATGGGTTAGCGGACATCTGCCACTCCTTTATAAGTCCAATCTGCCAATGCTAACTGAAAATGGCGCTACAGGCTAAACACAATTGTAAAGGATTTTGACTGATGGCCTCGATCCAACGGTTGAGCTTAGATTTGACACAAGGTATGCTGATTTAAATCACTTGTTTTAAAAGGATGTTTGAATGTCGTTTCCCCATTTATTAGAACCCTTAGATCTGGGATTTACCCAGCTCAAAAACCGTGTGCTTATGGGCTCAATGCATACAGGTTTGGAAGAAGAAAAGGGCGGATTTGAGAAACTGGCAGCGTTTTATAAAGAACGCGCTCTGGGTGGTGTAGGTTTGATTGTGACGGGTGGTATTTCCCCCAATCTTCGTGGTCGCCTTACGCCCCATGCCTGTCAGCTGAGTTTTCCTTGGCAAGTGGGTAAGCATCGCGTGGTAACGCAGGCGGTGCATGAGGCTGGCGGTAAGATCTGTATGCAAATTTTGCATGCAGGACGTTATGGCTATCATCCTTTTTCCCAAGCACCAAGTAAGATTAAGTCACCCATTACACCCTTTACGCCGTCTGCTATGTCTAGTCGCCAAGTGCGCTCGACCATTAAGGATTACGCCAGTTCGGCCGCCCTTGCCAAGAAAGCGGGTTACGATGGTGTAGAGGTGATGGGCTCTGAAGGATATTTGATTAATCAGTTTGTCAGTGCGCGCACCAACACTCGCACCGATGAATGGGGCGGTGCGTTTGAAAAACGGGCGCAATTCCCGATTGAGATTGTTAACGCGATACGGGCAAAAGTCGGTAAAGATTTCATCATTATCTTCCGTTTATCTATGCTCGATCTGGTGGATAACGGTTCGACTTGGGATGAAGTGGTGCAACTGGCGCAGTGGTTAGAGCAAGCTGGCGTGTCCATTCTAAATACGGGCATTGGTTGGCATGAAGCGCGAGTACCGACCATTGCGACAAGCGTGCCCCGTGGCGCCTTTGCGTGGGTGACGGAAAAGCTCAAACAATCTGTTTCCGTTCCCTTAATTGCGACTAACCGCATTAACACCCCTGAGATTGGTGAGCAGATTATCGCCTCTGGTCAAGCTGACATGGTGTCGATGGCGCGGCCTTTCCTTGCTGATCCTGAGTTTGTGAATAAAGCTGCGGCGAACACGCCGGAGCTTATC
Organism: Shewanella sp. SM23; assembly: GCF_025654295.1. Taxonomy (NCBI): domain Bacteria; kingdom Pseudomonadati; phylum Pseudomonadota; class Gammaproteobacteria; order Alteromonadales; family Shewanellaceae; genus Shewanella; species Shewanella sp. SM23. Next base: position 307,807 of record NZ_JAKKRM010000002.1, read on the forward strand.
AACACCTGCATTGGCTGTAACCAAGCTTGTCTTGATCATACTTTTTCCCTCAAGCGCGCAACTTGCTTAGTGAATCCTCGCGCCTGTTATGAGACTGAAATCAATTTCTTACCTACAGCCAATAAAAAGCGTATTGCGGTGATGGGTGCAGGTCCTGCGGGCATGGCGTTTTCTGTTTATGCCGCCATGCGTGGCCATGACGTTGTCTTGTTTGAAGCGAAATCTGAGGTGGGTGGTCAGTTTAATCTCGCCCGTAAAATCCCAGGGAAAGAAGAGTTTAACGAGACTATTCGTTATTTCATTAACCAAATTAAGCTGCATAAGGTGGAGCTGAGATTAAACACTCGCCTCGATGCCAGTGTGTTGGCGACGGAAAAGTTTGATGAAGTGGTAATTGCCTCAGGCGTTGTGCCGCGTGATTTAGTCTTACCCGGCTTTGATGACCCACGGGTGGTCGATTATCAAAAAGTGCTCTCGGGTGAAGTAACAGTCGGTAATACGGTGGCCTTGATTGGCGCCGGCGGTATAGGGTTCGATATGGCGCACTTTTTGTGTGAGCGCCAGTCGAGTACCTTGAATCCCGATAAATGGCTACAACAGTGGGGCATAGATAAAACTTACCAGCATGCGGGCGGCCTAACTGAACCTCATTCCGACACTACTGATCATCGTAAGGTGTTTTTACTGCAACGTAAAACGTCGAAGATGGGCAAGGGCTTAGGCAAAACCACCGGCTGGATCCACCGTCTTGTGCTTAAGCAACATGATGTGAAGATGAAAACGGGCGTGAGTTACGACAAGTTTGATGATGCAGGACTGCATATTCGCGTGGGTGAAACCGCTGAAGTGCTGGCCGTTGATAACGTCGTTTTGTGTGCTGGGCAAGAATCGAATCGCACGTTAGTGGATGAGATGAAAGCGACGGGCCTGCCTGTGCATCTGATTGGTGGCGTAGATGTCGCGGCAGAGCTTGATGCTAAGCGTGCAATCCGCCAAGGCGCTGAACTGGCAATGCGTTTATAGAAAGTCGATAAGCCTTACGTTTTAAGCGTTAAGTATTCAATGTTAGATCCTGAAAGCCTGAACTTGTGTTCAGGCTTTTTTGTTTTAGTTTGTTTGTGTGAATGCATTGAAAATAGAGAGAAGGGAAAATAGTGGGTTTTAAAACGTTTGGTATCTAATGGCGCGGATTGAATAAGGCTGTATTGAAAGGGGCTGTTTGTCTTAAAGCTACTCTTTGTTTAAAAGCTCATTTTTGTTTAAAGCGATTTTTGCTTTTAACGCTACATCTTGTTTAAAGCAGCTTATTGAACAATCGAGTCTTGCCGTTATGAGTCTTCAAACACTGCCTGTTTCTGCGTGCGTGTGTCACTTGCTACATTTTGTGTTTGCTTTGGCTTAGCCAAACTGGCTTTATTCTGATGAGATTGACACGCATAGGTGACCACAGCTGCACCTTCAGGTGACAAGTCCAGCTCTAAATCTTCGGTTGGCACACAGCAGCAGGGTAAACATTCATCATGTTTAAGTTCGGCTAAGGGTTCGTTTAAGTAGCTGACTTTTCCGCTGATGACCCGTGTTTTGCAGGCACCGCAGAAACCGTTGCGACATTCTGAGAAGATTTTGACTTTTTTGGCTTCGAGCGCTTGTAGCAAGGTGCCTTGTTGCTCGGTAAAGAGCAACACAGGTTGACCTTGAAGGCGCACGATTGGCGCCTTCGCAAACAGGTTTTGTGGCCGTTTTTTTGATGTCACTGTTTTAATGCCATTTTGTAACGTCACTTTTAAGTGTCTTATAGATCGAAGTCGAGGAACTCATCACCATCAACCGCGGAGTCGATTTGGCCGACAAGGTATGAAGAGACTTCAACTTCCTGTGGTGCAACTTGCACTGCATCGCTTTCTAACCAGTTTTTCATCCAAGGTAATGGATTGGTTATTTCTGGGTATGGTTGCGGTAGATTCACCGACTTCATGCGTTGATTAGTAATAAACTCAACATATTGGCACAGGATCTGTTCATTCAAACCTATCATAGAGCCGTCTTTGAATAGGTATTTTGCCCATTCTTTTTCTTGCTCTGCGGCTTTGAAGAATAAATCGAAAGCTTCCTGTTGGCATTCTGCAGCAATTTCACCCATTTCTGGATCGTCTTTACCGCCTTGCATGATGCTTAAAATATGCTGAGTGCTGTTTAAGTGTAAGGCTTCATCACGGGCAATAAGGCGAATGATTTTCGCGTTACCTTCCATCAGTTTACGTTCAGCAAAGGCAAATGAGCAGGCAAAGCTAACATAGAAACGAATAGCTTCTAGGGCGTTGACTGACATCATGCATAGGTACAAGGCTTTTTTCAGGGTGCGGGTGTTTACGATGACTTCTTTGCCATCGATGATATGGGTTCCAGCACCGAGTAAATGGAATATCTGAGTCAGTTGGATCAAGTGATCGTAATAAGCGGCGATATCGGTCGCACGGCTTAAGATTTCTTTGTTCACGACGATATCGTCGAAGATCACTGAAGGATCGTTAACGATATTGCGAATGATGTGGGTGTATGAGCGCGAGTGAATCGTCTCAGAGAAAGACCAAGTCTCAATCCAGGTTTCTAATTCAGGCAGTGACACCAGCGGCAAAAAGGCCACATTGGGCGAGCGGCCTTGAATCGAGTCGAGTAGGGTTTGGTATTTCAGGTTCGAAATAAAGATGTGTTTTTCATGATCAGGCAATGCACCGTAGTCAATCTTATCGCGACTGACGTCTACTTCTTCCGGGCGCCAAAAGAAAGATAACTGCTTTTCTATCAGTTTTTCGAACACTTCATATTTTTGTTGATCGTAACGAGCCACGTTGACCGATTGACCAAAAAACATAGGTTCACGGGTGGCATCGTTGGGTGTTTGACAGAAGGTAGAGTAGGCCATGGTGCTATTTTTCCAATGGATAGGGATCCACTAAATAGGGATCCCTATAAAACCGTTAACGTTAAAGTTAAAGACTAGATTTTACATGCGCCGCCGGCGCAACCGTCATCTTCTTTCTCTAAATTGGTGATGTCATCGTGTGAATCCGACGCACCATCGCGAGTGTTATGGTAGTAAAGCGTTTTAACACCTAACTTGTAAGCATTGAGTAAATCTTTCAGCAGGGTTTGCATGGGGACTTTACGGCCTTCAAAACGTGAAGGATCGTAGTTAGTGTTAGCTGAAATCGCTTGGTCAACGAATTTCTGCATAATACCCACTAGCTGTAAGTAACCGTCGTTGCTTGGCATTTTCCACAGCAATTCATAGCTATCTTTCAGTGTATCGAAATCTGGTACCACTTGTTTTAGCTGACCGTCTTTGCTCGATTTCACGCTGATAAGGCCACGTGGTGGCTCAATACCATTGGTCGCATTGGAGATTTGCGACGAGGTTTCTGATGGCATTAATGCCGACAGCGTTGAGTTACGCAGGCCATATTGCTTGATATCGCTACGCAGTGATTCCCAGTCTAAGTGCAATGGTTCGGCACAAATTTTATCCAAGTCACGTTTGTAGGTATCGATTGGCAAAATACCTTGAGAGTAAGTGGTCTCGTGGAATAACGGACACGCACCTTGCTCTTTGGCCAAGTTCATTGAGGCTTTCAGTAAATAGTACTGAATCGCTTCGAAGGTTCTGTGGGTTAAAGCGTTCGCGCTACCATCAGAATACTTCATGCCGTTTTTCGCTAGATAGTTAGCGAAGTTGATCACGCCTATGCCTAAGGTACGGCGATTCATCGAGGCGATTTGCGCGGCCTTGATAGGATAATCTTGATAATCCAATAGATTATCCAGTGCGCGTACGGCGAGGTCGGCTAATGGCTCAATATCTGATAACTCTTTGATAGAACCTAAGTTAAGTGCTGACAGTGTACAAAGCGCGATTTCACCTTCTGGATCATCGATGTTATTCAATGGTTTAGTCGGCAGGGCGATTTCAAGACACAGGTTAGACTGTCTGATCGGCGCGACTTTTGAATCGAATGGGCTGTGAGTGTTGCAGTGATCCACGTTCTGAATGTAGATACGGCCCGTTGAAGCGCGCTCTTGCATCATCAGTGAAAACAGCTCAACTGCTTTTATCGTTTTCTTACGAATGCTGCTGTCTTGCTCATATTGCAGATATAAACGCTCAAACTCGTTTTGATCTTCAAAGAAAGCATCGTACAAGCCAGGTACGTCAGATGGGCTAAATAAACTAATGTTTTCGCCTTTGATCAGACGTTGATACATGACTTTGTTCAGCTGCACACCGTAGTCTAGATGACGGATACGGTTGTCTTCGACGCCGCGGTTATTTTTCAATACCAGTAGAGATTCGACTTCTAAGTGCCAAATAGGGTAGAACAGGGTCGCAGCACCGCCACGCACGCCGCCTTGAGAACACGACTTCACTGCGGTTTGGAAATACTTATAGAAAGGTAAACAACCTGTGTGGAAGGCTTCACCACCACGGATTGGGCTCCCTAAGGCGCGAATACGACCGGCGTTAATACCGATACCCGCACGTTGGCTGACGTATTTCACGATAGACGAAGCGGTCGCGTTGATAGAATCTAAGCTGTCACCACATTCGATCAGTACGCAAGAGCTAAACTGACGCGTTGGGGTGCGCACACCGGCCATAATTGGCGTTGGCAGCGACAGTTTAAAAGTTGATACCGCGTCATAGAAATCTTTAACGTATTTCAGGCGCGTCTCTTTTGGATAACGGGCAAACAAGCAAGCCGCGACCAAAATGTAAAGGAACTGCGCGCTCTCATAGATTTCGTGGGTCACACGGTTTTGAACTAAATATTTGCCTTCAAGCTGTTTTACCGCAGCGTAGGAAAAATCCATATCGCGCCAATGGTCGATATAGGTATCCATCACATCCAGCTCTTCGCGGGTGTAATCTCTTAAAATGTGTTGATCGTATTTACCCAGCTCAACCAATTTAGTCACGTGAGCATACAATGCGGGCGGCTCGAACTGACCGAAGGCCTTCTTACGTAAATGAAACACCGCTAAACGGGCAGCAAGGAACTGATAGTCCGGTGATTCTGGAGAAATTAAATCCGCCGCAGCCTTGATAATGGTTTCATGGATAGCTTCGGTTGGGATGCCATCAAAAAACTGTAGGTGTGAGCGAAGTTCAACTTCCGAAACAGAAACGTTTTTTAATCCCTTGGCTGCCCAAGTAATTACGCGGTGTATTTTTTCGAGATCGATATTCTCACGATCGCCACAGCGTTTTGTGACTGTCATAGTGCTATTCATTTGGAGATAGGCCTTGGTTCTTATATGTATTTAGGTGAGCAAAATCACCGTACGTATCCTTGTAAAACAATCAATAATCGTCCCTTAAATACAGCTGACTGGTTAAAAACGAGTCAATTAAGCGGCGAGCTTCTAGTGTGTCTGATTGTTACCTATACACAAGATATGGTGTTTTAAATTATATGGGATACAAGATAGTGAGGTTTGCCCCTATTTGCAAGTCTGAATTCAGGGGACATCTTGTGGATAACGTGAGGATAAACTTTTGCGTTAGTAACGACTAACCTTGAAGCTCAATTTCAGGTTAGCGTGTCAGACTCATGGGGAATTTTTAGGCGATCTTTTTCTTTAGATCGCGATCGCTCACGAGTGCCGATCTTTTATGCGCCTGACTTTTTCCGTGGGTCATAAATAGTATGCTGACACACTGATGTCCGTCAGTGAAGTTACGTATTGGATGCCTTATTCGTGAGCATTGTAGGCGCTGTTTTTGGTTGATATTGTTAAGCCAATGCTTCGATTAGTGCTTGATGTAGCTCAGTTGGGTTCGCAAAATGCGCGTGCGCTGGCCATTGCAACGGCTTGTCGTTCACGCCCAGATAACCCCATAGGGCCACGCCGCCTAACATGCCAGCAGCCTTGGCCGCGAGCAAATCTCGCTCGGCATCTCCAAGATACAAAATCTGCTCTGGAGCACAGTTCAGTTGTTGTGCGCCTAACAGCATAGGTGCAGTGTGGGGTTTTGGGTGTTTTGTAGAATCGCCACTGATGATAACGGGCATACGCAAGTGTAAATTCAGTTTTCGCAATAAGGGACGGGTAAACCGGGCTGGCTTGTTGGTGATCACCCCAAACGGCAGCTGAGTTAACTCGAGCCAGTCGAGTAATGCCGCTATGCCTGTAAATAGCGCACAGTGATCGCCATTAATGCGCTGATAGTGGGCGAGCAGTCCTTGCTGTACTTGAGATCGAAGATCTTCTGCCGCATCAGGGATCGCGGCATCGACTAAGGCAAAACTGCCGTGGGATGCGGCGTAGCGCATGGCCGCTAACGGCTGCGCGGCGATGCCGACGTCTTGAAGACTTAAATTGAGGGCCTGCACCAGATCCGGCGCGGTATCGGCTAAGGTGCCGTCGAGATCGAACAGTACGCCTTTGATCTGTGCCAGACTCATATTAATCAACCTTACGCGTCGCAATCATGTAATTCACATCAACCTTAGGCGTGTACTTAAAAATGCCCGTCAATGGGTTGTAGCTTACCCCTAAGGCATCGGTACAGATAAGATCGGTATTATCTACTAGTTCAATCAGCTCTGAAGGCTTAATGAATTTTTTATGCTCGTGGGTGCCAACCGGCAGCATTTTTAGCAAATATTCCGCGCCTAAAATGGTGTGCACGTAGGATTTAATGTTGCGGTTGATGGTGGAGAAAAACACATGACCACCGGGTTTAACCATGTCACAGCAAGCCTTGATCACAGATTGTGGATCGGGTACATGTTCGAGCATTTCCATGCAGGTCACCACATCGTAATAGGCTTGATGATCTTGGCTGTGGGCCTCGGCGGTATTTTTTACATAATTAATGCTCACGCCCGTTTCGAGAGCATGTAGGCGGGCGACTTCTAAGGGCTCATCACCCATATCTAAGCCATCAACCTCGGCGCCGATGCGGGCCATGCTTTCAGACAATATGCCGCCACCACAGCCGACATCGAGCACTTTCTTGCCGAAAATACCGCCTGCGGTTTGATCGATATAGTTTAAGCGCAGCGGGTTTAATAGATGCAGCGGCTTAAATTCGCCGTTGAGATCCCACCAAGTTTCGGCCATACGTTCAAACTTTGCGATTTCCTGTGGGTCTACATTGGTATTCTGATGCATGCTATTACCTGAAGAAGCTGTATTGTGCGGCTATTATAACGACTATGTTTGATAAACAAAGTGCTCGACTGAGCTAAGCCCTTGTGGTTGAGTGAATTTTCAGCAGTTATCTGCTTTTATGTTAATTGTTGTGCTCCGTATCGACCTTTTACTTTATCCCTTTGGCGATTTTTCCTCATCGTAAGCCGTGAATTTCAACGCTTGTTTATCGCACAAACGACCAAATTGACAGTGTTTTCATCTATTAAGCCACCAGACTCTCAATTCGATAATGATAGGTCTGGCGACATTAAATAACTGTGTTAGAATGCCAAATCACGTTTTTGGGCTAGGCAATGATACGGATTATACGTTGTCGGCTATTTTTCAGGGGAACGAGCAGTTTATGACTGATCTGGCATCATCTATTTCGCCAATTAATATCGAAGACGAACTAAAGAATTCGTACCTTGATTACGCCATGAGCGTTATCGTGGGACGTGCATTACCAGACGTGCGCGACGGCTTAAAGCCGGTTCATCGCCGCGTTCTGTTTGCCATGAGTGAATTGAAGAACGATTGGAACAAGCCTTACAAAAAATCTGCCCGTGTGGTTGGTGACGTCATCGGTAAATATCACCCCCATGGTGATTCTGCTGTTTATGACACTATCGTCCGTATGGCCCAGCCATTTTCACTGCGTTACACCTTAGTAGACGGCCAAGGTAACTTCGGTTCGGTCGACGGTGACTCAGCGGCGGCAATGCGTTATACCGAAATCCGTATGGATAAGTTGGCGCACCAATTACTGGCCGATCTTGAAAAAGAGACAGTGGATTTCGTCCCTAACTACGACGGCACAGAACAGATCCCAGCTGTACTACCTACACGCGTACCTAACCTGTTAATTAACGGTTCATCGGGTATTGCCGTGGGTATGGCAACCAACATCCCACCACACAACCTAACGGAAGTAGTGAAGGGCTGTTTGGCATTGATTGAAGAACCCTCACTGTCGATTGAACAGTTGATGGAATACATTCCAGGTCCGGATTTCCCCACTGCAGCGATTATCAATGGCCGTAAAGGCATTATTGATGCTTATAAAACTGGCCGTGGCCGCGCGATCATGCGTGCTCTGGCAGATGTGGAAACCGAAGATAATGGCCGTGAGCGCATTATCGTCACTGAAATCCCGTATCAAGTGAACAAAGCCCGTTTAATCGAGAAGATTGCCGAGCTGGTTAAAGATAAAAAGCTTGAAGGGATCAGTGGTCTACGCGACGAGTCTGATAAAGACGGTATGCGTATCGTTATCGAAATTAAGCGCGGTGAAGTGGGCGAGGTTGTACTCAATAACCTTTATGCTCAAACGCAAATGCAGTGCTCTTTCGGGATTAACATGGTGGCCCTGACCAATGGTCAGCCTAAACTGTTTAACCTTAAAGAAATGCTCGAATGCTTTATTTTGCATCGCCGTGAAGTGGTGACGCGTCGTACCGTATTCGAACTGCGTAAAGCCCGTGAGCGTGCCCATATTTTGGAAGCACTGGCGGTTGCACTGGCTAACATTGACCCGATTATTGCACTGATCAAAGCCTCACCCACGCCTGCGGATGCCAAAGTGAAATTGGTTGAGCAAGGTTGGGAATTAGGCCACGTTCAAGGTATGTTGGAAAAAGCGGGCGATGACGCCGCGCGTCCAGAGTGGTTAGAGCCACAATACGGTATTCGTGACGGTCAATACTTCCTGACTGAGCAACAAGCTCAGGCCATTCTGGAACTGCGTTTGCACCGTTTAACCGGTCTTGAACACGATAAGATCATCGCCGAATACGAAGAATTACTCGAATTAATCGCGGGTTTGCTGTTTATTCTGCGCAGTCCTGAGCGTTTGATGGAAGTGATCAAGGAAGAATTAGTTCAAATCCTTGAAGAATATGGTGATGCGCGCCGTACAGTGATCAATGCCAACGAAGTCGATATGAGTCTTGAAGACTTGATCAACGAAGAAGACGTTGTGGTAACACTGTCGCACTTAGGTTATGCCAAGTATCAACCCTTGACCGATTACCAAGCCCAGCGCCGTGGTGGTAAAGGTAAAGCCGCGACGAAAGTGAAAGATGAAGATTTCGTTGAGAAGCTGTTAGTTGCCAATACCCATGACACCATTTTGTGCTTCTCTGACTTTGGTAAGATGTACTGGCTCAAAGTGTATCAATTGCCATTAGCGAGCCGTACGGCCCGTGGTCGTCCAATTGTTAACTTGCTGCCGTTATCCGATGGCGAGCGCATTACTGCGATTCTGCCAGTACGTGAATACGCGGCTGACAAGTACATCATCATGGCCACCTCACACGGTACTGTGAAGAAAACCGCACTAACTGCTTATAGCAACCCACGTGCAAACGGCATTATCGCCGTTAACCTCAAAGACGGTGACCAACTGATCGGTGTCGATATCACTAACGGTGATGACGAAATCATGTTGTTCTCGAACGAAGGGAAAGTGGTTCGCTTTGGTGAGAAAGTTCGTGATTCTGAAACTGGCGAAGTGAAAACCGATCCTGAAACCGGTGAAGAGGTCTTGTCCTTACGTCCTATGGGCCGTACTGCAACAGGCGTTCGTGGTATCCGTTTAGAAGAAGGTCAGAAAGTCGTGTCGCTTATTGTACCCAAAGGCGATGGCGCGATTCTGACTGTGACTGAAAACGGTTACGGTAAACGGACTCAACTGTCTGAATATCCTGCGAAGAGCCGTGCGACTAAAGGTGTGGTTTCAATCAAGGTGAGCGAACGTAATGGCGCTGTTGTTGGGGCTGTTCAAGTCGGTCTTAACGACGAACTTATGCTCATCAGTGATAAAGGTACCTTAGTGCGTACACCTGCGAGCGGCGTGTCTATCATTGGCCGTAACACTCAAGGTGTAACGATTATCCGTACTGCGGGCGACGAGAAAGTGGTCGGCCTACAACGTATCGACGAAATCCAAACTGAAGAAGATGAAGTCGAGCTGGATGAAAACGGTTTACCGATTGTTCCTGTCATTATCGAAGGCGAATTAGCCGACGAGGCGCTTGAAGAAGCGCTGGATGACGAAGAAGAGTTGGACGAAGATGAAGACGAACTTGCTGATGATGAGCAAGACGAAGAGTAATTAAGTGTCATATTAACGAGCGTCCAATTGGACGCTCGTTTTTTTAATGGCATTGATGTTGATAGCATTGTTCGTTTTAGAATGGTTTCGTATTTATCAATACATACATCATGGTTGGGATTAAGGAGAGTGTCAGTGAGCGCGATTTATAATTTCTGTGCTGGACCTGCAATGTTACCCGCAGCGGTAATGAAAAAAGCACAACAGGAATTACTTGATTGGAATGGCCAAGGCGTTTCCGTGATGGAAATCAGCCACCGAAGTAAAGAGTTCATCGCGCTTACACAACAAGCCGAGTCCGATTTACGTGAACTGATGCAGATCCCCACAAATTACCATGTGTTATTTATGCACGGCGGTGGTCGTGGACAGTTCTCCGCTGTTGTGAATAATTTTTTAGGTAATCATGGCCGAGCCCTGTATTTAGTCAGTGGTCAGTGGTCATCTGCCGCGTTAGCTGAAGCACAAAAGCTCGTGGGTGAAGCGCAGATTGATAGCTTGAATATTGTTGAAAAACACAATGGACTCAATGCGGTTGTCTTACCTGATTTACATAAAATCGATGCCGATTATCGCTATGTTCACTATTGCCCTAATGAGACAGTAGATGGTATCGAAATTTTTGATGAATTAGACTCACCTTGGCCAATTGTTGCCGATTTATCGTCAACCATTATGTCACGTGAAATCGACGTCAGCCGCTACGGTTTGATTTACGCTGGCGCACAAAAGAACATAGGTCCATCGGGTCTGTCGATAGTGATAGTGCGCGATGACATGTTAAAACTGCCGAGTTTACCGCAGTCGTCCATCATGGACTATCGTTTAGCCGTTGAGCATGACTCTATGTTCAACACACCGCCAACCTTTGCTTGGTATCTCGCCGCTGAAGTCTTTGCTTGGCTTAAGTCCATTGGCGGCATTGCGAGTATTGCAAAAATTAATCAACAAAAAGCGCAGATGTTATATCAATGCATTGATGGTAATGCTTTCTACCGTAATGGGGTTGTTGCAGCGAACCGCTCACAAATGAACGTGACTTTCCAATTAGTCAACGAAGCGCTCGATAGTGAGTTCCTAAAGCAAGCCCAAATAGCTGGACTCGTAGCCTTAAAGGGCCATCGTATCGTAGGTGGTATGCGTGCTAGCCTCTATAATGCAATGCCACTCGATGGCGTAGTTGCCTTGGTCAAGTTTATGAATGAGTTTGCAAATAAACATAGCTAGGCTTAGCAGTATTGAGTTGCTCATTAGCTTGCGACGCTTAGCGTCTAGAGTTTGCTGCCTGAATATCAACGTTATGCTTATTGAATGTTGATCATCAGTTAGCCATCCCAAGTTAGATATCCCAAAAGCGAATGCTCAAATGCATTCGCTTTTTTGTTAGCTTTAATTTATCGACAATGGCGTCAAGCAAGATGACGTTGAGACCAGAGGCCTTCAAGAACACTCGCTGTGAGAAAGCCTGTGAGCTGACGCGCATTACTGAGTAAGATGCTGGGTTAGTTATATGTTATTGTTTATCATAATTAAAAGAACGTATTTTTGGATGCGTATACACGATAAATCAATAGGATGTCACCGATGGATTTGGCCAAGCTTTCGCGGATTAGTATGAAGCATTTGATCACTTTGCATGTGATGCTCGATACCCTGAGTGTAACCGCCAGCGCCGAACGTTTATGTTTAAGCCCCTCATCCGTCAGTAAAACCTTAAGCCAGCTCAGGGACAGTTTGAACGATGAACTGTTCTATCGTAATGGTAACTCACTGGTCGCAACCCCATTGGCAAGACGATTAGGCCCAAGCGTGCAGCAAATGATCAATGATATGAATCAGATCATGAGTCAGGATGCGTTTAACCCTGCTCATTTTGAGGGGCGTTTTTCGCTTGCGATGCGCGAAAGTACCTTTGAACTGCTGGCCGCTAAGCTCAGCGCCCATATTCTGAGCTTGGCTCCTAATATCCGCCTCGATATTTACAGCAAAGACAATATTGGTTTTGATGGATTGCTTAAAGGTACATTAGATTTTGTGCTGTTACCCCATGATCTGAGTCAACCTAATCCTCTTCAAGACGATCTGGTGTGGGAAACCTTATTCAGCGATGAAATGGTCTGCCTGATGAATTCATCCCATCCCTTGGCTAAACAGCCGCATATCAGCTTCGATGATTACCTGAGTTTTAGCCATATTGGCATTACAGACACAGATCTGAGCACGCCTTTTTTTGATATTTTGCTCGCCCAGCAATCTAAAAAACGTGCCGTCCCCATTTCGGTCCCAGACTTTGGCAGTGCGGCGTTAATGTGCCATCACAGTGAGTTGCTTTTTACCTGCTCGCGCCGCTGGGCATCCATCGCCAGCCAAGCTCAAGGCTTAATGATTAAATCTTTACCCATAGAATATGGCAAAGTGGCTTACAGCCTAGTTTGGCATAGTCAAAGCATAAAAGATCCCGCACTGCGCTGGCTTTATGAGCAAATTTTGCTTTGCAGTCGTTAAAGGTATATGGAAGGTAACACGAGATTGGTTACGCCTCGCTTTGTAAGGGTTGCGGCTAAGCGTTCAATATTGGCTTGTTTACAGCTTGGCCAATTGAGTGCTTCATCGACAACACCATGATGGTGAAAGGCATTTAACTTAACTCGCGTATCTGGGCCTAGCAGAAGTAAATAGGTCGCTAGTGCGTCTATTTCTTCCTCGTAATCCGTGATGCTCGGAATGTGCAGCAATCTCACCTCATACAGTTTTTGCTGTTTAGCTAATAATTGGATTGATTTGAACACGGCATGGTTATCACGACCGGTAATATACCTATGGGTATCCTGTTGCCACGCTTTAAGATCCACCATAGCGCCATCTAAAAACGGCAGCAGTTTATGCCATCCCGTTAGACTCAAACTGCCATTGGTGTCGAGCATACAAGTCAGGTGTGATAACGGTTTTGAGGCCTTAATCGCTTGAAACAAGGCAATAATAAACGGCAGTTGCAGGCTCGCTTCGCCGCCGCTCACGGTAATACCATTAATAAAGTGACGCTGACTATGGAGAATCGTCAGTATCTCCTCAACGGTGTAACGACTGACCTTAGGGCTCGCTTGTTTCGGGCATACGGCAATACAAGTATCGCATTGGCTACAACGCTCACTATCCCAGTGAATGCGAGGCTTATCATTGAGGTTTATTAATGTCAGCGCATTGTCAGGGCAGGTGGCGACACAATCGCCACAGGCATCGCATAAACCTATGGTATGTGGGTTATGGCAGTTTTTGCATTGATAGTTGCAGCCCTGCAGGAATAATACGAGCCTGCTGCCAGGCCCGTCGACGCATGAAAAGGGCAATAGCTGACTGACAATAGCGTGTCTATTTAAAGACACAAGGGGAGTGTTCATGGGCGATAACTCGTGCTTGTCGTTGCAATATTCCCGTATTAACCGCAGCTTCTGCGGCTAAGCCTGTGGTATTGAGACGCGAGCCGCACTGTTTAAACGCTTCAATATCTGAGCGTTTTACCATATAGCCAGTCACGCGCATTAAATCGTTAGAGGCGACATTGGCGGTAAACTCCCTAAAACCTAACTCAAGCGCGGCTTTACACAGTTGGAACATGGCTTGAGGATTAGATTTTACGGTTTCATCTATGGTCAAAATATCGCTAATCCCCGCCGTATAATACTGATGATGTTGCGCTAGGGCTTGAATATGGGCGATGGGATTCGGTTCAGTGCCATAGGGAATGCGAACACCAGGAGTCACATCGTTGTCGATACTAATACCGCCCTGTGAATGCAGTAGTGCCCGCCCATGGTAACCATGCGTGACGGGTGTGGATTTCACTATGGCATCGAGCGTGGCAGAAATACGGTAGCCAAGTTGATTTGCATCTGCCTGATGACCATAGCCAGTGTGTTGATCTCGTTGAGATAACTTCGTTGCATCAGTTGCAGTGAATGTCCGCAGAATATTCACGGCTTCTGCCATGCCGTAAATACCAAACATGGGTGCAAAGCGCGATTCATCAATCAATTGCTCTTTAACTAAAAAGCTGTCAAAGAAGTGTGATTCTTGATGCAAAAATGCCGAGCGCGCTTCAATGAGCTCGAAGGTGAGTGAGCAGTAGTTTGGCAATACAGTATCAAAAAAATCGTTTATAGAATTGGCCTTTAACGCAACTTCTTTAAGATTAAGTCGAACTAAAGTATTGGCGCCGCCCGCTAACGGCAACGCGTTGTAACAACTGACAATACCAAAACCGCGCTCATCAAACGCACCGGAATGCAGAGGGTAATTCGCGATATGCGGCTTACTGCACTGACAAATATTGGTGGTCGCAAGCAACAACAATTCATCCGGTGTGACGGCGGGGTCGTACATAAAGGTCAAATTGGGGGCAACTTGTTTTAACTCTGCATCAATGCGCAGTAGGGTGCGGCAAACGATGTTATCTGTAGGGCCAATATTCACATGCATAAAGGCATCGGGCAGGGTTCTGTCGAGCATGATCCAGAACAGTTTTAATTTACGATAAAGGACTTCCACATCCATTCCTTCAACGAAAGGCATCAAAATGTCATCCAGCTGACCTAAATACACGGGGATATTGGTCACCGATGGCACGTGATGATACAGAATCGTTAAGGCATTGATGGCTTCGTCCAAGTTTTTTGCCGCAGATAACTCTAAGTATTCAGAGCCTTGTTGAAGGTAGCGGGCATAATCTGGCAACACATAGCGTGGTTTAAACGGCGCATGGCCTTCAAACATGTCGCAAATAATACCGTCATTCATCGCCGCTTTTACCTCGGGCGATATCGACATATAGGGCAAACTGGCTTCCGCTTCTAATGCTAAATAGTTGGATTTTTGCTTGGGTGAAAGCTGAGGGCTAGTAACGATTTGCACTAATCTATCTGGTAATAACATGGCGGAATATCCACAAGTTCTATGATAACCACTAATTTACTCAGTGGCGTTGGCTTTAAAAAGTGAAAATAGCTGCAGTCCTGATTAATGAAATGGAAATCCGCCGACCGAGGTCACAATTTGTGGCTTATTGCGATAACGCCGCGATGCCAAAATCGCTAGAATGTGGTTTTACGATTGAAAATAAATGCTTGAACAGTGAGACGTGGTGGTGTTTGTCATATTGGGGGATATGCAACAGAGGATAATAAACTGTCAAAACTTATCGGGTGGGATGATTGAAAAATTGAATACATTAGGCGGTAAATGAACTCTGCTGTATCTCTTTATTGCGGGAATACAGCAGAGTGAGCGGTGCAGATAAACTCAGCGGCGCTTAGAGCACTTTAGCAATTGATTGGGCTAAGTAATCGACGTTATCTTCACTGATCCCAGCAATACTGATGCGACTTGAACCTACCATATAGATGCTGAATTCTTTTTGTAGGCGCGCCACTTGCTCTGGAGCCACCCCAAGGAAAGAGAACATACCTTTTTGGCGGGCGATAAAGCTAAAGTCACGGTTTACGCCGTTGGCTTTAAGTTTATTCACTAAAATGGCGCGGTTGCCGTTGATGCGATCGCGCATCACTTTCAGCTCATCAAGCCATTCTTGGGTTAATTCTGCCGATCCTAAAATCGTCTCAACAATCGCTGCGCCATGGGCAGGTGGCATAGAGTAGAGGCAGCGAACCACATAAAGCAGCACAGATTGCGCGATATTGGCGGTATTGGCATCTTTGGCAATCACAGAGCAGGAACCAATACGCTCACGGTACAAACCGAAGTTTTTCGAGCATGAGCTGCACAGGATCATATTATCGACCGCTGCCGCCATATGACGCACGCCGTAGGCATCAATATCCACGCCATCACCAAAGCCTTGGTAGGCCATGTCAATCAGTGGTGTAAAGCCTTGCTCTTTTGTCAGGGCAACCACTTTATCCCATTGCTCTGTGGTTAAATCCATTCCGCTTGGGTTATGGCAACAGGCGTGGAATAACACCACATCATCAGGACTTACTTGCGATAATGCAGCAAGCATCTCATCAAATTTCAATGATTTGCTATCGTAGTCATAGTAAGGATAGGTTTTAACAGTAATGCCAGCCGCTTCGAATAAACCGATATGGTTTGCCCAAGTTGGATCGCTTACCCATAACACAGCATTCGGGTTGCAGCGTTTGATAAAGTCACCCGCCACGCGCAGCGCGCCTGTACCACCGGGTGTCGATACAGTGCGGATACGGTTAGCGATAATGGCACAGTGGCCAGTACCAAAGGCTAATTCCGTCATCAAGGTGTTGAATTGTGGTGAGCCTGTTGGGCCAATATACACTTTAGTGGTTTCGGTATCGAGACGGAATTTCTCGGCTTTTTTCACGCAGCTCAGGATCGGGGTCACGCCTGTAGGGTCTTTATAAACGCCCACACCTAAATCCACTTTTTGCGGGTGGGTGTCTTCGCGGTACTGAGTCAACAAGCCAAGGATGGGATCTGCTGGCATTGCGATGAGTGAGTTAAACATAGCTCCATCTACCTTTCTGGTTATAGTGCAAACGTGATTGTTCGTATCAGATATGCGTTATTTATCGTTTGGAGGCTAGAATAGCGCGGAAAGGTAAAGTAATTAAAGTGAAAACTGTGATTACACGCTAGTTATCTTGGCAAAAAAGCCTGCCAAAAATACGGTTAAATCATAAATTAACCGCTTAAATTTTGCGTTTTTGTTATTTTTACACTGTTCTCAGCAAATAATCTGACCAAAATGCCATTTTTCTCGAAAAAACGGTTGAATCCTTAGCGACAATCGGTAATTTTATAACGACGAAGCACCAACAAGGCCCCAATCTCCTTTTATTTGTAATCTTAACTTGACGCGCTGTAGCGTGAAGTTGCCATTTTGCGTATTCAGTCCGCGTGATCGTGATGATGACGCCCTATAGAGAAAGAAGATTTATTCATGAAGCAATTACGTCTTGAACCTGTTGTGCAAGTCCGCGGTGAAATCAATATTCCGGGCTCAAAAAGTATTTCAAATCGAGCCTTATTATTGGCCACCTTAGCCCAAGGTACGACCACGCTCACCAATCTGCTCGACTCAGATGATATCCGCCACATGTTGGCCTCCCTCAAGCAGTTAGGGATGAACTACCGTTTATCGCAAAACAATACTGTGTGTGAACTCGATGGTTTAGGTGGTGTGATTTCCTCAGTATCCGCGCAGGAATTGTTTTTAGGCAATGCGGGTACCGCAATGCGCCCCTTATGCGCCGCCTTAACCTTAGGCCAAGGTGAATTTACTCTCACGGGCGAACCACGTATGGAAGAGCGTCCGATTGGCGATTTAGTCGATGCCTTAAGGCAACTCGGTGCCAATATTGTTTATCTTAAAAATGACGGTTTCCCGCCACTGACGATTAATGCCACTGGCCTTAATGGCGGTGATGTTGAAATTGCAGGCGATTTATCGAGCCAGTTTTTAACGGCTTTGTTGATGGTTGCGCCGCTTGCTAAGGGCAGCGTCAATATCCATGTCAAAGGCGAGTTAGTCTCTAAGCCTTATATCGATATTACTATCGCCTTGATGGCGCAGTTCGGTGTTAACGTCATTAACCATGACTACGCGCGTTTTGAGATTGTTGCAGGCCAGCGTTATATATCACCGGGTAAAGTACTGGTAGAAGGCGATGCGTCATCGGCATCGTATTTCCTCGCGGCAGGGGCGATTAAGGGCGGCGAAGTCAAAGTCACGGGTGTGGGTCGTTTGAGTATCCAAGGCGATGTAAAATTTGCCGATGTGCTCGAAAAAATGGGCGCAGATATCGAGTGGGGCGATGACTATATTATTGCCCGCGGCTCCCAATTAACTGCCGTCGACTTAGACATGAACCATATTCCCGATGCGGCCATGACCATTGCAACGGCCGCGTTATTTGCTAAAGGCACGACGGTTATTCGTAATATCTATAACTGGCGTATTAAAGAAACCGACCGGTTAGCGGCTATGGCGACGGAATTACGTAAAGTGGGCGCCGAGGTTGAAGAGGGGAATGACTACATTAAAATCACCCCGCCAGCCGTGATTAACACCGCTGAAATTGATACCTACAACGATCACCGCATGGCCATGTGCTTTTCTATGCTGGCATTTGCCGATTGCGGTATCACCATCAATGATCCAGATTGTACTTCTAAAACATTCCCTGACTACTTTAAGCAGTTTGCGAGCCTGCAAGGCTAAGTCTGTTTGTTTCGTCATTGTTACAACCATCGATGTCAAGAATAGCAAGCCGTATTTGTGCGGCTGCTAATCTTCATAAAAAATCCACGGATTTTGTTTGTCTTTTGTTGTACAATGCTGCGCGCTCATTTTCGGGGGCTCACTTGATGAACTCACGGATGATGGTTATTTTTTGCGGAGGAATGTATGTCTGAACGGGCTCCTGTAGTCACAATCGACGGCCCAAGTGGTGCTGGCAAAGGTACAATTAGTCAATTATTGGCTCAGCATCTAGGTTGGCAACTACTTGATAGTGGTGCCATTTACCGAGTTCTTGCGCTTGCAGCAATTCATCATAACGTTGAACTGGAAAATGAAGAGTCTATCACGTTGTTAGCGGCACATCTGGATGTGAAGTTTCTAACAGGCAATGATAAAGATCCGGTTCAAGTGATATTGGAAGGTGAAGACGTCACCAACGACATTCGCACCCAAGAGTGCTCGAATGCCGCTTCAAAAGTCGCTGCCTTTCCACGGGTGAGAGAAGCCTTATTACGTCGCCAACGGGCCTTTAAAACGGCGCCAGGATTAATTGCCGATGGTCGTGACATGGGAACAGTCGTTTTCCCAAGTGCACCGGCAAAATTATATTTAACCGCCTCAGCTGAAGAGCGTGCCCAAAGACGCTATAATCAGTTGCAGGACAAGGGCTTCGATGTTAATATCGAGCGCCTTTTAAGTGAAATTATCGAACGTGATGACCGCGATATGAATCGTCCGGTGGCTCCTTTAGTCCCCGCCGATGACGCGCTCATTATCGATACTAGCGGTAAGGGTATTGATGAAGTACTGGCGCTTGCGCTTAACTTTATCAACCAAAAATTATCCGGCACTAACTAAGTTAGCCCACCGGATAGGTATTCGTATTAAGGATGATACGGATAATTTGACTGACTCCACGTCTAGGACGGACAGTGGTTTAATAAAGAAAGTAACCTAAACATGACTGAATCTTTTGCTGATCTATTTGAACAATCCCTTCAAACTCTGGAATTCCGTCCAGGCTCTATCGTTCGTGGTACTGTTGTATCAATCAAAAACGGTATGGTACTGGTTGACGCGGGTCTGAAGTCTGAAAGCCCAATCCCAGCTGAACAATTCAAAAACGCTCAAGGCGTTTTAGAAATTCAAGTTGGCGATGAAGTTGACGTAGCTCTTGACTCTGTTGAAGACGGCTTCGGTGAGACTCAACTGTCTCGCGAAAAAGCGAAACGTCATGAAGCTTGGATCGTTCTGGAAAAAGCTTATGAAGATGCTGAAACTGTAATCGGTATCATCAATGGTAAAGTTAAAGGCGGTTTCACTGTTGAATTAAACGGTATCCGTGCCTTCTTACCAGGTTCTCTAGTTGACGTGCGCCCAGTTCGCGACACCGCTCACTTAGAGTACAAAGAATTAGAATTCAAAGTTATCAAGCTAGACCAGAAGCGTAACAACGTTGTTGTTTCTCGTCGTGCAGTTATCGAATCAGAAAGCAGCGCTGAGCGTGATGCACTGTTAGAAAACCTGCAAGAAGGTCAAGCAGTTAAGGGTATCGTTAAGAACCTGACTGACTACGGTGCATTCGTAGATTTAGGTGGTGTTGACGGTCTGCTACATATCACAGATATGGCGTGGAAACGTGTTAAACATCCATCAGAAATCGTCAATGTTGGCGATGAAATCAACGTTAAAGTACTGAAGTACGATCGTGAGCGCACTCGTGTGTCTCTAGGTCTGAAACAACTTGGCGAAGATCCATGGTTAGAAATCAGCAAACGCTACCCAGAAAACACACGTTTAACTGGTCGCGTTACTAACCTAACTGACTACGGTTGCTTCGTAGAAATCGAAGAAGGCGTTGAAGGTCTGGTTCACGTTTCTGAAATGGATTGGACTAACAAGAACATTCACCCATCTAAAGTGGTTAACTTAGGTGATGAAGTTGAAGTTCTGGTTCTGGACATCGATGAAGAGCGTCGTCGTATTTCTCTAGGTCTGAAACAATGTAAGACCAATCCATGGGATGACTTCGCAACTCGTTACAACAAAGGCGACAAGGTTTCTGGTAAGATCAAGTCAATCACTGACTTCGGTATCTTTATCGGTCTTGACGGCGGTATCGATGGTCTAGTTCACCTGTCTGACATTTCTTGGAACGGTACTGGCGAAGACGCAGTTTCTGAATACAAGAAAGGCGATGAAATCCATGCAGTGGTTCTGTCTGTAGATCCAGAGCGTGAGCGCATCAGCTTAGGTGTTAAGCAAACTGAAGATGATCCATTCAACGCATACTTGGCTGACAAGAAGAAAGGTACTATCGTAAACGGTACTGTTTCTGCTGTTGATGCTAAAGGTGTGACTGTTGAACTGGCTGACACTGTTGAAGGTTACATCCGTGTAGCTGACATTTCACGTGAGCGTATCGAAGATGCATCTACTGTCTATAATGTAGGTGATGCAATCGAAGCTAAGTTCATGGGTGTTGACCGTAAGAACCGCTCTATCAGCCTGTCAATCAAAGCGAAAGACGAAGCTGAAGAGAAAGAAGTAATGGCGACTCTGAACAAACAAGATGACGCTGTTATTAGCAATGCAATGGCTGAAGCGTTTAAAGCAGCTCGTAAATAATCGCCTGTTGTTTGGGGAGACATCTCTCCCCATTAGGCGACTGTGTTTGGCTTGATAATAGGGGATAGCTAGGATGACGAAATCTGAACTTATCGAAAAACTCGCCACCAGGCAGTCGCAGCTGTCGGCGAAAGAGGTTGAAGGCGCAATCAAAGAAATGTTGGAGCAAATGGCAACAACATTAGAAAGCGGTGATCGTATTGAGATCCGTGGCTTTGGTAGTTTCTCGCTTCACTATCGTGCACCGCGGACTGGCCGTAATCCAAAGACTGGTTCATCAGTCGATTTGGAAGGTAAATACGTCCCGCACTTTAAGCCAGGCAAAGAACTGCGCGAGCGTGTTGACGCCGTTAATGTGTGATTGACCGCATAGTAAAAAGCCTCCGTTAGGAGGCTTTTTTGTATCGATTGCAAGGCAATGCTGGTCAGCTTAGTAAATTTCTTGGATAATCATTAAATTGAAACGCGTTTAGGGAGTGCAGCGTGAAATCATTTGTAGCAACTGTGCTTGTGGCACTGTTATTTATTCTGGCGTTGATTTTTGGCGCACGCAACGAACAAGTGGTGACCATCAGCTATTTTGTCGCACAGGGTGAATATCGTTTACCTGTTGTCTTAGCGATTGTCTTTTTTGCTGGTTTTATTTTGAGTTGGTTATTTGCTAGCTACTATATTGTTCGCTTGAAATTAAGTTTAGCGGCAACTAAAAAGAAACTAAATCAAGTGATCGCTAAAATCCCTCAGGATGTAGACGCCTAATATGCTTGAGATCCTCTTTCTGTTGCTTCCCATTGCTGCCGCCTATGGTTGGTATATGGGGCGACGGAGCATAAGGCAGAATCAAAGTAATCAACGTAAACAATTGAGCCGAGATTATTTTACTGGCCTCAATTTCTTACTGTCGAACGAATCGGATAAAGCCGTCGATTTGTTTATCAGTATGCTAGATGTTGACGATGAAACCATCGATACCCATCTGTCACTCGGTTCGCTGTTCCGTAAGCGAGGCGAGGTCGACCGCTCTATTCGTATCCATCAAAATTTAATCGCGCGGCCTACATTAACCAATGAGCAGCGTGACATCGCTATGATGGAGCTGGGTAAAGATTATCTAGCAGCAGGTTTTTACGACAGAGCTGAAGAAATCTTTATTAACTTGGTCAGCCAAGACGATCACAGTGAAGAATCTGAAACTCAGCTGATTGCTATCTATCAAGTGATTAAAGAGTGGCAGAAAGCCATTGATATCACTAAGCGTTTGAGTCGTAAACGTCAGCAAGTTTTAAAGCCGTTAACGGCACATTTCTATTGCCAATTAGCCGATGAAGCCAGTGATGATGCACAGAAAATTAAACTGCTACAGCAAGCGCTGAAGCAAGATCCCCAATGTGGTCGTGCATTATTGACCCTAGCGAAAAAATTCCTCGATATTCAAGATTATGCCCAGTGTAAGCAAATGCTGCTGCAACTGAAAAAAGCCGATATCGAGCTTTTTGCCGATGCAATCCCCACAGCTAAACAAGTTTATCGCGACACTCAAGATAAAGAAGGTTTTCAAGAATTACTCGCGGGCGCCATGGCCGATGGCGCCGGTGCTTCTGTGGTGGTCGCCTTAGCGCAGCACATGATAAGTCTTGATGAGATTAAAGCGGCAGAGACCATGGTACTCGATGCGTTATATCGCCATCCGACCATGAAAGGTTTTCAACACTTGATGCAGATGCATTTGCGCCAAGCCGAAGAAGGGCAAGCTAAGCAAAGTTTAACTATGCTAGAGCAGCTCGTTGAACAACAAATTAAATTCCGTCCGAGTTACCGTTGTAAGGAGTGTGGTTTTCCTTCCCATGCGCTTTACTGGCATTGTCCTTCCTGTAAAAACTGGGGCAGCATTAAACGGATCCGAGGCCTAGACGGCGAATAATCTATTAGAAGAATACACAGTTTGTGTAACCCCGTTGGAGAGATGATGACGACTAAACCTATCCTCGTAGCGCTTGATTACGATAATAAAAACCATGCTTTACAACTGATAGAAAAACTCGATCCCAACATGTGCCGCCTTAAAGTCGGCAAAGAAATGTTTACCTTGTTTGGCCCGCAACTGGTGAAAGATATCCATGATCGTGGTTTTGATTTATTCCTTGATTTGAAATTTCACGATATTCCCAATACTGTCGCCAAAGCCGTGGCCGCAGCCGCAGAACTGGGCGTATGGATGACGAACGTACATGCCAGCGGTGGCTTAGCCATGATGGAAGCGGCTAAAAAAGCTTTACTGCCCTACGGCGATAAAGCGCCTATGCTGATCGCGGTCACGGTATTAACCTCGATGAGTGATGACGATCTTAAATTACTCGGCATCAATGTGCCTGCGTTTGAGCATGTGCAACGTTTGGCGAAGCTCACGCAGCAAGCAGGACTCGATGGCGTGGTGTGTTCCGCCCAAGAAGCGACAGCGTTAAAATCGCTGTTAGGTCAGAATTTCAAGCTCGTGACGCCGGGGATCCGCCCAGTTGGCAGTGATGCTGGCGATCAACACCGTGTGATGACGCCACCTCAAGCGATAGCAGCGGGTTCTGATTACTTAGTGATTGGCCGCCCAATCACCAAAGCTGCCGACCCGTTAGCAGCATTGCAAGCGATTCACCAATCATTGGCATAGACGCCACACTAGCCGTCTAAAGCGCGGTTTGAAAGTCGTTTGACCGTCGTTTAAATAAAAAAGGCTTGGAATCGCTTGTTGGTATCCTTGATATGATTGATAAAAGTTGAAATAGTATCTTGAATGACAACATAGAATAATGAATCACACCCTGAGTGCTTATCTCACTGTTCACGGAGAACGCCCATGTTTAATGCTACGATGTTTAACTATCAAGGTAAGAATGTTGTCGTTGTCGGAGGAACCAGTGGGATAAATCTCGCGATTGCCATTGCGTTCGCACAGGCTGGCGCAAATGTGGCCGTTGCGAGCCGCAGTCAAGATAAAATCGATGCCGCGGTATTGCAGTTACAACAGGCCAATCCTGACGGTATTCATTTGGGTGTGAGTTTTGATGTGCGCGATCTTAGCGCCCTTGACGTTGGTTTTGATAAAATCGCTGCTGAGTTTGGTTTTATCGATGTGCTGGTAAGCGGCGCGGCGGGGAATTTCCCCGCCAGCGCCGCAAAGCTTTCGGCCAATGGTTTTAAGTCGGTGATGGACATTGATTTGCTCGGCAGTTTTCAAGTGTTAAAACAGGCGTATCCTTTGCTGCGTCGCCCCAATGGCAATATTATCCAGATTTCGGCGCCGCAGGCTTCGATCGCTATGCCAATGCAGGTGCATGTGTGTGCGGCAAAAGCGGGCGTGGATATGCTGACGCGAACCTTAGCGTTAGAGTGGGGGTGTGAGGGGTTGAGAGTTAATTCGATTATGCCAGGCCCCATAGCAAACACTGAAGGCTTTAATCGCCTTGCACCCAGCGCCGCATTACAGCAGAAGGTTGCCCAATCCGTTCCATTAAAACGCAATGGCGCAGGTCAGGATATCGCCAATGCAGCGTTATTTTTAGGCTCTGAATTGGCGTCCTATATTACGGGAGTTGTGCTGCCGGTTGATGGCGGTTGGTCACTTGGCGGCGCCAGTATTGCGATGACAGAGCTTGGCGAACTGGCCGCGAAAATGTAGTTTGGTTTTAGATGTTTGGTATTCAAAATCGAGAACTTTGATTTTATAGAAATTAAGTAGGTAATGATCCATGGCTAATGCATTACAAGAGCAGCTACTCAAAGCAGGGCTTGCCAGTAAACAAAAGGTTCGCGACGTTAAGACCCAAAAACGCCGAGATAAAAAATCTCGAGTTGATGATGGCTCAAGTGCTTTTAAGCAAGAAGTGGCAGAGCAAAAACGGTTGCAGGCGCAAAAAGATAAAGCGCTAAATGAGCAACGTTTTGCAGAGGCATCTGAGCGTGGACAGGTGCGCGGTTTAATCACTGAGTTCACTAAGTCTGCGATAAAGATCCCAGCTTATGCTGAAGTGAAATTTAACTATACTCTTGATAATAAAATCTATTCTTTATACATAGATGAAAAACTGCAGGCAGAATTGCTTAAAGGGCAGTTAGGCATAGTACGTTACGAAGATAAGAGTTACTTAGTACCACATAAGTTGGCCGAACGAGTCAAATTGCTGGTGCCGCAGTGGTGTGGTTATCTGTGGCAACAGGATGAATCTAAAGCTGTGGTCGTTGAAGATGATCCCTATGCAGATTACGCAATTCCTGATGATTTAATGTGGTAATTGCCACAAGCTTGTGAGCTAACGCTGCGACAACACTGTGGTAAAGCTTATAAAATAGAGACCCTTAAGTTCAGGCTTAAGGGTTTTTTTATGAGTTGAATTTATACTTAGCTCACACACTCGCATACTTTTATATTATTCGCGGCTGTATTTGTAATGAGATTGTTTTCTACAGTGAACTGGTATAAATTAAAACAACTGTTTTAATCCTACGTTTAAGAGTCTACCAATGAATCCTTACCAAGCCCCGTTGACGGATATGCGTTTCCTACTGGAACAGGTATTTGATGCTCCAAACACTTGGGCACAATTGCCTGAGATTGCAGAAATGGTCGATATCGACACGGCTAATGCCATTTTGGAAGAAGCAGCCAAGATAAGTTGTGAATTGATCCATCCGCTGAACCGGACGGGCGATGAGCAGGGCGTGTTGCATCAAGACAATCAAGTGATTACCCCTGATGGCTACAAAGCCGTTTATGAGCAGTATTCCCAGGGCGGTTGGATTGGTTTGTGTGGCGATCCTGAATTTGGTGGTATGGGGATGCCGAAGATGCTGGGGATCTTAGTCGACGAAATGGCTTACAGTGCTTGTAATGCGTTTACGCTTTATGGCTCGTTAACTGCGGGGGCAGCTTTATGTATCAATGCCCACGGCAGCGAAGAATTGAAACAAGCTTATTTGCCTAAGTTATATTCCGGCGAATGGGCGGGTGCTATGGATATGACAGAGCCGCAAGCGGGTTCTGATCTACGTAATATCCGCACTCGAGCTTTACCGCAGGATGATGGTAGTTATGCCATCACGGGCAGCAAGATTTTTATCACGGGTGGCGATCATGATTTAACTGAAAACGTCATCCACTTAGTGCTTGCTAAGCTGCCGGATAGCAAAGGGATTTCACTCTTCCTTGTACCTAAAATATCGGTAAATACCGATGGCAGCTTAGCCAATGCCAATGGTGTATCAGTGGGGTCTATCGAGCATAAGATGGGCCTTAAAGGTTCTGCGACCTGTGTGATGAACTTTGATAATGCCCAAGGCTTCTTGATTGGTGAGCCTAATCGTGGCCTCGTATGCATGTTCACTATGATGAACTATGAGCGTTTAGCGATAGGTATTCAAGGGCTTGGCAGTGCGCAGGCGGCGTACCAGATGGCGGCCGATTATGCTAAAGAGCGTAATCAAGGCATCGCCGCTGGCGGCTCACCGACGGGCAGTGATTCTGATCCCATTATTGTCCATGGCGATGTGCGCCGTATGTTGCTCACCATTCGAGCGATGACAGAAGCGGGCCGTGCTTTGTCTGTGTTTACTGGGCAACAGCTAGATTTGGCAAAATATGCCCAAGATGAGGTTAAGGCCAAAGCGGCGCGTTATGTGGGTTTATTAACGCCAGTGGCGAAAGCATTTTTAACCGATCGGGGTCTAGATGCGACTATCATGGCGCAACAAGTCTTTGGTGGACATGGTTATATTCGTGAAACAGGTATTGAGCAATTAGTTCGTGATACCCGTATCGCTCAGATTTATGAAGGCACCAATGGCATTCAAGCCATCGATTTCCTCGGTCGTAAAGTCACTGGCGATAACTTAGCCGCATTAAATGAATTTGTGGCTGACTTGAAAGCACAAATGCGCGCATTTACTCACGTTGATGCGGTGAAAGTGGCGGCAGTATGCGCACGTTTAGATGCCTTGGTCATCGTTGCCGAGTCAGTTAATGATCGCAAAGTGGCTCAGCCTGCACTTATTAATGCGTGTGCGGTCGACTTTTTAGATGCCTTTGGTTACACCCTGTATGGTTTCTACTGGTTGGCTATGGTCGATAAGGTCGCGGATCATGAAGATAAAGCTTTCGCCGAGCAGAAAGTCTATTTGGCTAAGTTCTATTTTGATAAGTTATTGCCAAAAGCGGATTACCATATCGCTCAAGTCAGAGCTGGTGATGCGACGACTATGGCGATGCCTGCGGAGTTGTTTTAACAAGGCTTCGGTATATTCGTTTAGATAAAAACTGAAAAAGCACTGATGACTCAGTGCTTTTTTGTGCAAATTTTTTACTCTGTAGCAGTTAATTAATGACTCTAGTGAGCCGCAGTATTCACAGTCGCAGTGGTTGATGACGGTTGCAGCACTGAAATCAATTGTTTAAGAAACTCGGCATTGAATGAGGGTTTATGTTGATTTTTCAATTCAGGACTCATGCCATTCTCAAGGATTACAAACAAGGTATCGTTATGCTGGGGCAAACGGATAAACCCCGCTAAGTTAGACACGCCTTGCATCGAGCCTGTTTTAGCAAAAATTTGCTGTTTAAGCGGCGGCTTGTTGTAGCCCATGCGATATCTTAAGGTGCCGCTGATCCCCGCCTGTGGCAGACTCGTGATTAACGGACTAAAGCGGCTATCTTGGTGGATTAGCGCCAACACCGCGGCTAACTGCTTGGCATTGAGCAAGTTATAGCGTGACAATCCTGAACCATCCACAATATTGGCGTTACTCAAATCTATGCCTAAATTCGTTAAAATTCGCTGCATGGCAGCGGCACCATTGGTAAAGCTGCCTTGGGTCTTAAAATAACTTTTACCAAGTTGCTTAAAAAGGCTATCGGCAATCAAATTATCTGACTTGAGCAGCATAGTCTCGAGCAGCTCAGGTAAGGGCGCCGAGCTATGGCTGGCAATTAGTTTTGCCTTTTGGGGTAAGCTAGTGCCGAGTTGTACTTTACCCGCAAGAGACATCTCGCCTTTAAGTAGGGAGGTGAGGTTATCTTGGGCAAATTTGAACGGATCGCTGACCGCAATCGCCAGTGGTATCGCCTCACCGCCAGGGTAACAGCCGCGTAAATGGTAGTTATTTTGACCTAATCTGACCATATCAAGTTGGCAAAATTCGCGGCTCGCCTTTTGATCAAACACCGCATCGCTGCTGATTTTAACTCCATAACTCCCCGCACGCAGACTTACCTGTGAAGGTTTGCTGGTAGAGCTGGGGCTAAACTGACCATAGACACAGTTTTGATTGATAATATAACTCGATACAGGCGCAGCAAAACAAATACCTAAGTCATCCCATACCCAACCGGGAGCTTGCATTTGCTCTTGTTTATCGCCGAGCAAATACAGATGTCCATCAATGCGATTAATGCCTTGTTTTACGAGATTGACAAAAATGGCCTTGAGATCGGCTTGAGTCAGCGTGGGATCGCCACTAAAACGCAGATAAGCACTGCCTGCGATATGGCCCTTGCGTATCGGTGCATCTGTCCATAATTGTGTGACATAACGAAAATCAGGCCCAAGCTGAGCCATAGCACTGACTGCCGTGAGCAGCTTTTGGGTACTGGCTGGAATAAACAAGGTCTCAGCTTGTTGGCTATAGATCACTTGATTGTTCGACATATTCATTGCCAGTAAGGCGATTTGTGAATGTCGAGGGCTGATCTTACTGATTGCTTGGCTAAGCGAAGTGGTTTGAGCACTTATCGGCCTAGAATCATGTTGCTCTGCATAGGCCATATTATGACTTGCGGCTAGGAGCAGGCCGGCATATAGAGTGGTTTTCAGTAACGTTTCCATGTTAGCTATTGGCCATTTTTATCAAAACATCATTAAGATTAGGTTGGTATTGTGTGCGGTTAATCCTCACTGCTGCCGTCATCCTTTTCCATCAAGCGATATAAACGTAGGGTAACAAACAATACTAGCCCAATAAACAACGGCAGGATGAGTAACCCTAACTGGGTTTTAAAATGGAAAATACCCCAAGCAAACAGCAATGTCAGTGCTAACGTCAGCAGAATTTTTTTGTTCATAGTCTTAATCTTGTATCGTGTGGTCTAATCGCAGATAGGCGGTTTAGTTTACGCTAAATCACTGGATTCGGGGTGAATGAAATGGGTTTGAAGATTATTTTGTGATTTGGCAGACATTTTGGGTGCAGTTTAGTGAAATTTGGACTGATTTGTAGCGTTAAGAATCACCCTATTTAGGGGCGAAATATTGTGTGGACGGGCAAATAATGCCGAGAATACTCGCCGTAAAATGCGATTTCAAGCAAGGATAAATGAAGAAGATTTTTAGGTAAATCGGTGCACTGAAGTGGAATAAAATCGCGTGAGGTCAAATTACCAGCAAAACCGTTAGGTTTAACAAGACTTTTGGGAGAAAAGTCTTGCCGAGACGAGGTGAAGTCGGTAATTTCTACCCCTTACGATTTTAGGTTCTTAGGTAACAACTAAACCATGCCACATATTAGTATGCGCGGCTTACCACAAGCGGTCGTTGCAGCGTTCAGCCAAACATTACTGCAGTCATTGGCGGATATATGTAAAGGTAATGCAGAGAGTTTCACATTAGATTGGATCCCAAGCATCAGTTTTCGAAATGGAAAAATTGATCAACGCTTTGTCCAAGTTGAGTTACTCTGGTTCCCTAAGGACCCTGATATACATCTTAAAGTAGAACAAACGATCAGGTTGGCAGTGACAGAGGCCTATCCAGAGTTAACACATATTGCTGTGATGTTTTTATCACTGAACCCTAGTGCTTCCTATCGGGGTGGTCAGCATGTTTAAAGGAGGATGCCTTGCTAGATAAGCTTGGTGGAATAGCCGTTCAACCCGAGGCTTTAACGTGGTTGCTCACGCCATGCCGTTTCAAGGCAGAATTACTCGCTCGTATTGCGAGCGCCAAGCACAGTATTTATATTGCGGCGCTGTATTTAGAAGATGACGAAGCGGGTCGTGAGATATTACAAGCCCTCATGGATGCCAAAGCAGCAAATCCAACGCTTGATATCAAAGTGTTAGTCGATTTTCACCGTGCGAGACGTGGCTTGATTGGCCATAAAGGTGATAGCGGTAACTATTTGATGTACCGCAGAGTTATGGCTGAAGCCGAACATCCCATCGATATCTTAGGTGTACCCGTCAAATCCCGTGAATTTATGGGTGTGTTGCATCTTAAGGGATTTATTATCGATGATGCCGTGATTTATAGCGGTGCCAGTCTCAATAATATCTATTTGCAACAACACGATAAGTACCGTTTCGATCGTTATCACTTGATTGAGTCTGCCGAATTAGCGCGCAGTATGCGCGCGATGATCCAGAAAAATATCATTTCTGATCCAGCTGTGTGTTCATTAACGCAAGATGCTGAGCAAGAAGTGCTACCACCAAAGACGGATATGCGTAGCTTTAAGCTGAGACTGTCTGACGCTGAGTATCAGTTTAAGGAAACCCGTGATGGCAATCGCATCACGCCGTTACTTGGGCTAGGACGCAAGAAAAACTTGCTCAATAAAGTGGTTGTCGCCTTGGTGGAAGAGTCAAAAGACTCGCTGTTTATTTGCACGCCCTATTTTAATCCGCCGTACATTTTAGTGCGCGCTTTAGCGAAGCATTTACGCAATGGCAAACGCATCGATATCGTTGTGGGCGACAAGACGGCTAACGATTTTTATATTCCGCCTGAGCAGGATTTCTCGACCATAGGTGCCTTGCCCTATATGTATGAGCAATCATTGCGTAAGTTCGCTAAACGCCAACAGTGGGCGATTGATAATGGTCAGTTGAATATCCATCTGTGGAAACACGGCATCAACAGTTATCACCTCAAAGGCATCAGTGCCGACGGTAATAAGCATTTGATCACAGGTTCTAATCTGAATCCAAGAGCTTGGGCGCTGGATCTTGAGAATGGTTTGTTGATCCAAGATGAAATTGGCTGCTGGAAAGCCCAGTTTGAAGCCGAGCAGGCGCATATTCTGGAACACACACAGCGGTTATATCACTACAGCCAAGTGGATACCTTACAGAGCTATCCCGCGCCAGTGAAGAAGATCATGACCCGAATTCGTCGCCTTAAAGCTGACTTTTTACTGCGTCGCATTTTGTAACGATTAAAGCTATAGAAGCAATAAATTAATCGATATTTTTGATTTATTACAGTGTGTTATCGATTTAAAAAGCCCACAACAATGTGGGCTTTTTATTGACTGACGGTAATAGATTTAGCTTAAACCAAGAATTGTCGCTTCAAATCATATGCATTAAATCTGTGGCATTAAATTCTGGTGAGTATCATTTTGATCTTTGGCGTAATAAAGAGACAGGATCACTAAAACCACCATTACAGCACTTAATAAACCTATGCTCAACTGGCCGCCCATAGGCACTAAAGACATAGTTAATGCGGCAAGTCCGGCACCAAAATTTTGTAATCCCCCCAATAATGCGCCCGCAATCCCCGCCTGACGTGGAAATGGCTCTAACGCAGCAGATGTTAGGGTAGGGAACAGCATGCCTGCGCCACTGAAGAATAAAATTGATCCAATAAGTAAACTCCAGCCAACTACTAAATTAAAAAGACCTGGGATCAACATAAATAATGCGCCAGCACCGAGTAACGCAACACCTTGGTAAACAACCCTTTGTGGCTTATTCTGTCGGCCCGCGATGAGAGCCCCCAGTAAGTAGCCAGGAATTGGCGCAACAAAATAGCAACTGACCATAAAAGGCGTCAGTCCGAGATATTGGCCATAGAGTACGCCAGCAATGGCTTCAAACGCCGCAATACCGGCAAAGGTGGCGATCAATGAAAATAAATAAGCGCGAAACGCTCTATGGCGCAGGACATGCTTATAGGATTTGAAAACGGCTTGATGTTCCCGTTGAGCCTTAGGTAAAGACTCTTTAAAGAGGAATATTAACAATAGCCAGACCGCGACACCGAATCCCGCTAATACCCAGTATACGGCTTGCCAGCCAAAATAGGCCGCAGTGGCGCTGCCGATAAATGGTGCAAGCAAAGGTAAAAACACTACGGCCATAGAGACATAGCTATTAAATTTTACCAGTCGGTCGCCAAAGTAATGATCGCGGGGAATGCTACGGCACAATGCGCCTGCGCTGGCTGTGCCTAATCCTTGGATAAGGCTTGCCATTATCAGTTGGTTAAAACTTGTGGCCTTCGCCGCGAACACAGCGCCTAGAACGAAAATTGCGATACCCACGATGAGTGGCATTTTACGGCCAACGCGATCTGACACTGGGCCATACACAAATTGAAAGATCCCGTAGGAAAGTAAGTAACAGGCCATCACGGCTTGTAGTTGGCTGGCGTCCACATGGAGCCCGAGTGCGATTTGTGGAAGGGCAGGTACAAAAATCGTCTGCGCCATTTGGCCACAGGCGACCATAAAGACAATCATTAACAGTAGGCTAGACTGACTCGCCGCTGGAGCGACATCGTGATGAATAGGAGAATGTGGCGTGCCTGACATGATATTTCCGAAAAAGGTCACTTAAGGTATTTGCGCGCATCTTACTCCCTAAAAGCGTAACTTCAAGTGTCAATCATATTGATTTAACGAAATAATTTTTAATGCGATGCATAAGTTTTTATCCTGATTTTAAGCTGTAAAGCTAAACTTACGATAGGTTATTTGTCTGTTAACTAGGTCGATGAGTTGCAAATGAATTAACGCAAGGATTAACCCTGTGGTGCATCTTTTCTTACAAGCCGCCGATGAGAAAAGGGAGATTGCAAGGAAGCTGTGAGTTAGTAGCAAGGCGTCAGCCATAAATCAGTCGCGACAAGAAAATATCGTTAAGAAAAAGGAGATAGTACTAATACACTTATCTCCTCCATTCTGGCGCATGGCTATTTTTGCAATTTTTCGACCCCAGTTAAAATCTGATACCCCACAGTCACCCGAGGCGGTACGGGATAATTTTTATTGCTTAACAATACTATGCCAAGTTTTTTTGCAGGAATAAAGGCTGCATAAGCGGCAAAACCGCCAGTAGAACCTGTTTTATTGATCCACACATTTTGCTGCGGCGCGAGGGGCGGCACTATGGGTTTAACTGGCGTACTGCCAAATACGACTTCCTGAGTGTGACCCTTAAGTATTTTATCAAGATCAATAGGATATGAGTAATGCTCCCAAATCATATCTTGGGTCATCATGCCCACATCAAAGTATCCCGTGTGGGTCTCATCGAGTGCCGTTTGCAGTGGTTTGGCAAGCGGGTGCATTTGCATATTGGCCTCAACAAATTGCAGTAAATCCTTGGCAGAGGTTTTAACGCCATAGGCTTCATCGGCTAATACACCGGGATTGACTCGCACTGGCATGTCTTGCTTATCATAGCCTTGGGCATAATCGGCCATTTTGTTGCTAGGAACCTTGAGATAGCTGTTTGTCATACCCAATTGTGGAAATAGTGTTTGCTCAAGTACTTGTGGAAACGTTTGCCCTAAACTCTGCGCGGCAATCATGCCAAGCAGCCCAATACTCGGATTGGCGTAATTCCTATGGGTCCCCGCGGCAAATGATGGTTGCCAATGCTTAAGGTAATCCATTAACTCTGCGTTATTAGTGACCTTATCAGGAACTTGCATCGGCAAATCACCCGCTGTGTGGGTGGCTAAATTGATGAGACTAATCTTATCAAAATGGCTGCCTTTTAATGCTGGAACATAATCACTGGCCATATCCGTGAGTGTTAATTTACCTTCGCCCTGTGCATAGTTAGCCAGTGTTGCGGTAAAGGTTTTACTGATAGAGCCAATCTCGAACAGGGTATCTTCAGTCACACTTTGCCCAGAGGTTTTAGAACTGACGCCATATTGGTAAAAATACTGTTTACCTTCTATGGTGATGCCAATTACTGCACCGGGAATAGCATACTCGGCCATCAGTGGTTTAACTGCGGAATCTACAATTGATTGGATGTCTTTGGTATTAAGCGTTTGGGCCGTAGTGACATTAGAAAATAGCGTAGCAGTGAGCAGTACGCCGCTTAATAACGGTATAGAAGCGATCGGGGCTTTTGGGTGCATAATTGACCTTTCATTGAGACTGTATTTGTAGAGTAGATTTTCGCATGATATTAGGGCAATTCCACACTAAGTTAAGTCATTACTGATATTTAGTTTCAATACTCCCCCAATAAGTAATTTAAACGTTAATTTGGTCGGTTTAGTGTTGCATACTAAGTGGCAACACAGATTAATACATTACAGATGTTTTAAGAGATGGTTGCTCTGTGCTCTTAAATTATCTCGCTGACGTTAGGCTGCAGATGAAACCACAACCACTGACACCGGCCTTTTATCACGATAATGTATTACGCGATTGCACCATTGATGGCCAAGGGATAAACTGCGCCACCGCGATAAAAAAGTGCTAACTGATGTGGTCGCGATCCTTAATAAGTTTGATAGAGAATTGGTTTTTATGGCTTTAGCCCCCCATGCAGTACACCATTTATATCAGTACCGTAAGTCTATTTCGACTAAACCCTTTGGTGCCCGCGGTAAAAAACTGATCCGCTGTCCATTATGCCTCTTAGGTGAGCAGTTCTGTACCTGTGCGCTACGCCGTCAGTTAGATACTCACGCCAGTTTCCTGCTGATTATGTATAACGATGAGGTGTTAAAGCCGACTAATAGTGGACGACTCATAGCAGACCTTATTCCTGATACCCACGCCTATATTTGGTCACGTACAGAACCTGAAGCTGAGTTGCTTGCTTTGCTGAATTCGCTGCAATATCAACCCTATTTAGTGTTTCCTGCCCAATATGCAGAGCAAGGGCAAACCGTACTGAACCAAGTGCCGATGTCGACATTGGCCGAAGGTAAACGGCCGCTGCTAATCATGCTCGATGGCAGTTGGCGTGAAGCGATTAAAATGTTCCGTAAGAGTCCTTACTTACACTCACTGCCGTTGCTTTCCTTCGATCCCGACACGCTCGCGACCTATGCATTGCGTAAAGGTAGTCATGATTTTCAACTTGGCACCGCCGAGGTGGCATCATTGGCTTTAGGAGCGATTGGCGAAGCGGCTAATGGCAAAGCCTTAAGTACTTGGTTTGATTTGTTTGTTGAATCTTCCTTACTTGGCCGCAATCGCCGTTGCCGTGAGGACCTTCTGCCAATTACAGATTTTACCGATGCTTTTGAACTGGCCTTTGAACAAGCAAGTCGTAGTAAGAGTTAATAGATGTTGGATTTAATCTATTATGAAAAAGGCTAGTTAACTATCTTCTTAAATAACAAATCCCCTACAGTGAGGGAATTTGTTATGTGTAGCAATTAACTTATAGGAACTTCATATTAAGAAGATACCTTGCACAAGCATAATTGTTTATACCGCGACTTCTTTACCATCTAACTTACGGATAACGACCGTAGCGGCGCGAGGGCGTAATGTCGTGCCCGCAGGCGTTTTTTCAGCGGCATTGGACGAATAAGGCCAATTACCGGGATGCTGAATGTTAGCAAAAACAGAAGTATAATCAGGGCTAATAGCAAAACCCGTAACCTCACAGTCGTTTGGTCCAACGAAGAAACGCTTTAATTCCATTTGGTTATCAGCCGTTACACCTAGCTGTTTCTCTTGGCCATCAACAAGCGTTGAAGGCACTATTGCTAGCATCTGATCGTTGGTTTCTTCTGCGACCTCCTTGGCTCCATTGTCTGTTTGAACCCACAAAATACCGCGTTGATCGAAGGCCAAACCGTCTGGGCTGGCAAATTGGTTAAGATCGGTTAAGCCTGATAAGTTTGTTTCTGCGTTACCATCACTTGGTGATCCGAATACGAAGATATCCCATGTAAATTCAGTATCTTTGTCACTTTCATCCCAACGAATAATATGGCCAAAGTGGTTTTTCAATCTTGGGTTCGCTGGATTGGTTTCAGTTCGTTTTGAGTTGTTGGTCAGGGTCAAATAAATTGAACCTGTGAAAGGATCGACAGCACACCATTCAGGGCGATCCATCGGTGTTGCACCAACAAGATCCGCTGCGCCTGCGGTGTTCAAAATAATCTCGGCTAAGCTAGCGAAAGTATTGCCTAGGGTTTTTCCGTCCGTAGTCTGGCTATCTAAGGTTAAAGGCAACCAAACACCACCACCATTTGCATTAAACTTAGCTGCATATAAAGTACCTTCATTCATATACTTATCGCCAGTTTGTATGCGATTGCTGCTGTCAGCATCTTTTGCATCCCATGCCGCGGCCGAGACAAATTTATAGAGGTATTCGAATTGTGAATCGTGGCCAGAATAGAACACTACTGGCTTACCTTCAGTTAATTTGCCAAAGGTACATCCCTCATGGCGGAAACGACCAAGCGCGGTACGTTTTACTGCGCGCGATGTTGGATTGAAAGGGTCAATTTCAACAATATAACCGTGACCATTCGCTTCATTACGATAGTCATCTTGAGCACTTGCACCTTTTGGCGTGACATCAAAACGCGCGAATTCATCGAGACGTTCTTCATCATGACCTGCAAGATCATCCCAGCCATAACGTGTGCTGGTTTTGCTGATCCCAATGCGATTTTGCTCGGCAGTTAACGTACCACGGTTAGCGAAGTAGCCTGGCCAGTTTTCTTCACAGGTCAAATAAGTGCCCCAAGGCGTGTAACCATTGCCGCAGTTATTTAATGTACCGCGAGCCTGACTACCGTCGGGAGAGTAGCGGGTTTCGAGTAGAGAAGAGTAGGCGAGAGGACCGCTAATATCCATTACAGTCGCACCGGTGAATCGGCGGTTATGGTTATCATTGCTAACCACTTCCCATTGATTATTAACCAGTTTTATACGTACAACCGATACGCCATGGGCGTTGATTTCTTTACGTACCTCATCGATAATTGTGCGCAAACCTGAAGTAGGATCAAAAGTTTGTCCTGCAGGATGTAATGCAACTTCATCAATATATTCATGGTTAATGCAAAGTAAACCGTCATTACCCGTATCATTTAATGGAAAGAAATGCATGCCATCGTGGTGCATACCGACTGAGTTCGCTTGGTCATCGGCAGTGTTACTACCATCGCTTTTCCATAGTGCCGCTTTTGCATTTAATGGCGTGCCCCATGGTGCAAGTACCTGCGCTGTATAGCCTTCTGGTACAACGACGGCATCTAAACGAGAACCTGCAACTGACGTAAAGTTTAGCTTGGCGGTACTTTTTGTTGGTGGCAAAGGTGTCACTGGATCAACAGGTTTTGTAACAGGGGCGTCATCTGATCCGCAAGCAGTTAAGCCTACACTGGCAAAAGCTGTCATAGCACTGAGGCCTAAACCACTTTTTACGAAGTTACGGCGAGATAAATGTTTATCCAACACTTGGTTAAATGGCTCGTTATTACTTTTATTATAAAGTGTAGGATCAAAGGTGGCCTTACTCATATATTACTCCGGCTAGTACGATGGATTAAATTTCGTGACTAAGGCTAAAGTATCAATATGACAATAAAGATGATTTTATATTACAATAATACTGCAGTGAGCAATAAACCCGATATGCTATAAAAATGTTAACCAGCAGTTTGCTATGGTCGCTATGGTCTAAGCTGCTGAGGTCAAAGTACCTCGATTAGGATTTTTATTCTGCTATGATGTCAAATCTTGTGTCACAGATAAAAATATATAATGTGAAGTTATTGCTTTAATTATTTTTAAATATAAAACTTGGAAATAATTTAAATATAAATTACTGAATATCATCTTTATTCATAAACATGACAGATTTATATTTAACATTAAAATTGCTATTTTATTTTAGGTAAAAGACTAACTGATTCTTACCGAGTCATGATCTAGTTTAGTCTTTTGGGTTTTAGTCTCTTGGTTTTAAATAATGGCGGAGTGATCGAGGATCGGTATGGCCAGTTCTGGCCATAATGTATAAATGATCTTTATCATTTTCATGGAGTTGAGTGACACAACCACTACGCAGACTGTGGGCACCATAAAACTTTGCAGGTAGGCCCGCTTTTGTGCAATATTTTTTAATGATGCGATAAATATCATCTCCCGTGAGAAAACCACTATTTTTATGTAAACTTGAATTAGCTTCAGAGTGATGTTCTACTATTTGATAAGGGCGTAAATATTTCCCATCACGGGAAAGCGATCTAAATAAATGTCCATCCTCAATATTGGCGAGTGATAACCAATTTTTTACCGCGTTGAGTGCTGCAAAAGGTTCATGATCTGGCAGGTCTTTCCATTCCCGTTGACCTTGCTGATTACTCTTCGAATAAGGTAGGCGCACTTTTAGCTTATTACGTAAAAAACTGACATATTGAACTTTTATATCTGCAAGTTCAGAACGGCGAAACCCACCTTGTAATCCTAACTGAATAATGGCTTTGTCTCTTGCTCGGGTTAATGGCTGCACTTGTTCATCGATAGCTTGAATGAGCATTTCCACTTCATCATACATAATCGGTTGTTGATCATAATCACTCACATGGCGAGATTGATTTCTACTCAAGCCACGCATCACTCTGATCACCAGAGGGTGCTCGGTAGGCGAGTGGAATCCTGCTTGAATATGATGGTAGCGAATCGCCGCGAGTCGAGTCGTTAATGTCTGTTTAGAAAGTTGTACTCCAGTACTCTCTTGGATCAATTCTTTTTGATGACCAATAAATGAAATTACGCTTCTTGGATCTGCGGGCAGGGCCTGCAGTTGGTGCTCCGCACAATAACGGCTAAATAGACTAAAGCTCGTATTATAAACACGGCGGGTGTTGGCTGAAATTTCATATTCAGTTTCTTCGGCAGCACTTAAATAATCACTTCGAACAGATTGTGGCAGGAAAGTCTCTTCAAAAAAACGTAGCTGTTCAGCACGGTTATTATTGTGATGATCTGATCCAGTCACTCTTTCATTCGATACATTGGTGTTATTTTGAGCATTACTATTTGTCCGGATCATTTTAGACATGCCGTTGAAGTCACCTGATATCGAATTAAGAAGGCGTAATTATACGCAAATCACGCCTACATCTACCAGTGATAATCGTCATTATCACTGGTAGAGTGCTTATTTGTTCAAATAAACTTCTGTTATCAGAATAGGGCGCATTAAATAGCATTTAGTTGGTTTTTTAGTTTAAAAAATAGCTAAGATAAAGCCGTTTGAACAATGGCGATTAATTATGCAGATATAGAATTGAAAGCAAAAATAGTATGTAATTCGTACTTCCTACATGCGGTGGTTTCTAACTTGGTTAGCCAAAGAATCACAATTTTAAAGAATGGTTTAACCATTTTATTGGCTTTGTTGAATGGAATGCCGCTAAACTAGGCTTGTATGTTGGATGAAATTTAAGCTAATAAGTACAACAGCTTATTGTGTATTTGACCTGATATGAGTTGAGTTATTCTTCCTAAAGTAAAAGGAAGCACAAGGAATCGATATCACACACAAAAAATGGTTGAACCATATATTAATACTTATCGATTTGTACTAGCATAAGGACCGATTTATTTCATCTGCATTAGACGCATGCTTAGCTAAAGAAACGTATTTATGGAACCGCAAGCCTGGATATATCAACAAGACAAACCAACAGCAGGGAGAAAATTATTATTGCTTGAGGAAGCAGAATTAATTTTTGCCTTACCCTTAATTTATCGCCTTATCAATCCTGAAGTTGTGGCATCTAAACCGGATTGGTTTTGTGACGCTGAGTTACAAACGGTTTTCTATACTAAGTTGGTGACACAACTAAATGAATTGGTCCGATTACGCAAAAAGGCACTGCGGATCGACAACGAGCTTACTAATGTAAACAAAATGCTCAATCAGTATTTTACTGATTTTGGCTGGCGTATGGTTCGCAAAGAATTATCTCAAATAAAAAAACGGCAAAAAAAGTCTCATATTGAGCTGAGCAGGGATATTATTTTGAGGTTAAAACGTTATATGGAAACTCAAAAGTTAGACAGTTTTGACCAAGCCATTGATACCCTATTGTCAGAGCATAATGAAAATATTTCGCTTAATGTTTTACAACATACTGATGAGGATGTTGTAGGTGACATTATTGATGAATAGAACAAAATAACCGCGGATCTATGTTTTGAAGAATATGATTTTAAAGTTGTTTTATTGCCTAAAATGGATTATCTAATAAGGGTAAGTTAGCCGTGACTTATCTGTGCAGACACGTAAAATTACTGTTAAGATCTTATGTTTACGACTAGATAACGCGGGGCATTAGAGATGAGTTTAAGTATTGCAAACGATAGGAAAATTGCGGTTTTATGCCGAATTGAACCTGGCTGTCTCGGACCTGATGGCGTAGATCATATTGAGGCTTTTTGTGCTTTAGCCCAGAAAGCGATGCAACATTTTGACGTCGATGTCGGCACTTGGGTATTGATCCCAAGATATGATAAAACCTTAGAAGAGATGCAATATAGTCTTGCAAATAAGCTGCTTTCGCGTGAGCAGGCAACTAAATATTTAGTTTCTATAGGGCGTGACATTGATGGTTTTGAAGAAAGATTTCAGGACAAACTGACGTCGCTGATCAATGTATATCTTGCTAGAAAACCTTAAATGCTCAATTTATCGGAGATGTATTTTTTTGCTGAGATTCATCTGACGTCTTGTTTTTTCATAGGAGATATCGGATCGAATTTTTACAAATCGGTTTTATTTTCATATTTAATTGCTGACTGAAAAAGTAAATTAATTATATATTAATCATCGTGTTGTAATGAAATCTGCACCTATAATTACGCTGCTGATGAGCAGTTAAGTTGGCTTGAAAACTCAGTTGTTGCTAATTAACTCCGTAAAGTACGTCAAAATTTGCTAGACTAGTCGACTCACTTAATGCTGAATCTTTTTCTTGCGGTATGCCCGAATTTTGTGGGTGGTAAGGATAAGTGTAAAGGACGGTTGATGTTCAATCCCATTCCGGAAACCAATCCATACGTTAGTTTGTTGCAGCAGGATTTCGGGTTTTCTGAATTTCGCCCTGGCCAAGCGCAAACGATAACACAACTGTTAGCAGGGAAGTCGAGTTTAGCGATTTTCCCGACAGGTTCTGGTAAATCCCTTTGTTATCAATTTACAGCATTGCAGTTACCCCATTTGAGTTTAGTGATTTCGCCTTTACTCGCCTTGATGAAAGATCAGCTGGAATTTTTACAATCTAAGGGAATTCATGCGGCTAGCATAGATTCAACCTTAAGCGCCGAGCAGAGTCAGCAAGTGATGACAGATGCGCGCTCTGGCAAACTGAAAATTTTAATGGTGTCGGTGGAACGTTTCAAAAATGAACGCTTTAGGCAGTTTATTCAATCGGTTCCGTTGTCTATGTTGGTCGTCGATGAGGCGCATTGTATTTCAGAATGGGGCCACAATTTTCGGCCTGATTATCTTAAATTACCCGATTATCGGCGCGAGCTTGAGATCCCGCTGGTACTGTTACTGACGGCCACCGCGACACGTAAAGTGAAACTGGATATGGCCAAGCGCTTCGATATCGCGCCCGAACACATAGTACAAACGGGATTTTATCGACCCAATTTAGATTTGACTGTTCTGCCCGTGTCGACGCAAGAGAAAAATTCCTTACTGGTTAAGCAGATAACATCATTCTCAGGTGCTGGTATTGTGTATGTGACTTTGCAGCAAACCGCCGAAACGGTCGCACGACTCTTGAGCCAACAAGGCATCGTCGCCAGTGCTTATCATGCTGGATTTGAAGATGAAAAACGTCAGCAAATTCAAAATGATTTTATGCAAGATAAGCTGCAAGTGGTGGTTGCTACCATCGCCTTTGGTATGGGAATCGATAAGAGCAATATCCGTTTTGTGAT
The DNA here is from genome assembly GCF_025654295.1 of Shewanella sp. SM23. Classification (NCBI taxonomy): domain Bacteria; kingdom Pseudomonadati; phylum Pseudomonadota; class Gammaproteobacteria; order Alteromonadales; family Shewanellaceae; genus Shewanella; species Shewanella sp. SM23. The sequence goes on from NZ_JAKKRM010000002.1 coordinate 349,923, forward strand.
CCACTATGATTTGCCTAAATCTATTGAAAACTACAGTCAAGAAATCGGCAGAGCAGGGCGTGATGGTGCGTTATCCCATTGTGTGACTTTAGCCAATCTTGATGGACTCAATACCGTTGAAAATTTTGTGTATAGCGATACGCCTGAGCGAGAAGGTATAGCGCAAGTCATTGAAGCTATTAGACTTGAACAAGATTCTGCTCAGTGGGAATGTCAGCTTAATGGCGTGTCGACTGCGAGTAATATTCGCCAGTTGCCGTTAAGAACGTTACTTGTGCAGTTAGAAATTCTAGGTGTGGTTAAGCCGTTATTTGCTTATTACGCCGATGTTAATTACAAATTTTTAGTGGACAAACACGCCATTTTGAGCCGCTTTAATCCAGAGCGGCAGGCGTTTTTGACGCAAATTTTTAATCATACGCAGATGAAGAAAATATGGGGCGCGTTAGATTTTGATGCCTTGTACAGTGCGACGGGCCATGAACGCAGTCGCGTGTTGGCCGCGCTGGAATATTTAGCTGAACATCAGTTGATTGAATTAGAAACCAAACGAATTACTGATGTGTATCGGGTGGATGTTGCCGCATTAGCGCGTCCGGAACTCATCGATGAGCTGTACCATTATTTTATTGATAAAGAGCAGAAAGAAATTGCGCGAATAGCGCAGTTAGTCCGCTTTTTTGAACTTGAGACGTGCTTAAGCCACAATTTATCCCGTTATTTTGATGATAATGAGACGCCGGCTGTCTGCGGTCATTGCAGTGTTTGCCGCGGTCATTTCGCTAAGTTGAGTTATTCGACGGAACCTACTTGGCCGACAGATCAGCAGATATTGGCTGATTTACATGAATTGAAGCACCATTTAACGGCCAAAGGCATAGATGCTTTATCACTTGATACCTATTGTCGTTGCCTCGCTGGTATGTCAGTTCCTTTGGTGAGTCGTTTTCAAGTGCGTAAGTTGAGTGGTTTCGGCCGCTGTGAAAAATTGAGATATGCTGAAATTAAACAGAAAGTTGAGTCACTGTTGTCGCAACTAGATGATAAAAGAGTTGAACATGAATAAGGCCGTAAAAAAGATGTTAGCCACCCATGAACATTTAGTTCACTCTGAAGGTGTGACTGTGGTTTCCCATATGCAAAGGGAAAAGGCAGAGTGGGTACAACATACTGTTATGATTGAAGATTGTGATGTACCGTTTAAATTTAGACGGGTGAAAAAATATCGTAATCTGCAAGGGCAAAAGATCAATGTCATCTATTACCCAGAGACAGAAACTGTGGCAGGTTTTGAAATAGAAATTATGCAAGTCGTTAGAATTAAACGATTCTAGTTAATGCGCTTCGAGTCTTTGCTTTTATCAATCAGCAAAGACTCGAAGCGCATTTGATTGATGACGCAAGAGTTAAATTTGGCTATTTACTTGGAATATTGATAGGTTGAGTCTACTTTCCAAGTTCTGAAACGCAGTTCAGCGCCTTCTGGTAGATAAAACACCTTAGGCAAGCGACTGTCGTAGCGCATTTTTAGCTCAGCTGGAATACGTACAAAAGCTTCTTTCTTCGCCAATTCGAAACAGGCCATCATAGTGCTCGGGCCTTCAGCGATTTCATCTACTTGATAGTAGTTATAACCCCAACCTTGCACTGTCAGTTCCTTCAATTCCCCGTTTAATCCATGCTTATTGCAATCAACCATTTGAGTCTGACCAATTTGGATTTCGACCATGTAGTCATCTTCGTTTTCTAATTTAGGTAAACTTAAAATGTGCTGCACCATACCTGCTGCCGGAGCAGGGAACATCTTAGTGGCTTCCTGTGCGCTGTAATCTTTTGGATCGAAACGTTGAATATTGATCATAGGCGCATTTAACCCTGTTGGATGTGGTGGGCTCACCGCCGCGGCATTGAATGACAATAGTGCAAATGCAAGGGGGACAGCGCTAACGCTAAATAAGGTCTTCAATTTCATTTTATTTCTCCTAATCGAACTGAATTGATGTCGATAAATTTGTCTGTGTGTTCTGCTCCCTATAAACGCAGCAGAGGTAAAAAAGGGTTAAATTATTCAATAAAAAATCGATTTTTTATTCAAATAATTTTTATCAATCTGAATAATAAGGGTTAATTACACTTTCCAATGACTTATTTTGTTAAGTTCTCAGCTATTTCAATTCTTTGCTGTGGCTGTTTTATGACTCATATCATGCGAAAAATATACGAAATAGCCTAGATAAAAACCTTAAAACTTGGATTTCAACTTGCACTGAAAAGCCACCGCTGTGTCTGTCTATAACTGCGTAAGGCTGTAATAACAGCGATGTGAGCTGTTTTTACCCATAAATCAAGCGCTAATCCATTAAACCTTGCCTGATATCCTTTGCCTAGTCTAGCTGCCTATCTTAATTTACATATCAGTGTCTCGACTGATGGCAGGAGGGCTGATGCATTATGGGGATTCAAATACACGTTTAAAAGTTTGAAAACAGTATATCTTGATAAATAGTTAATTTGATCTTCATATATTTTGATTTTCAAACTATAATTCAAGCGACGAGTTTTTCACCATTAATAGCGATAGAAATGGAACAGGGGCCATACAATGAAATCAATGACAGCCGAGCAAGCGACAGGGCATCAAGCTACTACGGGAAGCCGCCAAGGGCACTCACTCGCCCAGTGGCAGCACGCCCATGAGTTTTCCAGTCAGAACCGCGATGGCGAGAAGAACACTCGCTATGTACTGTATTTAACCGTGATCACTATGGTGGCTGAAATTGCTGCCGGAACCATCTACGGTTCTATGGCACTGCTCGCCGACGGTTGGCACATGGGAACCCATGCCGCAGCCTTTATGATCACGCTATTCGCCTATTCGTATGCCCGTAAACACGCTAACGATCCTGCATTTGCTTTCGGTACTGGCAAAGTGAGTGTGCTTGGCGGTTATACCAGCGCAATAGCGCTAGGACTTGTGGCACTGGTGATGTTGATTGAATCGGGAATGCGACTGATTAACCCTGAGCAAATCCATTTTAACGAAGCCATATTTGTGGCTGTTATAGGTTTGAGCGTGAATGTGCTGAGTGTATTTTTACTCAAAGATCACCATACCCACGACCATGGGCACACTCATGGTCATAGTCACGATCATGGACATCAAGATGATCATGAAGACGAGCATGCTCATCACAGCTGCGAAGCACACTCCTCCCATGACGATCACGTCCATACGGCTCATTCACATGGTGCGGGTCCACATACACATGATGACTCACATGCACACGATGAAAGTCATCAAGATCATAGCCATTGCCATCATAAACAGGAGCACCATGTTGCTCAGCATGAGCATGAGAGTCAGAAGGCACACGGTGGTCATGATCACAACCTACGCGCCGCCTATTTTCACGTATTAGCCGATGCGTTAACGTCAGTGCTCGCCATTGCGGCCTTGTTGTTTGGTAAATACATGGGACTGACTTGGCTCGATCCGGTTATGGGTATCGTGGGTGCTGTAATTATTAGCCGTTGGTCATGGGGACTCATTCAGCAAACGAGCCCTATCTTACTTGACGGTGGTGTTAAAGCGTCATTGCAGCGTAAGGTCGTGGAAACTCTTGAGGCCGTACCGGATCATCAAGTGGCCGATTTACATCTTTGGCGAGTGAGTGCCGATCACCATGCTATTATGGTGTCTATCGTGTCCCATTCACCGAAAGATGTCAGTTATTTTAATCAGTTACTGTCACAATTTCCTGAATTGGCTCATATTACTATTGAACTCCATACTTGTCGTCAGCGCGAGTGTATGGCTAAGGAAGCCTAAATGACTGTTGAACATCATCATTCATCAAACCTGAATTCAACGACTGCTCATTCAACGGCCGCACATTCAACAGATCATGCATTAAATCATGTGATTATTGAATTTTATGAAAAGCTGTCGTCTTGGGAACACGCTATTGTGCGTGACAAAGGTTTTAGCCTATCGCAGGTGCACACCATTGAGTTACTCGGCGTGCACGGCGCTATGAGGATGAAAGAACTGGCAGATAAAATTGGTGTCACAACAGGCACACTAACGGTTCAAATCGACAAAATGGTTGAAGCTGAGTGGGTTGTACGTCGTCCCCATGAAACCGATCGTCGTTCAATTCTGGTGGAGTTAACCGAAAAGGGCCAAATTTTGTTCCTCGAACATGATGCATTACATCTACAACTCACTACAGATCTCACCGCTAAAATGAGCAGTGAGGAACGAATCGTACTGCTCAATTTGTTGTCTCGTATGAATAACGAGTTTTAATTTACCCTATTTCATCCACTAAAAAGCGTCCCTCGTGGACGCTTTTTTATAGCATGACATTTTTAAAAACGCGATTCATTCTAGATTAATCATCAGCTATTACAGTACCTTACCTTTTGTTACATTCTTGTTGGATTAATAGTTGAACTGGATATTAATTAAGGTAATGTAAGGGCAGATCTCAAGATGGACTTTGTTTAAAAGGAATAGAATGAATAATAAATTACTGCCTTGGTGCATTGCAGGAGTGCTCGGTATGAGCGGTCAACTTCACGCAGAAGAAGATAAATACATTTGGTTAGAAGATGTTGAAGGCGCAAAGCCGATGGAATGGGTGAAAACCCAAAATGCAGGATCTGCCGCCGAAATTAAAGCGTTTAAAGGTTTTGATAGCTTAGTGGCGAACAGTCTCGCCATCCTGAACGATAAAGAACGCATTCCCTACGCGACCCACATTGGCGACAAGTTATACAACTTTTGGAAGGATGATACCCATGTGCGCGGTATTTACCGCCGTACTACCATGGAAGAATATGCTAAACCCGATCCCAAATGGGAAACCGTGCTTGATATCGATGCCTTAGGTAAAGCCGAAGCCGTCAATTGGGTATTTAAGGATATTAGCTGTCAATATCCCGAAAATGAGCGCTGTTTTGTCTCACTTTCCCGCGGTGGTGCCGATGCGGTGGAAGTGCGAGAATTTAATTTAAATACTAAATCCTTTGTTGCCACCAAAGATAAGCCATTCTTTTTGAAAGAAGCCAAATCAAGTCTGAGCTGGATAGATAAAGACCACGCCTTTGTCGGTACTGATTTTGGTGATGGTCAAAGCATGACTGACTCAGGTTATCCACGGGAGGTGAAACTCTGGCAACGTGGTACAACACTCGAGCAAGCGAAACCGATTTTCACTGGTGACAAAACCTCAGTCGCAGTATCAGGCTGGGTTTTATTCGATGATAAAACGCCGCTGAGTTTAGTCACCGAGGCACATACTTTTTATACCGCCAGCCAATATGTCTATCAAGATGGCAAACTCATAGGGTTGCCATTACCTCAAGATGCTGAGATTAAAGGTTATTTTAAAGGTAAGTTATTTATTGAGTTAAAGAGCGATTTAACCAATAAAGACGGTAATTTTAAGCAAGGCGCGGTCGTATATGCCGATGTGGCGGATCTTATCGCCCAAAAAGCCAAATTCAGTTTATTTGTGAGCCCGACTCAGACCGCATCGATAGCGCAGCTTAGTTTTAGTAAGAGTGCGATTTTCGTGAATTGGCTCGATAACGTGAAAAGCAAATTAGTACGGTATGAGCAAGACGAAAAGGGCGCTTGGCAAAGCACCCAAGTCCCATTCGAAGCGAATGGCGCCTTGACGGTAATGGACGTTGAGCAAGACAGTGATGATTTTTTTGTGAATTACACCAGTTTTCTTGAGCCTTCAAGCCTCTATACGGTTAATGCAAAAACCTTAAATCCGAAGAAAATTAAAGGTATGCCGCAACAGTTTGCTGCGGATAAGTTTAAAACTGAGCAATACTTTGCGACGTCTAAAGATGGCACTAAAGTACCGTACTTTGTGGTGATGGCTAAGGATCTTAAGTTAGATGGCACTAATCCTACGCTACTTTATGGCTATGGTGGGTTTGAAGTCTCACTGCGTCCATCCTATTCGGCCACCATTGGTAAGAATTGGTTAGAGCAGGGCGGCGTATATGTGTTATCTAACATTCGTGGCGGTGGCGAATATGGCCCAGCTTGGCATCAAGCGGCGTTAAAGCAAAATCGACATAAAGCCTATGAGGATTTCGAGGCAATAGCGGAAGATTTGATTGCCCGTAAAATTACATCAAGTAAACATTTAGGCATCCAAGGTGGCAGTAACGGTGGCCTGTTAATGGGAGCGGCATTTACCCGCAGACCGGATCTGTACAACGCTGTCGTGTGCCAAGTACCTCTGCTTGACATGTTTAGATTCAATAAGTTACTCGCCGGTGCCAGCTGGATGGGCGAATATGGCAATCCGGATATTCCTGAGGAATGGGCTTACATTAAAACGTACTCTCCGTACCATAATCTGCATAAAGACGTGCATTATCCAAAGGTCTTTTTCACCACATCGACCCGTGATGATAGGGTTCACCCAGGTCACGCCCGTAAGATGGTTGCTAAGATGAAAGACATGGGAATTGATGTCTTGTACTACGAAAATATTGAAGGTGGCCACGCCGGCGCTGCAGATAATAATCAAGCTGCGGAACTTAATTCAATGGCGTTTGCCTACTTATTACAGCAATTAAGATAATTACCGCTGGGTTAGCATGAATTGTTAACTCTTCACTGGTAAAACCGAGCAAGACCCTAATAGGTTGGGGAGCAGAAAACGGTCGAACTTATTGAGGTTCGGCCGTTTTTTTAAGTTTATTATTTAATGTTAACAATACCCACAGATAATTTGAGCCATTGCCAAGAGCTTGCTACTATTGCGAAAAAATTTCACTGTCAAAGGCTAAGACTACCTTAAGAATACTAAGTTATTCTCGACAAACAACTAATTTGAGTGAGAGCTATCAGTGTTAGCAAGATTTAAGACTCTATCGGTGAATCGATTCACTTTTATCACAGCGTTATTTTACGTCTGTATTTTCAATATCCCATTGTTTGGCATCATTAAGAAAGGCATTGAAAAACAACCTGATGTCGATCCTATCTTCATCGCTACTGTGCCGTTGTTTTTAACCTTTGCACTCAGTTTTATATTTTCCTTATTTACGGTGAAGTATCTCGTTAAACCGTTTTTCATCTTACTCACCTTGTTATCATCGAGTGTGTTCTTCGCTGCCTACCAATACAATGTCGTCTTCGATTACGGCATGATAGAAAACACTTTTCAAACCAATCATGCCGAAGCGTTCATGTATGTGAATTTTGCTTCGATAATGAATATGTTACTGACTGGGATTTTACCCGCGTACCTTATCTATAAAGCGGATATTCAGTACAAACCTTTCCTAAAAGAACTACTGCATAAAGTGCTTTTTATGCTGGCGATGTTGGCGGGACTGGGCATTATTGCTTTCTTCTATTTTCAAGATTACGCGGCCTTTGGCCGTAACAACGACGAGCTAAAACGTTACATCGTGCCGACATATTTTATCGGTGCTGTGTCTAAGTACATCAATGTGCAGTACTTGCAAACGCCAATGGAATATCAGCAACTTGGCCTCGATGCAAAAAATGTCAGTGCCAACTCAAATGGTAAACCGAATTTATTAGTCCTCGTCGTGGGGGAAACCGCGCGTTCAATGAGTTATCAGTATTATGGCTACGACAAGCCAACCAACGCCCATACCCAAGACCAAGGATTAATAGTCTTTAAAGATACCCATTCATGTGGCACGGCAACGGCGGTATCTTTGCCTTGCATGTTTTCTCGCATGGGACGGGAAGATTACGATTCACGCCGTGCCTATGCTCAAGACACCGCCGTTGATGTGTTGGATCATGGTGGTATTAAAGTGCAGTGGTTTGACAATGATTCTGGCTGTAAAGGGGTGTGTGACCAAGTTGAAAACATAACCATTGATTTGAACAGTGATCCTCAGTTGTGCACTGGCCAATATTGTTTCGATCAAGTGTTACTGAACAAATTAGATGAAGCCTTAGCCAACGCAGAACGCAAAGATACTGTGATTGTATTGCATGTTATTGGTAGTCATGGCCCGACTTATTTCTTACGTTATCCAGCAGAACACCGTAAGTTCACACCGGATTGTCAGCGCAGTGATATACAAAACTGCAGTGAAGATGAGCTGATGAATACCTATGACAATAGTATTTTGTACACTGACTATATTATTAGCGAAGTGGTTAAAAAGTTAGAAAACCAACAAGATAAATTTGATCCAGCCATGTTGTATCTGAGCGATCATGGCGAGTCTTTAGGCGAAAAAGGCATGTATTTACATGGCGCGCCTTACAGTATCGCACCGATTGAGCAGACGAGCATTCCTATGCTTGCTTGGGTGTCAAAAGATTTTAGCAAAGATAATCAATTGGATATGGATTGTTTGGCTGAGCATGCGGCGAAAGGTGGTTTCTCCCATGACAATTTATTCGATAGTCTATTAGGACTAATGAATATCAAAACTGAGGTATATCAGCCTGAATTAGATATCTTTGCTCGCTGCCGCGGTTAATTGTGGACTTAATTGTCGCGAGGTTTAGCTCGTTCTAGTTGGTTCGGTACCGTGATGAGGAAGAGGATGGCAACATCCTCTTTTCTTTTGCTCCCTGTCATAATAATTGATTTCTCCCATATCCAAATCGAACCAGTTGAGTTAACTTAATATATACAAAAACATAACAAATTTATGGTTCGCGATTTATGTCTTCTACTGCAGAAAATAAAGAACTTGATTCTGCCGCGCAAATTTTGCGTTTGGCCGTGCCGCAAATGTCTGCCCTCGATATTCCTGTTACTCCTGAAAATTACACTGTTTGGTATGAATATTTTGCAGGTACAAATCTCGATTTAAATCGCGCGATTGATGGTTTTTTGGCGAATTCGGTCTCTTTTACCAAGGAAGTTAATACCAGTCTTTATAAAACCTTTATCCAAGAACAGTCACCAGAAGTGATTGAAAATGTTCAGATTGAAACACAAATATTGATCAATAGCCTGTTGAATAAAATCAGCCAGTTGAGTCAAGGAACCGCGGCATTTTCTGGCTCATTAGCCGAGTTTGGTTTGCGATTACAGACTAATCCCGATATCAATACCTTGAACGAGCTGGTTGATGGTGTGGTCGATGAGATGCAGATGCTACTTATCAACAACCGTGAGATGGAGCAAAGTCTGTGTACCATGGGTCAAGAAGTGCAAAATCTTAAATCTGAAATGGAAAATCTTAGCCTCGCGGCTATGACAGACCAATTAACGTCTCTGCATAATCGCCGCGCCTATGAATTGAGTATTCAGGATCAAATCTACCGTTCTCAAGATCACCAGACCCGCTGTAGTCTCTTACTGATTGATATCGATAATTTTAAAGCCTTTAACGACACCTATGGTCATTTAACGGGTGATAAAGTATTGGCCTATGTCGCATTAGCCTTAAAGCAATGTGTGCGTGGGGATGACTTTGTTGCGCGTTATGGCGGCGAAGAATTTGTGGTGGTGCTACCTAACACCCATTTTCACGACGCATTGCAAGTGGCTGAAAATCTGCGTGAACGTATTTCTGAGCGGCGCTTAACGGTAGGGAAAGACAAAAAACTTTCCCTTGGCGCGATTACTGTCTCGATTGGGATGGCCTCATTGCAACAGGGGGATGATGCTGAAACGCTGTTTAGTCGCGCCGATAAAGCACTGTACCAAGCTAAGTCCGAAGGCCGTAACTGTGTTAGAGGCTGAGAATGTGGGTGCGAGTGTCGATGTTTCAAGGCGTTAAGTATTAGCTCGGTCGCTATTTCGTTAAATAATCATTTACTTAGGATAACAAAACGCCGCAATGATTTGCGGCGTTTTTGTTCGTCTGGATAGGTGCTATTGATCACTGGGCGGTTTTAAATCCATGTGCATTTTGATCAAATGCTCCTCCATATCGAAGGTCACTTTAAAACCGAGACTCTTGGCAAGACTGGCCATATTGCGATTCTCAAACATGGTAAAGCCGGTGAGCACGGGCGTGTCGTTGGCCTGATAATATTTGATTAGTTTTTCGAGTAACAACTTACCTAACCCTATACCTTGATGATCGCCACGCACCGCCATGGCAAACTCGGCCTCGGTATTATCAGGGTCAATAGATGCACGCACGGCACCTAAGGTGATGTCATCGCCATCGGGTCCCTTAGCCGTGGCGATAAAGGCCATCTCACGGGCGTAATCGATTTGAGTTAATACCGCCATTTCTTCATGGGTCATTTTCGATCGCACCCCAAAATAACGTTTGTATCTGTCTTCATCGGAGAGCGAATTATCGAAGGCCAAATGTTTAGGTTCATCTTCGGGCAAAATCGGCCTTAGCATTACCTTAAGGCCATTTTTTAGCTCGGCGAATTCTTCTAATTCCTTCGGATAGGGCATGATGGCCATCCGCGATGAACTGTCGGCATTGGCATCATGCAAACGGATATTCACATCGAGCAGAGTGATGTTTTCACCCGCGGCCAGTACTGGGTTTAAATCTAACGAGGCGATTTCAGGGCAATCGATAATAATATGGGATATTTGCGTTAACATCACGCACAGGGCATTCATGTCTAGACCCAGTGGTAAATGTCTGTCCTTTAACTTATGGGTCTTTAACGCTTGGATCACCATATAACGCGCCAGTGCCATATTCAGGGGAGGCAGGGCAACGGCAGCATCATTGGTGGGGTCCCATTCTGAGCCACCTTCGCCAAGGCAAATCGCAGGACCAAAGACGGGATCGCTTATCACGGCCACGCGGATTTCCTGTGCGCCAGCGGTCAACGCCATTTTCTGCACTATCATGCCTTCAATAATGGCTTCGGGATTGGCTTGATGCACCCTCTGGGTAATCGCATTCGCGGCGTGGCGGATATCTTCAGCCGAGGTTAAATTGAGCATCACTCCGTGCACATCGGACTTATGCAAGATGTTAGGGGATTGCACTTTTAACGCTAAGGGATAGCCCGCTTCATTCGCAATGGCCACCGCTTCATCGGCATCTTTCACAAACCAAGTGTCTATGGTGTTAAGCCCATAAGCCCGCAAAATAGGGCTGGCCTCATGGGTTTCCAGTACTGATTTTCCTTTAGCTTGAGCCGCTTGCAGTAATTTGCGCGCCGTGAGGCTATCTGTCGGAATATTGTCGGGGATCGATTGCGGCACTTCTTGCAGCAGTTTTTGGTTACGACGGTATTCAACCATGTGCATAAAGGCACCCACAGCACCTTCGGGTGTACGGTAGGTTGATATACCGCCCTTAGTGAAGCGTTTTCGTGCCTGATAAGCCGAGTCTTCACCGCTCCAGTTCGTCAAAATATTGAGGCGATTCTTTTTGGGATGCGCGTGGATCACACTCACCAAAGCATCAGCTATCTCAACACTTTCACCGAGTGCTGAAGGGGAGTGCAAGACCAAAATAGCGTCAAGTTCATTGGAATCCATCAAGATAGTCAAAGCTTTAGCATATCGTGATGCGTTCGCATCACCAATGATATCGATGGGGTTTTGCCTTGACCAAGTATTAGGTAACACCGCCTCTAATTTCGCTATGGTGTCTTCTGATAACTCCGCCAGTTTACCGCCGCGCATAATGAGTTCATCTACCGCTAATACGGCAGGACCGCCACCATTACTGATAATCCCTAAGCGCTCACCTTGCAGCGGATTGGAATGCGCTAAACTTTCAACCGCGGCAAACAGTTCAATTAAATCGTTAACCCGCAACATACCTGCACGGCGAAACGCCGCTTCATATACTGCATCGTTACCGCCAACACCGCCCGTATGCAATTTTGCGGCGCGGGCACCTTCGGCGCTGCGGCCCGATTTAATCACTAGAATTGGCTTATTGCGTGAAGCGGCTCGAGCAGCCGAGAGGAAATGGCGCTTCTCATTCACTGAGTCGATATAAAGCATGATGGCGCTGGTGCGGCTATCGCGGCCAAGGTAATCGAGCAGTTCGTCAAAGTTAATGTCGGTGGCATCACCGAGGGAGATAAAGGAGGAAAAACCAATACCTTTGTTATTGGCCCAATCGAGTACCGTTGTACAAATAGCAGCCGATTGAGACACAAAGGCTATTTTGCCCGGTAGGGCGCTGGCGTGGGCTAAGCTGGCGTTTAACCCCAACGGGGGTAATAGCATTCCTAAGCTATTTGGCCCCAGAATACGCATCCCGTAACGCTTAGCATTTTGCATGGCAAGGTCGAGCAGGCTCACGCCATCTTCGTTAAATTCCTGCGCCATCCCTGCTGCCATAATAATGGCCACCTTACAGCCAAATTGCGCAAGGGTTTCAACGATGGCGGGCACACGGCAAGCGCGGGTACAAATAACCGCTAAATCCGGTTTGATGGGTAAGGCTTCAATATTGGGATAGGCGAGCACACCCATCACTGCCCGATACTTAGGGGTGACTGGCATGATAGGCCCCGAAAAACCACTCGATAGTAGGTTTTTCATCAGCACATTACCCGCGCGTTTTTCGGTATTCGAAGCGCCGATAATAGCAACGGAAGTCGGTTTAAATAAGGAGTTTAATGTACGTTGACTCATAAGCGATCCCATCCCAATCCATGACGCTTCCAGTGTAACCTAGGGTATGAGGACTGCACAGTTAAGTTTCGGGTTCCATTAAGACAAGTTTATTAGCAAATCATGAATTTACGGCAATTTACTGAGAATTAGCGCTCAATGATGGGGATTTCTATCGCGATAACTGCATTTTCCGCATTGCGACACGTAACAATGTGAATAATTTCACTTTCGTGTTTGAAAATCACCCAATATGAAACTACTTTTTAATCACTGTACAATTATTGTGAAGTCCATATGACATACAAGGATGGGGTCGTTGCGGTGCTCGCGGCAGGCGTTGGATTTGCGCTGAGTTTGATGACATTGTGGGCTATCGGTCCGGTTATTTCTGTATTGATGATGTTGCTGTGGCAATTTTATCAGCATAAGCAAATGCAGTCAGTTCAACAGCATGATGATAAGTCCTTCAATAACCAACTTGCCGCAGATTGGCAAGCCCATATCAATCTGTATCAAGAGTCAATCACGACGCTTAACGGCTGCGAGGCTAACATTGACAGTGTGCTAGCGGTGCAAGGTGACGCAGTCAATTTGCTCGGTGAGTCATTCGATGGTTTAGGGCGGTTAATGACGGAGCAGACAGGATTTATTTCAGATCTCGTTAAGAGTACTGATGATGCTGAGTTATTCCATTCAGATCAAATGAAGCAATTTGCCAACAATACCTCAATGACGTTAGAGCGCTTTATTCAATCCACCATAGAAATGTCGGCATCAACTATGGAATTGTTGGAAAAAGTGAATCTCATCTACGAGTCTATGCCTCAAGCAATGAAAGCCTTGCAAGACATAGATCAAATCTCGTCCCAGACTAATTTGCTCGCTTTAAATGCGGCAATTGAAGCGGCGCGGGCGGGTGATGCGGGTAGAGGCTTTGCTGTTGTGGCAGATGAAGTGCGCGCTTTATCCACTCGTAGTGCAGGTTTTAGTGAAAGCATACAAAAACAGCTTAAATCAATTCAAATTCAGATTGAGCAATTAACCGTACACGTGAGTAAAGTCGCCGCCCAAGATATGACTTATATTATTGATGCAAAAAAGGATATAGATACTGCACTAAGGCAGATTATCGTTAAAGCAGAGAAGGATTCTCAAGTGATTGAACGTATCGATTCATCGGCACATGAACTAGAACAAGCCATCTCGGATACTATTCGGGGATTACAGTTCAGTGATATTACTTCCCAAAGCCTGATTTACACAAATCAGTCCCTAAACCATTTAAAAGAATCGCTCAATCGCGTCACCACTATGTCACAACAGGAGTTTGGCATTAAGGGGGATGACATCACAATACAAATGAGTCGCCGACGTCAGGAGACTCATAATCCCGTTTCAAGGGATCAAATAACCTGTGGTGAAATTGAACTCTTTTAATTAGGGATAACACAATGTCAAATATTAAAGTTATTTCATTGCCAGAGCGCTTTGACTTTTATTACCACAAGAAATTCACCAGTGATTATCAAGATATTTTAACGCTTCCAGAGGTTAACCATATTATTTTAGATTTTAGTCGAGTGCTTTACCTCGATAGTTCTGCTTTAGGCATGATGGTACTGCTGCATCGTAAGGCGCAGGAGTTACATATTTCTACGTCGGTAAAAGGTGCACATGGTCAGGCGAATGAAATCCTTAGTATTGCCAATATGCAGAAAATCTACATCATAGAGTAACACTCATTATGGTATCGCTTACTCAACCGGAAAATTTTATTTTAGTTATCGATGATGACGCTATTGCGAGTCAAAGGATCAGTGACTTTATTCACAGCAAAGGTTACAACGTTATTGTTTGTAGTGATCTAGAAGAAGGTTTATTTGAAATAACGCAAAATACGGTTGATTTAATTCTGATTAACTATTGGTTAAAGGATGGTACCGCACTGGCGTTACTGGATAAGTTGAATAAGGATAAAAAAGAAACACCTGTTATCGTCATGAGCGAGACAAAAGAAAATCAATCCGTGTTAGCCTGTTTTAGAATGGGGGTTTTGGATTTTGTTGTTAAACCGATAAATGTTGAAATATTTTGGTACAAGGTTGAATGTTTACTTACCCGGGTGCAACTTCAGCATAAAGTAGAGCATCAAAGAATTGAACTTGAAAAAATGCTTTATGAAAAGGCCAGAGAAGAACACATGGCCCGGCATTTATTTGAGCACTTAGTCAATATTGATAATACTGACTTTGATTTTGTACATACTTACTGCCAAGCCAGTGCCAATTTTAGCGGTGATATTATCCTCAATGGCATAGCACCTAATGGCAATTTCTTCTTAATTCTCGCCGATTCAACGGGTCATGGCCTGAGTGCAGCCATGCCCATCATGCGTGTTGCCAGTACATTTAGGGCCATGGTTTCAAAGGGATTTTCTTTAGTTACGTTTATTTATGAACTGAATGCTAAGCTCCACCGAGAAAACCCTGAAGACAGATTTGTTGCCTGTATTATTTTAGAAGCCGATTTTAATCGTAATAAATTACACATTTGGAATGGTGGTATGCCCCCCGTGTATATTCAAACGGGGGGGATTGACTGTTTAACAAACCACAATATTAAAGAAATTGACCATCCTAATTCAGTCAGTAATCAATCCATTGATAAATTTAAATCGACAAATATGGCCCTTGGCATTTTACCTCCGCATACTTTTATAGCGGATATTGTTACGGTTGATTTACCATCCCATGGGCATGCTTGTCTTTTTAGTGATGGTTTAATAGAGCAATATACCCATGACGGCAATCCATTTGGCATTGATAAATTAAAAGATCTATTTATTCATTTGTCAGGTGGTTTAATAAAGTATTTAGAGAAAAATATTCATGAGTACTGTTCTGCTGAAAATATTGCCGATGACATCACTATTTGTACCTTAGATTTTGAACGATTAAACACTTGGCATCAAGATCGTGATGTCAATCGTATTAAAGCCATTATGGATGGTGAGTTCTGCTGGGATGTCAGTATTGCAGGGCCTATGTTACTCAGCGCTGATTATTTAAGTTCATTGAATCAGTTTCTCAGTATATTGGGATTTGCGACCAATTTCTGTCAACGGGTTTTTACTGTTGTCGCAGAGTTATTTAGCAACGCTATTGATCATGGTGTACTAAAATTAGATTCTCGACTAAAAAATGATCCAGAAGGCTTCGAACTGTACCATAGTATTAGGGACAGTTTTGCAGATAGGCTCACGGCAAATGATTGGGTAAAAGTGAGCATCATCTGGCGTTCATCGCAGGATGAATTACATATTAGCGTGGCTGACAGTGGCAAAGGCTTTGAGGGTGATGAAAATTTGATGGCGGACATTCCTCAGTTGTCTGGGCGCGGTCTATCGCTGGTGAAAACATTATCTAAGACATACGAATTAGTACCGCCAGGGAATATAACTAAAGTCATAATGGAATAGCGCATGAGTAAAAGAATATTAATTGTTGATGATTCCGCAGCGATTCGACAAATGGTCGAAGCGACCCTTAAATCGGCTAATTATCAAGTGGTACTGGCCAAAGATGGTCGAGAAGCCCTCGATATCTGTAATGGGCAGAGATTTGACTTCATTCTGACTGACCAAAACATGCCTCGAATGGATGGGCTGACCTTAATTAAATCCTTACGTGCTATGTCAGCATTTATGCGTACGCCGATCATTATGCTCACCACGGAAGCGGGCGATGACATGAAGGCCCAAGGGAAAGCCGCGGGTGCGACGGGATGGATGGTAAAACCCTTTGATCCTCAAAAGTTGTTGGCTATTACGGCTAAAGTGCTGGGTTAACTGCAACGGGGTGCGCTATGTCCATCAATATGGCCGAGTTCCATCAGGTCTTTTTTGAAGAAAGTCATGAACATCTTGAAAATATGGAACAATTGCTATTGGCATTGGACCTTGCTTCTCCCGATCCTGAAGAACTGAACACCATTTTCCGTGCTGCACATTCTATAAAAGGCGGCAGTGGTATTTTTGGTTTTACCGCATTAACCAGTGTCACCCATGTGATGGAAAATCTGCTGGATAAAACGCGTAAGGGTAACTTCCTATTAACGTCATCTATTATCGATTTACTGCTGAGTACTGTGGACACGTTATCCCATATCTTGAGCTTGTACCGCGAAGAAGATCAGATTGATTGGCAGGAGGTCGAATACAGTAAAAGTCAGTTGGTTGCAGCGTTAAATGGTGAGCCTTTTAGTTCATCAGTTGCGATACGTAATGGTACAGACGCCGCTACTAGCACTCCCATCATAAATGCAACACCCACCGTACCAGTGGAGGCAGAAGATCTGGGTTTTGGATTTTTTGAAGATGAAATGGCACGTGATATTGCCATCGAAGGTGAAGACTTTGGATTTTTTGATGAGGCTTATCAAGCGGAAGACATCAGCGCTGACAGTGTGGCAAATAATAAAGAGCGTACTGCTGAGCTGTGTGATGTGACAATTGACGATGATGAGTTAGGCTTTGGTTTTTTTGAAGCATTAACGCCAGAATCCTTCGCCAATGAAATCGAGTTATTAAGTTCAAAACCGCTAGTGCAGAAGGTTTATAAGCCAGCGACCACTCGAGCACATCAAGCCCAGGAAACTGGAAGTAGCCAATCCAAAAACACCCTATTTAAAGCCAAAGCGACTGAGCCCACCGTACCTGATTCAACCGTGCCCACGAGTCCTTCTGTGAAAGCAAGCTCGCCTGCAATACTGAGTTCAAATGCAACATCAAACTCATCCGTTGCCCCAAAGCCCAATACCACAGAGGTGAAAACAGCGACTAAAAAATCAGCCACGCCAGCCCAAGATGCCACCTTAAGGGTCGAAACCTCCAAAATAGATACCCTGGTTAATCTCGCGGGCGAGCTGGTGATCACTCAGTCTATGTTGACCCTCATTGGTAACGAGATGACGGGCGATTTAGGTGAGCGACTCAAGACCGCACTCAATGAATTGGAACGTAATACCCGTGAGATGCAAGAAGCTGTGATGTCGGTACGTATGCTGCCGGTATCTTTTGTGTTTAACCGTTTCAATCGTTTGGTGAGGGATCTTTCTGAGCAACTGGGTAAAAACGTCAATCTCGTGATTGAAGGTGGCAACACAGAAATTGACAAGGGAATGATTGAAAAGCTCGTCGATCCGCTGACCCACTTAGTGCGCAATAGTTTAGATCACGGTATCGAAAAACCTGAAAAACGGCTCGCAGCGGGTAAATCCGAAGTAGGTGTGTTATCCCTTAAAGCCAGTCAAAGGGGCGGCAATATCGTTATCGCTGTGCACGATAACGGCGCAGGCTTAAATCGTGAACGCATTATTCAAAAGGCGCGGGAAAACGGTTTGCAAGTGGCTGATAACAGTAGCGACAAGCAAGTTTGGCAATTGATTTTTGCCGCAGGATTTTCAACTGCGGAGGAAGTCACAGATGTGTCTGGCCGTGGTGTCGGTATGGATGTGGTGCGCCGTAATATTGAAGCCTTAGGTGGACGCATTGATATTGAGTCCACTGAGGGCCAAGGCTCAACCTTTGAAATACAGTTGCCACTCACGCTCGCCATTGTCGATGGTATGACGGTTTCTGTGGGAAATCAGATCTACATTTTGCCCTTAGTGCACATCATAGAATCTATTCAGCCGCAAACGGAACAACTTAAATTTCTCGCCAAAGAAAGACTCTTAAAAGTACGTGAAGAGTACTTACCTCTGCTCAATCTTTATCAGCTGATGGAAATTGAGCCCAATGCCCGCTGCCCAGAAGAGGGCATAGTCGTATTGCTCGAAAGCAACCACAAGCGCTTTGGCCTGTGCGTTGATGCCTTAGTTGGCCAGCAGCAAGTGGTGATTAAAAGTCTTGAAAAACATTATCGCAGGATCCCCGGAGTTTCCGGCGCCACCATCATGGGCGATGGTAGCGTCGCGTTGATCCTCGATGTCGAATCGCTCGCTCTGCACATTAAAAATTAAGGAAATAGCCATGGAGAGTCGATCAACTATGACCGCCAAAGTGGAATACAACGCCCATGATGAGGTGGAGTTTTTAAGCTTTATGTTAGGCGAAGAGCACTACGCCCTTGACATTATGTCCGTCAAAGAAATTCGCGGTTATGAGTCGGTCACTAAAATCGCCAACGCCCCCAGTTTTATAAAAGGCGTGATTAATTTGCGCGGTGACATAGTGCCCATAGTGGATTTGCGGATGAAATTTGCTGTTGGAACCGCCACTTATAACGAGTTCACTATCGTTATTATGCTCAACGTGTTTGAACGTATAGTCGGCATAGTGGTCGATGCCGTCTCCGATGTGATTAAGCTGTCGGCGGAGGAAATCTTACCCGCCCCAGAATTTGGGGTGGCGTTCGATAGCCGCTACCTCAAAGGCTTAGCCACGGTCGAGGATAAGATGATCATTTTAGTAAATATTCAGGCTCTGATCAGCAGTGATGAGCTGGGTCTAATTGATGCAAATAGTCTGACTGATCAGGAGTAACAATAATGAGTATTTTCAATTTTTTTGGCAATGATGAGGCGCGTGAGCAAAGGGATGAAGAGCGTCAGCGCTATTTTCAGCTACTTGATAACAGTGGCAACAGCTTTATGATCGCTGACAGTCAGCGCAATATTATTTATGCGAATAAAGCCGTCGTCCGTTTACTGCAAGAGGCAGAGGACGATATTCGTAAAGAGTTACCTCAGTTCTCGGTTGCCAAACTGATCGGCAGTAATATCGACATTTTCCATAAAAATCCTGCACATCAGCGCAATTTATTAGAACGTCTAACCCAATCCCATACCGCGCAAATCACCATAGGCAAACGTACCTTTAGGTTGATTCTGACGCCGATTATCACCGCTGAAAATAAGCATTTAGGCACAGGTGTTGAGTGGATAGACCGCACCGAAAGTATCGAAGCCGAGCGAGCAACCCAGCGCATCCTCGAAGCGCTCAATAATACCAGTACCAACGTCATGATAGCCGATGCTAACCGTACGATCATTTATATGAATCGCTCGGTCGAAACTATGTTGCGCCATTCTGAAAGTGAGATCAGACAAGCCTTACCGCATTTTTCCGTGGATAAAATCCTCGGCAGCTCGATGGATATCTTCCACCGCAATCCTGCCCACCAAGCAAGTTTACTCGATAAATTAGACCGTAAATATGAATCGCTTATTAAGGTCGCGAGTTGCCACTTTCGTTTAACCGCTAGCCCCATAGTGTCTAAAGAAGGTGAGCGCTTAGGGACTGTGGTTGAATGGCTCGACCGCACCATTGAAGTCCAAACTGAGCAGGAAATTTCCCGCATAGTCACAGCCGCAGCGGCAGGTGATTTCTCCCAAAGGGCGGAAACAGATGGCAAGCAAGGTTTCTTTTTAATGCTGGCGAACAATTTAAACTCGTTAATTGAAACCTCGGAACGTGGATTGCAAGATGTGGCGCGTGTGCTGATGGCGCTAGCGGATGGCGATTTGACCACTCGCATTTATAACGATTATGAAGGCACCTTTGATGATTTGAAAAATTACTCAAATCAAACTGCTGAAAAGTTATCCTTCATGATCCAAGATATTCAACGAGCTGCGGATACCATCAATACCGCTTCGGCAGAAATAGCCCAAGGTAACGCAGATTTATCCAGCCGCACCGAAGAGCAAGCTTCGAGCCTAGAGCAAACCTCGGCCAGCATGGAGGAACTCACAGGTACAGTGAAACTCAATGCGGATAACGCCAGTCAAGCCAATGCCTTAGCCTCTAAAGCGGCTGAAGTCGCAGTGGATGGCGGTGAGCTTATCCAGCAAGTCGTCCAGACCATGGCATCGATTAATGAATCGGCGCGTAAGATTGCCGACATTATTGGTGTTATCGATGGCATTGCTTTCCAAACCAATATCTTAGCGCTCAATGCTGCGGTTGAAGCGGCGCGGGCGGGCGAACAAGGCCGCGGCTTTGCTGTAGTCGCATCAGAAGTGCGCAGCTTAGCCCAACGCTCGGCCAATGCCGCTAAAGATATCAAGGCATTGATATCGGATTCCGTGTCTAAAATCGAGAGTGGCAACAGCCTTGTCGGTAAGTCCGGCGATACCATGAAGGAAATTGTCATCGCCATTAAACGGGTGAACGACATCATGGCGGAAATTGCCTCAGCCTCTAATGAGCAGGCCATCGGTATCGATGAGATCAGCAAAGCCGTAGTGCAAATGGATGAAATGACGCAACAAAATGCGGCATTGGTTGAAGAAGCGGCCGCTGCAGCGGAAAGCATGCAATCCCAAGCGCAGCAACTCTCAGACAGTGTTGCCAGTTTTCGCGTGGACGACGAAGATGAAGCCCCAAGACGCAGCAACGCGAGATTAGCGGCGCCCAAAGCGAAGGCGATGAAACCCATCAAACAGCAGCTTCAACCTATGGTAAGAGCCAGAGTGACAGAGAAACCTAAAACCAATGCGATGAAGCCCATTAAGCAAGATCAAGATGAATGGGAAGAGTTTTAATTGAGTGAAAACAAACCATTGGAACGAGAGTTTGCCTATACCTCGGTGCACTTTAATACCGCGAGGACGACGCTGTACCGCTTAGCGGGGATCAAACTCGCCGATAGCAAGGATGCTATGGTGTATAGCCGTTTAGTGCGGCGGATCAGAACATTGAAATTAGCCGGATTTTCGGCTTATTTTGAGTATCTGTTAAGCCATGAAAACGAACACCAAGAATTTATCAATGCGTTAACCACTAATCAAACAGCATTTTTTCGGGAGCCACATCACTTTGAGGTGTTAAAACAGTATTTAATCGATAACCCAGATACCCGCAGGATCTGGTGTGCTGCCAGTAGCACAGGGGAAGAACCTTACTCGATTGCGATTGTCGTCGCTGAACATTTCAACAGTTTTAAAACGCCTATCGAGATCATTGCTTCCGATATCGACAGCGGCGTGCTTAAAAAGGCTGAAATGGGTATTTATCCCTTAGACAGGATCGATACTGTTAGCGATATCCGCAAGAAACGTTTTTTTCACCGCGGACGCGGTTCACAGTTGGGCAATGTGCGCGTGGTGCCAGAATTAAAGCAGATGCTCAAGTTTACCCGCATCAATTTACTCGATTCTTTTTGGCCGCTAAAAACGCCAATTGATGTGATTTTTTGCCGTAATGTAATGATTTATTTCGATAAAGAAACGCAGGAAGTCATATTAAAACACATGATGAACTCCCTTAGTGAGGATGGGCTTTATATTGCGGGACATTCGGAAAATTTTAATATGTTCCCGCAAATCATCACTGCCGTTGGTCAAACAACCTATCGGCCAGTGAAGGGGCTCATGAGTGCTAAAACCTAATATCGAATATGCTATTGCAGAGCCGAATCGCTATCACGATCATCATTTTGGTTGCGATGCGGTAAAAATATTACCCGGCGAGTATTTTGCGACCCGTGAAGATACCATGATAGTGACAGTATTAGGCTCCTGCGTCTCAGTGTGCTTGTATGACCCTAAGCTCAAAATTGGCGGAATGAATCACTTTTTATTGCCAAGTGACAATAGCAATTGTACTGGGGTGCTCGCCGATTCAGCCCGTTACGGCGTGTATGCAATGGAGTTGTTAATCAACGACTTGCTCAAGCTTGGCGCACAGCGTAATTCACTCGAAGCTAAGGTGTTTGGGGGCGGCAATATGTTACGCAGTTTTACTGTGCACAACATTGGTGAGCGTAATGCTGAGTTTGTGATTGAATACCTCAATCTTGAAAATATCCCTATCGTTGCTGCCGATTTACTCGATGTGTATCCGCGCAAAGTGTATTTTTTCCCCCATTCGGGCAAAGTGAAAGTCCGCAAAATTAAATCCATGCATAACAGCACAATTCTTGACAGGGAAAGTGAGTACCGTTTACGGGTTCGTAATTTACCTTCGGGCGGCGACGTTGAACTATTTGGTGATTAAGTTATGACGATCAAAGTGTTAGTTGTTGACGATTCTGCGCTGATGCGCAGCTTGCTCGGTAAAATGATTGAGGCTGACTCCGAACTGTCTCTGGTTGGGCTCGCTGCCGATGCCTATGAGGCCAAGGATCTGGTGAACCAATTTTGCCCCGATGTGATTACCTTAGACATTGAAATGCCCAAAGTAGACGGTTTAACATTTTTGGACCGCTTGATGAAAGCCAGACCCACTGCGGTAGTGATGATTTCATCGTTAACCGAGCAGGGCGCTGATGCGACCTTTAACGCTTTGGCCTTAGGCGCGGTGGATTTTATCCCTAAACCGAAATTAGACTCGCCCCAAGGTATTCATGATTATCAGGATTTGATTTTAGATAAGATCAAATCTGCCGCGAAAGCCAAAATCATCAAGCCGCAGAAATTTGTTGAGCCAGTACGCCCTGTTTCAAGTAAGCGGCCAATATTGGCCAATACAACCCTGACACAGCATTTAGTCGCGATAGGCGCATCTACTGGCGGTACTGAAGCCATTCTTTATGTATTACAACATTTACCTGCGGCTATGCCGCCGATAGTGATCACCCAACATATGCCAGCGGGGTTTACCCGCACTTTTGCGGAACGTTTAAATCGACAGTCACGGATTACTGTCAAAGAAGCCGAGCATGGGGAACGACTCTTACCCAGTTATGCCTATGTTGCCCCTGGCGATCATCACCTTGAGATCATCAAAGTGGGTGGTAGTTATAAAGTTAAATTAACCCAAGATGAAAAGGTCAGTGGCCACAGACCTTCGGTCGATGTGATGTTTACGGCCTTGGCCCAATGTGCCGCGCCCAATATCAGCGCGATGATTTTAACTGGCATGGGCAAAGATGGCGCCGAAGGCATGGTGGCGCTACACCAAAAAGGAGTCACTACATTTGCCCAAGATGAACAAAGTTGTGTGGTATTTGGCATGCCACGAGAAGCAATAAAGTGCCGTGCGGTAGATTATGTGGTGGAGTTATCGCAGATGCCGAGCAAGCTCATTAACCATTTAAGCTCACTGTGACCGCCCACGCTGAGTGGGATTCAAAAGTGATGAATAGAGCGTGAGTCTCGCAGGAAGAGCATTACGCCGAACTGATTTGTGCGCTGCAGTGGCTCATTCTATCTAGTGCTAGTCAGTCGGAGAAACCACGAGCTGATTTCTGCCTAAACGTTTAGCTTCGTAAAGGTTTTTATCTGCTAGTAACAGACAATCTTGAAATTCCTCACATTGATCCGAAAAGGCTAAACCGCCGCTGAGCGTCACCTTAAATTCGACGCCATCTTCAACAAATACGATATGGCTAAAGCTTTCACGGATCGCATTCAACTTGGCAATCGCCAGTGGTTTTTGCATATCTGGCAGCACTAACATAAATTCTTCACCACCGTAGCGGCCGGTAAAGTCAGTTTGACGTAAGGATTGTTGTAACAGGTGGGCAAATGCCAACAACACCTTATCACCACCGGAATGACCATAAGTATCGTTGACCTTTTTGAAGTGATCTAAATCGAACATAGCGATACAAACTTGAGAGTTAATCCGTTTCGCTACGTTAAAACAGCGTCTCGCAGCCACCAGAATTTGGGTATGATTTAACAGCCCAGTTAAGCTGTCGCGACTAGCCGAACTGCGAATATCATGACCCCGTTGCGCACGGGAAATCACCTGCGCGACGAATAAACTCGGCGCGGTTTGCTTTGAAATTAAGTCATCTGATCCCGCTTGTATGATGCTGACTTTATTCTGCATCGTATCATCAGAGCTCAACACGAGAATTGGGCTCGAGGTGTATTTGTCCAATTGACGGATCATCTTTGCCAGCTCAAGCCCGTTCACTTCGGGCATGTACAAATCGAAGATAAACAAATCAGGCTCAAATTGCTCAAGGGCAGGCAAGACTTGCTCGGCACTCGATAACCCTTTTACCATCAAACCGTGACTGCGTAACAGACTTGAAAAGTAATCCACCATAGATTGTTGATCATCCACCAGTAACACCTTCAAGGGTTGTTTCTCTGACATTTTGAGGGATTGATGGATTTTGCGCACTAATAAAGTGGTCTCAGCGGGTTTGACAAAATATTCGCTGACATTGGCACGAATGGCCAATAGCCGCATGTCAAAATCTCCCCGCGAGGATAAAACAAACACTCGGGTATTATTCTTCTCAAACTCAGTGGCGGCTTCGAACAAGGCCTCTTCAGTCCAATCGGGTAGAATTAAATCTAATAAAATCAGATCAAAGGGCGTTTTATTTTGCACTACCAGAAAGCTCGTGAAATTCAAAAAATGCTGCACACTAAAACCGAACTCTCGCAGCTGCTTTGTGATCATAGCGCCGACATTACCATCGTCTTCTATGATGGCAATATGGTGCTCATGGCGCGCCTTTGATGGTTTATAGGGGCTTTGCTGCATTTGCGCCTCCACTACCGGCGCCGACGGTTGGCCGCGCATATTGTTTTGTAACAACTGGTGGAAGAGGGTATCTAAGCCTTTGATCGTAGGAAGTTCGGGGGCTGGCGCATTGAGCAGCCCCTTAAGCAGCAACTCCAGTTTATCGACTATGTGTTTGGTATCTGACAACCCAAAGGTCTCGCTCGACCCTTTTAAGTTATGCACCTCTCGGTATACGGCAGACAGCATGTGTGCGTCCCAATTTTTACGCAATGAAATCCACAAGGTAATGATTTGTTTCTTTTTATCCGGCAGTGCATGTAGAAACTGTCGTTTAAGTTGCTCTAACGAATCTTCAAAACTCATAGGCAATAGATATCCTAAATAATTGAGCCCTAGGTCTTAATCTCTATATAGACGCTACGCCAAGACGTTAAAACCCGTTCACTCCAACACTGAAATGGAAACTACTCTGGAGAAGCATGTAACAGATTCAATCAATTGCACTTATCTTTACACTCACTCATAGAGTGTAAACCACTGCAAAAAAAACGATGGGGAAATGCTGAGATTGCATAGGCATTGATAAGAATATTGGGTCGAATAGCCGAAATCAGCACAGTGATCGCGAACAGTATAATGCTAAATATTTTATGCAAAACAGCATGATAATGATGGCATGTATTTTTTATCAAATACGACTGTGATAAGTTAGCGTCTGTAAAAACAATCACTTGTTGCAAAAGGATCGTTGTCAGTGAGCACAGTGTTTTATAATGACCACGCCGAAATACTCGCGGCACAGTATTTGTCTAAAACCTTTGAAGAAGTGCATTCGAGTTGGTTGCATCATCTTTTGCCTCTACTTACTAAAAATACATTGTCGATATTGGATGTGGGAGCTGGTTCTGGCCGGGATGTGTATTATTTAGCCGAAAAAGCACAGGGCAAAAAGACACAAATTATTGCAGTCGAACCTGCGGTTGTTTTAGCAAAAATGGGGCAGGTGTTAACGCGGGATCTACCCGTGCGTTGGATTGAGGATGGTTTACCTCAGTTGCAAAAAGTGGTTGGCCTAGCGCAACAGTTTGATCTGATTTTACTCAGCGCTGTGTGGATGCATTTATCTCCCTCAGAACGCCCACTTGCACTAGCAACACTCTCACGCTTACTCAATTCGACTGGACTTTTAGTCATCAGTTTGCGCCATGGCCCAAGCCCCGATGCGCGCGTTATGCACCCAGTCAGTGCCGATGAACTGCTCACACTTGCTGCAGATTGTCAGCTACGACTTTTAGATTTGAGCCAAGATGAAACCGATAAACTCGGTCGCTCACAAGTGCATTGGCAGACGTTAGTTTTTACACCCAAACTGATGCCAAACGTAAATGCACCTGAAGCAAGCGTTATTATTCAGGAGCGACTGAATGCCGATTGATGCGAGAAGACAAGTTGAATTTATTAGCTATTTACAACGTCTGTTAGTTGAAGGGGATTTCGTTGCAACTTACAAATTTGCCTTACTGCATGCGATCGCCGATATCTGTATCGAACGGCCATTAATACTCAATGCCGATCCTGCGCTGAAAACCGCCATCAGTATTGATGATTTGGTAGAGAAGTTTATTGAACTTTACTGGCAACACTCTTTGCCTTTTGGTGCCAATGATGGGTATTTTGTCTTGATTCAAAATAGTGGAAAGCAATCAGCCTTGATCAACAGTTTGATTGAACTACGCCATCAAGGTGTTAACAGTCTATCCCAGTTAAAAGCGCATCTTAGTTATCCAGCTTTATTGCGTAAAACGCGCGGTACGTTAAAAGATGGCCCCTTATGGCGCTTACAAAACTTGTCACGTAATGAAGAATGTTTTCTTTATCCCCATGATAAAAAGAAAAATTACATCGAGTTGAATCCGGGGATCGCATTTTGCTTCAGGCGATTTCACGATTTAGTGGTGTCATTGGCTCGTACTCAATGGGTACAAAAAATCGCCGAGTTTCCCGCAAATCAGGTCATTATAGGCAGTAAAGGCAATTTAAGTGAGTTTCTGTTTGGTAGCGACAGACAGACGATCACCCATGCTAGACCTGTACTGCTTGATATCCAAAAAGGCCAATGCTTCTATTGCCAAAAATCATTAAAAGAAACAAGCGAAGTGGATCATTTTATCCCTTGGGCACGATATCCTAATGATTTAGGCCATAATTTTGTCCTCGCACATAGCAGTTGTAATAATCAAAAACGCGATCATCTTGCCGCTCAGCACCATAAAGATAACTGGTATGAGCAGAATATTATCCAGCATGGCCAAACGTTACACTCTGAACTCAGTCGATATTTTGTCTGTGAGAGTGATCGCTCTGAAGCCATTACGACTTGGGCTTATCAGCTAGCAGGACAAAATCGCTCGCCTCTCTGGCTCGATAAAAAGACCTTTGTGCCTTTTAATGCATTAGACAATGACCTGTCAAATACAGCAATTTAGAGCATGCTCACAGTTTTATGGCACTTATTTTTAGCACTCGCCAAGGTAAGCAACTGTGCTGCAATTGAATGAGCAACGCTGCCAAGCTAAAGTAATCAATGAACTATTTACATGTTATCTTGGTGGCATTACATTTTATCTTCATTGATTTTGTTACCTGTTGATAGTAAAGGTTTACTTTCTGCCAAGGTAATTGATTTCAAAGAGAATAAGGAGTATTTGGTAGACATATATGGCGCACTCGTTCAGTGACAACAAGCAGATGAATGCACCATGGAATTTATTGATAATACATGTCTAGTTTTGGAGGTTAGATGATGAAATCGATTTTCTTACTGCCCATATCTGTGCTTGTGCTGATAGGTTGTACAACGCCTAAATCGCCGAGTGAAGTGTATGACGAGTATAATGCTAAGGTACAGCAGGGGATAAGTTATCAAGAGGACAAGGCTTACTATACCCAACGTAAGCAAGCGGATGTTGAGTCTAAGTTCCCGCAGTATATGCAGCAGATGAAGCTGTCCCGCGATGAAGTGATCGCATCTTATCTTTCATTTTCAAAAGCGGCTGCCAAGTGCAAAGCACTCACCTTAGTGTCGCAGGTGATAGATGGGGATACGGCCGTCCTTGAATATGCACAAAAAGATCTTTGTGGTAATGCATCGGAGGCGAATGAAAAACAAAGAATTAGCATGATAAATGAAGGTGGTTGGAAAATTGATGAGCTCCAAATTAGTCTCTAAATCATTTGGAATGTCGTATCAATGACAGGATTTTATGAGTTTTTTAGCCTGCCAAACGGAGTTGAGGTTACTTGCCCCCATTGTACTGGCTGCGCCACTTTTACCTTTGCCCATGTTTTTCGTTTAGAGAAAAAAGATGTGCATTTATTTGAGGGTAGGCAGTTTGAGATCAAGCAGTTTAATCAAAGGTTTGCCCATAAATGGCCTGGTGTGCTGTTTTTCCCTCCGCTATTGGATGCTTCTTGGCGGGAAAAATTGCCAGAAAAATACCAAGGTACTTCGACTTGGGAACATAGGGCGAACAGTGCTTTTACAGATGGTACAGATCTTGGTCTTATTTGTTGTTATCAGTGTATGGCAAAACAGAAACATCGACTTGAATGGCCCAATGACGCATTTTATTCCCTTGAGTTTAAAGGTCATTCACTTTGGGCATTTAATAAACAGATGATGCTTCAGATCCGTGATTATATTCAGGCCAAAGATCGCGATGCGGTATTCGAGTCTGAGCCGATAGTCATTCGACATTTGCCGACAATTTTTAAACTGGCTAAAAATCGTGAGATATTGGTTAAAAAAATTAATAAGCTAATTTATAGCCCATAGTTTCTACATACCTATTTCAAAGACTTGTGTGGTCAATCTCATCGAGTAGTTGTGTTAAGTTGTCTGTGACTCGGATATTTGCTTTTCTATTAGTTATTACAGTTAGCGGGTCTATTATCATGTCGAAATATCATATTGGCACTACCGAGGATGAATTCGAACCCGGTTCCGGCGGCCATATACTTCGTAACAAACTCGCGATAACCGATGAAGAGGATATGGCAGAGGTAGAGACTCAGTTGTTACTAAAGCTTTATGAGTACGTGTTTCAATCTGGTGTTATTGAAAGCGAGCATCTATCGGTTGGTATGCTCTTTGAGTGGCATCGAAAATGGCTCGGTAATGTTTATTACTGGGCTGGTGAGCGGCGTACAGTCAATATGGGAAAAGGTGGTTTCGAATTTACGGCAGCGGCTCAAATACTTAAGTCTCTCACTCAGTTTGAAAAGGAATATTTAAGCAAGTTCAATGGTTTAAATTCGTTTTCTAGAGACGAAGTTGTGAGTTACTTGGCTGAAAGTCATGTGGAATTTATCCTAATTCACCCATTTAGAGAGGGAAATGGACGTTTGTCACGTTTGATACTCGATGTGATGGCAGTAAAGGCGGGTTATCTCCCACTTGATTATGGGATTTGGGAACAAAATAGAGATTTTTATTTTAAGTCAATTCAAGCAGGGTTGGGTGGGGATTATCAACATATGGCTCGTTTGGTAAACGATGTGCTCAGCGCTAAAAACGAATGAAGTTTAGGCTAAGGTCAAATGACTGAAACGGCTTTTTTTGGCCTTCAATTTTGCTTCAACTTCAGCCGTAGTTTTACCCGTCTCAATAGCGGTTGAACTGGCCACAGCGCGATAGAGTCGATTTTGAGTCACTTGTGTGTTTTTTGATTTAGTTTTCATAGGATCAACCTCAATTAAGTGCATGAATTATAGCACTCTAGATAACGAATAGACAGCTGTGTATCCAAGGCCCAAAGCAGCAATACTTCATGTTTTACCAATCATATCGCTCTTTAGATATCGATAAAAAGTCGTCAGTAGGTTCTCCAATGACGACTCTTTTAATCAAGCTGACATAGCCGATTAAGGTTTATCAAAGCACAACATTACGCGCTTTTTCTCGCTTCCATTTCTGCTTGGCTTGAAAGGTACTCATCGAAAGTGCCTTGGAAGTTAATCACTTTTTTATCTTTAATATCAATGATACGTGTTGCGAGTGACGATACAAACTCACGGTCATGACTGACGAATATCAAAGTGCCTTCAAAGTCTTTCAACGCATTATTGAGTGCTTCGATGGCTTCCATGTCCATGTGGTTAGTCGGTTCGTCCATGATCAGCACATTGATGTCTTGCATCATTAACTTACCGAATAACAAGCGGTTTTTCTCACCGCCTGAACAGTTACGGGCTTTCTTGTTCGCGTCATCTTCGGTGAACAGCAGACGGCCTAACATGGCGCGTACCATAAGATCGTTGTGCTTAGGTTGGCGCCACTGTGACATCCAATCCATTAACGTGTAGTCATTATCAAATTCGTCACTGCTGTCTTGTGGACAGTAGCCGATTGATGCGTTTTCTGACCACTTGATCACGCCTTTATTATGTTCTAAATCATTGACTAAGCAGCGCAGGAAAGTGGTTTTACCCACGCCGTTTTCGCCGATAATCGCTAATTTTGCACCGGCTTCGAGGATTAAGTCGCCGCCTTCGAATAGCAGCTCACCATCAAACCCGTGGGCCAAATCTTCGAGGATCAGTGCTTGGCGATGCATTTTCTTGCCGGCATCGAAACGAATAGAAGGGTGAATACGGCTTGATGATTTCACTTCATCAAGCTTGATCTTGTCCATTTTCTTCGCGCGCGAGCTGGCTTGTTTTGCCTTAGATGCGTTGGCACCGAAGCGGTTGACGAAGTCTTGCAGTTCTTCGATTTCAGCACTCTTCTTGGCGTTGCCCGATAATAATTGTTCACGGATCAAAGACGATTGTGCGAGGAAGTATTCGTAGTTACCAGGGTAAATGCGCAGTTCGCCGTAATCGATATCGGCCATGTGGGTACATACGGCATTTAAGAAGTGCCTATCATGGGAAATAATGATCATGGTGCATTTGCGTTTGTTCAACTCGGCTTCTAACCAGCTAATGGTATGTATGTCCAAGTTGTTGGTTGGTTCGTCGAGCAGCAAAATATCTGGGTTGGCAAATAGTGCTTGTGCCAACAGGACCCGCAGTTTCCAACCCGGTGCGACTTGTTGCATTAGGCCGTAATGGAAAGATTCTTCAATACCCGCTTCGAGCAGAATTTCACCGGCGCGGCTTTCGGCGCTGTAGCCATCCATTTCGGCAAATTCACTTTCAAGATCGCCAACGCGCATGCCATCTTCTTCGGTCATATTCGGATTGGCGTAGATTGCATCGCGTTCCTGTTTGACTTTCCACAGGGCAACATCCCCCATGATCACTGCATCGATCACACTGTATTGTTCAAACGCGAACTGATCTTGGCTTAGGGTACCGACTTTTAAGCCGGGCGTGATGGACACATTGCCAGAGGTTGGCGCTAACGCTCCGCTGAGGATCTTCATAAAGGTCGATTTGCCACAGCCATTCGCGCCGATCAAACCATAGCGGTGACCGTTGCCAAATTTCGCTGAAATGTTTTCAAA
Organism: Shewanella sp. SM23; assembly: GCF_025654295.1. Lineage (NCBI taxonomy): Bacteria > Pseudomonadati > Pseudomonadota > Gammaproteobacteria > Alteromonadales > Shewanellaceae > Shewanella > Shewanella sp. SM23. Next base: position 381,410 of record NZ_JAKKRM010000002.1, read on the forward strand.
CAATGGCTCAGGGCCAAACTGCATCGTGATGTTCGCGGTAGAGATCAAAGGAGCTTTCCTAGGTATTTGCTAACGGGGATTGTGACAAACAAGCCTCAAAATGAAACATGCGCTTCACCCACTCTAAGCCAAAACATTAAAGTTGGGATAATAAGGTCGCGGAGTATACAGACTAAGGGCTAAAGATGCGAGCAAGGATGTGATGCGCAGCTATAAATCGAGCCGTTTCAGTTGCGTTTATTTTGAGGCTGACCCAAGGCATCAGCGGATCATAGGTAAAATTTAGAAACGGGTTTGAGCTTGATGCTGAGTTCATACCTGTTAGCGTGATATCGCGGATATGTAGATTAAAACCGTCAGCTGCGGCGTATTTTCTTTGCCCTAAAGCCGATACCAAACCTCGCTAGCGCAAATAAAAGAAGGCGTTTAGCTTATTTACCGTTATTATTCCCGCAGTTTTGTCGAGCAGCAGATTTTACGGCTAATATTTAATGGCTCTGTTTGGAGGCTTTAGGCCCTTAAGATTTAAGATCTAAGCATCACGAGTAACAAGGCTTAACGCCCTATGCTATTGCCGTAACAACGTCAGTGGCTCATGACTTCATAACTTGAGTGATTTCTCTAATCGCGAGTTTTAGTAGCGAATTGAGTCACTCGTTTAACAACTCAAAACCGTAAACTAATACAGTAAAATCAGCCAATAGGGCTGAACTTGGAATTCCCATGATTGAAGAGCAACAGAACAACCCATTACACGGCCTTAAACTCGAGACAATGATCACTGAGTTAGTCGATTTTTATGGCTGGAAAATTTTATACGCGGCATTAAAGCTAGGTTGCTTTAACACCAACCCGACCATTGAGGCCTGTATTATTTTCCTCAAGAAGACTGAGTGGGCGCGGGAGAAAGTGGAAAACTTTTACCTGTATCGATTCAAGCGTATGCCTAAAGCCGTCGGTGAGCAGTTTGACCTTAAGCCACGCGAACGAGGTTTTGCTTCAGGTATCGCGCCGCGTAAACCGATGGAACTCACCATAGAATCTATCGCTAAAATGCAGGCACAAGCCAGCGCCGAGTACGAAGCGGGTAATAAACGTCCTAACTCTGGTTATGGCTCAGGTAAGAGCTTTGGTAATGGTTCAGGTAAAAGCTCAGGCAAAAAACCTACGGGGGGACGTGGCACCGGCTCTGGATATGGTTCATCGAATAGCAACTCACAGCGCCGCAGCGAACCCCGAAACGATTTAAAAATGGCTGAGCGTTCAGGACCAAGCCCATCGACGGATGACAACGATCCGTGGGGCACTAAACGCGGCTAATCCCATGTCTGCCGAATTGAGTGGGCATGGTTTTTCACAGGCGTTAGTTTTACATTCGTTATTTACAGTGACGAGCCTCAGCTTGCTATTTTCGTACCCGTAAAAAATTAGCTCTGGTATGAGTTAGCTTTTGTAAGAGTCGTTTTGAAGTCATGGCTCTAGTTGTATGATAGAACATCTGATTTATCGCCTGATTTAAAGAGAAGAGGTTAGCTGTTGAATACAGCTAACCTCTTTTTTATGATTAACTATTCACTTTATTGCATTGAGGTGAGAAAAATCTCGGGGATTATAGTTTTAGACTTGCATATATAGTGCATAACCAGTTAATTCATCAATTTGCAATCAGATGTGCCGGTTGCTCATTTTTAGGACCAATACCAGCGCCTTCTCTAACACCAGTGCTTTATACTTTGTGCCTTTTGTTCATCTTAGTCTGCTAAATGCCAAGAGTTAACGTCAAGGTGTTTGACGATACAACTCCAAGATAACCATTTAAATGTTTGATTCTCATCGGGTAAGTAGTTTTAGCCGTCTTGCTCCACCAGCGTTCCCTGTTGCCAAACGCCGCTGCCGACTTGCAGATGCGTAACGGCCAAACCATCGGTTTCGGCGCTGCCGTCATTCAGCGCCAAGGGATATGTCAATCACTACTATATGCGAACTGCGGTTAGGCTTAGCGGCTGGTATTCGTTTGTGTCTAATGCGGGATAACTTAAGTTTGCCCGAGATGGATTTAAACTTTGGCCAACTCGCTGATACTTGCTGATGAGACCCGTTTACTCAAAGCACGCTATAACTTGGCGAGACCTGCGCAAGATGCTCACAGTATTCTTCTTTATCCTTCTGCGACGCCAGTGATTATAGGCGTTCCTTTAAACGCTGGACTGGCCAATTCCCCACTTTTTCGCAGCTGGCTTGCTTAAGCCATAAGCTATTAAAAACTATCCTAGTAATATCTCTAAGCTGATACTGTCGCGGTTTGCCTATTCCAAACGTGAATAACCATGCGTGAAAAACGTGGTTCAGTGAGAATAACCCCGGAGTTATATCCCGTATTTTGAATTTTTAGCGCATAAATAATCAATTTGGCGTTTTGTGGCCATTGCTGGTGAATCTTATATTTTATGCGGTTTTATAGGGGGTTCTGTTGATTGCGGTTTTATCTATGATGCAATGATTTAACCGAACGAATAACTAGACACTTTTTTCCATCGCTTTTTTGACTGTGCCATGGTCTCAGATAAACAATGGCATTTATACTCGTTTTCCTATTGCAAAAAAACGTGGTGAATAAAAGGCTGAGATGGAGGAACTGAGTGATGAGTGACGAAAAAATCACTGGACTTTATTTCATCGAGAAACTTCAACGCATTTGGATTACTTTTACATTTAGACATCCAGAGCCAGTAGATGACATCGACCATAAGACGTATATGGAGCTGCTAGATAAAATAAAAAATTCAGATGGAACGCGATATGATTTGTACACCTATCTCCTATCAAAGCAAAACAAGTGCACAGACATTCTCCAATTTCTTAAAACACACCCGCAGTGAGAATAATTTATCTCAAGAAGATTTATGTAGTCTGCTCAGGCAAAAAAGCTGCCTGTTCGATATGTTAGATTCCATCACTATTAGCCGTTGGGAGCGGGGAGTTAACATTCCATCCTTAGCTAAACAGTCTGAAATCGTTGAAATATTTGGCTCTGAACTGTTTGATATTTATCGGGAGGACAAAAAATTCATCAACGAAGGTTTAGCGTTAATTAACCTTTTTGAATCGACCATAGAACGCAGTGATCATCCGTACTACCGTAATACTCCTTATCGTGTCGAGTTTATCGAAAGCCACCATCAAAACTTTATGACCCTGCTGCAACTTAGTTTGATTTATGAAAGTAACCCGCGTTTATCCTTTGTGAGCCGTAAGTTATCTCAACCTTTTTTTCGTGGACTCTCATTGGTGGTGGCTTTTAGCTTTGGGGATCAAATCATTGGACACAGTCTATTCTGCCGCACTCAAGGCAAAATTGCCCTTGAATTTATGAATGATGAGGTGGACTTGTTTGAGGTCATTAACCATAACAGTCAAGCTTTGCCAGATACCTTAATGGTGTTCTCCTCCTTTGGTGTAACGCCTTATATTGAAAATTATATGATGTCTGTTTATCTCAATGAATTGGCCACGAGTCGCTCACTTAAGTTTTTGAGTTTTAATATCTGTGATGAGTCACTAAAACGAAAATTGACGCAATTTAAGTTGCCCATATTTAAAGTAAGAACGATAGAAGGCGGCTTCAAACCAGTCAAAAACTATTCGTTTTTCTCCAGTCGCACAGAAGTCATGGCGAATCGTAATTTACTCAAGCTTTCTGTCATCCCTACATCCAAATCCCAGACGATCGATCCCATTTTCTTTATGCAGTTAGAGACCAATATATGAATATTCTCATCATAGATGATCAACGCTTTATTAGAGAAACCATGAAAGCTGATATCCATAAGTACTTAGCAGAGGACAATGTGGAGATCTATGAAGCCAGTAATGGTAATCAAGGAATTGAACTGATCTTAGCTGTAGAAGCAAAACTTGATTTAGTCATTTTAGATTTAAAAATGGATCAAGGTGACGGTATTGCGGTGATTAATATGTTGGCCTCCGAGCCCCGATTTACTGCCATTCCGATTGCGGTGATAAGCTCCTCGGATAAACGGACTTTAGAACTGGTGGATAGCATTATCACGGGTTTGAAGCTCAACTTGCTTGGCGTATTTGCTAAACCTATCAATGTGAATGACATTTTAACGCCATTGCTAGACGCCTCCGACGATAGAAACCTTGCCCATCAACATGAGTCTATCGTGCAAGACATGGCGGCGAATATCAATGTGCGGCAATTGCTCAAAAATGAACAATTAATTTTGTGTTATCAGCCTAAGATTAACCTTAAAACAAAGGAGATCATCGGTTTTGAAGTGCTTTCACGGCTTTGCGATCAATCCAATGGCTATATTTATCCCGACGTTTTTTTGCCACTGGTGAATCAGCAGGGGCTAAATAGCTTGTTTTCGCGGATGGTTATTTCCCAAGCATTGCAATGTTGGTCGCGTCAACCGTTATTAATGGCGTTTGCCCTGTCGATTAACATTACCGCAGATGATTTGACCTGTGATGAACTCATTGAGTACATCATCGAATGTGGTCGTGAGTATAAACAAATCCATTTGATTTTAGAGCTCACCGAATCACAGGAAATCATTAACCAAGATAGAGTGCTTAACTCAATTGCACGGCTGATCATCAATAATATTGATATTTCCCTCGATGATTTCGGTAAAAGTTATTCTACTTATGATCGTCTTGATGCCATTCCCTTTAAAGAGATCAAAATTGATAAAAGTTTTGTCTCCGATATGGATATCAATCACCAACATTATCTCATCGTAGAATCCACCATCGCGCTTGCGCAGAAGATGCACGTAAAGGTGGTTGCAGAAGGCGTTGAGACAAGTGCAATAGAGTTAATTCTCTCTGAGTTGGGGTGTGATGTTGCCCAAGGTTATTTGTACAGCCCCCCGATTGAAGGTCGTTATCTTATTGATTGGATTGCTCAATATAATAGGAGTGCCTAATGTATGAATGCTAATACTGAGTTACTCAAGGCCTTATCTGTATTCTTTGAGCAATACAGCCAAGAACAGCAATCGCGACTGCGATTGACACTGATTGCTGAATTACAGCGAATGCGACTTGAGCTAGAACAATATGAGTCCTCTGACAGTATCGAAGGGCTGAAACATCAATTTACGGGTATTGCGCGCTACTTGGAGCTTAAAGATATGCTGTCTGTCATGGATGTTTGCGAGCGAGAGCAGTTTGAGTATCAGTTATGCAGCTTGCTAAAGGCCGTAATGGACTACGCTAATGAGCATTAAATATAGCGCTTGTATCAATATGTTCAGTGGTTTATGGGTCACTCTGTTGGTGCTGTGGTTAACCTTGTCCCACTCACGTTATGAATTTGACTCCATTTACAATAAAAAAGCAGAAGCGGTTTTTACTTCTTCACGGGATATGTTCTTACAACATGAAATTATGTTGGATGCGCTAAAATCGTTTTTTTATGCTTCGAGTGAGGTAACGTCACAGGAATTTGAGATTTTTGCAAAGGACTTACTGAAGATCAAATCTGCTGTCGCTTTTACACTGACCCCCGAACTTGAACTGGCCTATATCTCTGATCAGACAATGGCGCCAGAACTTAAGCCACTTAAATTAGTCAAGAATAGTAAAGGGGAACTTCAGGCTAGCCTTGCCGATTACACGTTAGCGGTTGTTAATATCGATGGGCCTAATATGCTTTATTTAGTCTATGCCATTTCTCATCAGCGGATATTAGCGCGGATTGAGCAGGAGCAGGGTGTATGTATTAGCTATCAATTTGAACAATCGTTATTGCAAAGTTCATCCTGTAACCATGAGTTTTCCACAGGCATATTTTCAATGTTTAGCTACTCAGATAACCGAACTTTGGATATTCCTGGATACCAAACCCGTGTAGATTTACGCATAGAATATCAAGTGCCACAAAAAGAGGTTGTCGAGCTAATCGTGATTATCTTACTGATTGCTTCTCTTGGTATTACTCTGTCTTTTCTTTTGTACTTTAAGTCTAAAAATCAGCATATTGTAGAGCAGATTAAGCTCGATAATCGATCTAGATTAGCAGTACTTTCCAGCATAAATCATGAGATCCGCACTCCTATCAATGCCATTCTTGGCTACAGTCGCATGTTAAAAAAAGCGCGCTCACAACCACAAAAACTGGACGAAATTATCGATAAAATGACCTGGTCAGCTAACTTACTTTACTCGGTTGCCGAAAATACGTTGAATTACAGTAAGGCTGAAGCTGGGCAGTTAAAATTGAATCGGCATTTAGTCAATTTACACGAATATCTGAGCAATATTGAGGATTACTATCGTGCTTTTAGTGCGACATCGGGTAAACGTTTACAGGTTGTCGTGAATGAGTCTCTGCCGAAGTTTATCGAGCTCGATGGGACTAAGTTATTCCAACTCATGACTAACATTATCAATAATGCCTTTAAATACAGTACGGGTAGCGAAGTGCATTGTTATATGGACTTACGCCTTAAACGTCACCATAAAGACCATAGTCCTATGCTTAGGGTACTGATCCGCGATTTTGGTGAGGGAATGTCAAAGGAAGCGCAGCGCGCTTTAGTTGATCCCTTTATGCACGCATCTAACTCATATACAACAACATCGGGCATGGGATTAGGACTCTATACTTGTAATCGATTGCTTGAGCAAATTGGCGGTAAGTTTATGTTGCGCAGTCAAAAGGGCAAAGGCACCACAGTGCTGTTACATTTTCCCTGCCAACTTACCGAGGTGAAAGAACGATTAATGATTCAATATGATCAACAAAAAGTGTTAATCATAGATGATAATCTGTTTAACCTTGAGATTTGCAAAGCCATGCTAGAGCACTATCATTTTCAAACCTTCAGTGTTGATAACGCCGCGCAAGCACTTAAGATGTTGATTCACTCATTGCCACATATTGTTATTGTGGATTACCGTTTACAAGATATGAATGGCTTGCAACTTATCAAACAGATGCAACAAACATTACAAAACCTTGCCAGTGATACCCAGCTTGAGCATCACTGTCGCTTCTTTTTGCTTTCAGCTAATGATAGCGATGATATTCCTGAGTTAGCATTATTCCCTGAGGTACATTTCATGCAGAAACCTTTTAGTGCTGAAATATTTCTCAGTAAATTGGCCGTAAAATCGTAAATTATCAAAGTATTGGATCTGATTTTTAAAGCTTATTTGCCGAATGTGTGGGATTTACATCGCGGTAGAGCCAATCCCGTTGCGGTAATATGGGGGTAAAGACAAAGACGCTGTGATTAGTGTAGAACGCTGCTAATCTAAACATGTCGGAGATCTTCTCTAAAAGCGTCATTGCTAGGAATAATCGATGGAAAAAGAATCTCTTGAGTCTGTTTACCCCTTTTTAACCGAAGCCTTACGGCTAAGCGAGAATGGCCTCGCTGTTTTGGACAAGCACAATCATTTTATCTTTTATAACCATACCTTTGCGAAAATGTTTGGTTTTGTTGATCAAGACATGGCTGGCCGGCATTTTGACGACATGATGCACTTTGCCTTCACCCATAAGCAAGGGCCTAAAATTGATCATGAAACCATAGAGGAATGGCTTGAACTTATTCATGCGAATCAACGTAAATCAGCTTTTCGACGTTTTGAAGTGGATCTGGTCGACGGTAGCTGGTTGCAACTTTCTGAGCAGGTTTATCACAATGGCGATATGGTCATTGTTTGCACCGATATTACCCAGTTAAAACAGGTCGAATTTGCCCTAAGGAATGCGCAGACTGAGTTGAATCGACTCGCACTCACCGATGAATTAACCGGTATTGCCAATCGACGGCATTTTTTCCAGCAGTTAGAGCATGAAATCAAACGCTTGAGTCGTCTACAGTTACCTTTGTGCCTGGTCATGATGGATATCGATTATTTTAAACTCGTTAATGATCGCTATGGGCATCAAGTGGGTGACAAGATATTGCAGCATTTTACCCAATTTATCAGTGCTCGCACGCGCCCATACGATATCTTTGGTCGCTTCGGCGGTGAAGAATTTGCGCTATTACTGCCAGAAACGTCGGTCGATGTCGCGCAGAAAATTGTGACGCGTATGATGTTAGCGCTTGCGAATGAAGATATTTCAGCGATAGTCGCCGATTTTCACTATCAATTTTCGGCAGGAGTGAGTGCGTTAACACCTGTAATGACTCATCATGCCATCGAAGAAAACAGCGGTATTTTAGCGCTTCAGTCTGTGCCTTCACCGATTGAAATCGGGAGTCAGTGCCGTTCAGATGCTGAAAAGCTGGTGGCCGAGGCCGATAAAGCCTTGTACCACGCTAAAACTACGGGGCGAAATTGTGTCGTGGTTTGGGATGATGTGATATTAACGGCTAAAGCTTAGCGAACCCAATGGTTGACGAAATCTAAGCATCGCGATACCAAACCAAGAGTAAGCGCTGCTTGGCTCCTATTCTTAACTTGATATTGCACTTAATGCAGCGTTTTGTTCCTGTGCATTTTCACCTAAAATAGTCAGCTTAATTTGTCTCTCATTGCAAAGGGTTCAAGGGAAGCCGTGTTAATCAATCAGCAATATAACCGCCATGGACCCGATTATCGATTTGGTGAGCAAGTCACTTTTCTTGATATTAAACAAACCTTTGGTTTTAGCCATGTGCGTGTTGGCCGCTGGGTGACGCGGGATGAATCGCGGATTGCTGCGGATTTAGTGTTTGATTCGCTCGCCGATTTGGCCTTTATCTTAAAATTACCACCTTTAACTTTAGGGCTGCGGGAAACCGTCAGCCTGGCCTTTGGTCATGGCGGCCAAAAGGGCGTTCAGGCCCATTATACACCCGCGACCCGAGAGTTGGCATTGGCTAAAAATGCAGGTGCTGGTGCTTTAGCCCATGAGTTTTGGCATGCGTTTGACCATTATATTGCCGCTAAATCATTCAAACCTACTAATAAGCGGTTTCAGTGTGCGAGCGATCTTTGGCTATCCGATCTGCCCATCATAGAGCATCCATTAAATGCTCGATTATCTGAGATCTTCAAAGTGACATTGTTGAGTGGACAGGGTGATGAGCCCCATGATTATGTTCGCCGAGCGATTGCATTAGATAAAAAACATGGGATGCAGTACTTCTCTCGGCCAACGGAGATGATGGCGCGAGCATTTGAAGCCTGTATAGAATCCTATACTGATATTTCGAATCCGTATTTAGTGTCGGGAACCCGTTTTTCAGCAATGGCAAAGGAGGGGGCTTATCCCGATGAGGCCCACAGGCAAGTGATTTTTCAGGCGCTGATCAATTACTTTGAACCGCTGGGGATCGCATTGGGTAAAAATCCCCTTAACTAGGGTGTGTTGACGTTTTGAGTCATGCATTTGAACAGAGGTTAATTTAGCGTCGCTAGAGGGCAAGGCAAAATGTAAAACGACATTCGCCTTAGGTATTTTGAATGCGAATGGCAGTGGACAGGGGAGGGTCACGAGCCGTTTGAAGGCTCGTTTCCAATTAAGCTCGCGTGCTTAGTCGACAACGTTTGCCAACAATAGGCCAAACTATGGCGAATCGCATCAAGATATTGAGATGCCTGAATATCCATTAAATACCAATAGCTTGGTTTTGATTCTGGCATGTGGTTGAAAAATAAAGCTTCAGCATTGATGAGCTGGCTAGGATGAGCAAATTGCTGCCAAATGTTGATGGGTGTATGCGCCAGTGTGATTAGCCATTCAAGTTGCATCTGCCGCGTGGCTGGATTTAGCGCATCTGCGATTAATAAGCTCGACTCCTGTAAACGCTCAAGCAAATCAAAGGGATTATCTGCGTTTATCCTAGGTGTAACTTGGCATGGTTGCATGTGGTTTATTGCGGATAGGCGAGGTAAAAATACGGACGCTAAGCTAAATTCAGGCCAGTCGACCGATGGTACCAAAGCTTGGGCAATCCGCCGCTCGCCTAACCAATTATGCACCATGCAAGGTAAGTGATCGTCAGGTGGTAAATCATTGGGTCTTGCTAAACTCGGAAACAGCGACATACGCTGCACTTGCACATGCTGAGACAACTGCTGCATCAACACGATTGTGGTTAACCCAGATGAAGGCCAGCAGCCAAGCTGAGGCGTTAATTCAATCGCAAATTGTGTCAAGGCTTGCGTAAGCAGACCACTTTGTGGATGACCTTGTACTACAAAGGCATATTTTGATTCAGCAAAACCACCATTGGCGATATTCACTATCTGATTATTTACATTGCTGTTTTCAGCCCATTGAGTACCGTTAAAAATAAATGTCGTACCTGTGGTCGCAGGCTGCCAATCGCCAGAAGCATTACCAATAATGGTCACTTGCTCAAAGGCAAGGGTGCCCGCTAGAGCTTGCAGATCTAATTTAGCATGTGGCATCTGCAAATGTTGATGCATGTGGGTGTGAGACTTAGGCATAGGCGGAACATCTGTTTTACGAACTCAAAATGGACTTCATTGTAATGGATTATCCCCCTGAGCCCAAAGGGTTAATCCATTGAAGTTTACCGGATGCTGTTTTAACGCAGGATAGTTTAGCTTTAGGTATACCGCGCATAAAAGTGATGCGCGGTATTGGCGATTAACAATTAGACTAAAAATTATAACTCAGGCTAAGTTCGACATTTCGCGGTTCGCCGAAGAAACCTTGATTGTAGAAATCGATACTAGAGTAGTAAGAAGCTATTTGGCGTAGGAATTCGGCGCTAACAATAGGCTCGAAATGAGCGCTGCTAACAAGGTTTTATCCATCATGATTCCCCATCATAGTATTTTGTGACCGGCATTCTAATTGAAAACAATTCCCAGCACATCGTATTGATAACAATTTGCATTACCTTTACACTCGCGAAATACGATAAGTGTTAGGAAAGTCACAAATGGCGAAGATCAGTAACCGATTCTGGTTTATGTTGCATGGTTGGGTGTCGCTCCCAATTTGGTTGTTATTTTGTTTTATCTGCTTGACGGGGACGATTGCGGTACTGAGTCATGAGATCACTTGGTTAACGAATCCAGCATCGAGGGCGTTGAACCCTAATGATTTACCCGTAAAACCGGTTAGTGAATTAATGACGATTGTTGAGGAAGCCTACCCAAGTGCGGCAGTCTCTGGTGCTATGACCTTAGAACCGTATATGGTCAATGTGATCATGTTCAGTGACGTGGATAAACCCTATGCCATGGCCTATGTCAATCAATACACTGGTGAGATCCAACAGATTAATGAAGGCATGACATTTGCCGGCTTTATCAGATCTTTACATGCTTGGTTATTATTTCCTTGGCAAAGCGGTTACAGCTTGGGCTATTACCTTGTCTGTTCGATGGCGCTGTTTATGCTCGCGTCTTTAGTGACGGGACTCATTGTTTATAAACGTTTTTGGCGAAGTTTTTTTGCTCCGAAATTGCGTGTGAGTCAAGGTAAAAAGACACTATTGGCCGATTTGCATAAATTGTCTGGTGTGTGGTCTATTTGGTTTATCGCGATTATGGCCGTTACCGGATTATGGTATTTAGTCCAAGCCATTTTTTGGCATGCTGATATTGATATTGAGCCACATGCGCCATTGGTTGCAGCTGAGCAATTGCCCTTTATCCAAAAGGGTGATGTGAATCCAGTTGATCCAAGCGTGTCATTTGCACAAGCCTTAACATTAGCGCAAACGCACTTTCCAGACTTTCAACCAAGCTATGTGATGAAACCCGAGCATAATCGTGACATGTATCATCTGAGCGGTAGCGGCGAGCACATTTTTTACGATCAGTATTCTTACAACCTTAGCATTAACCCTTGGACGGGGGAGATTGCAAGAGCGACATCACCTGAGACGATGACAGGGATACAAACGCTAATGCATATCGCAGATCCTTTGCATTACGGTACCTTAGGTGGTATCTGGACAAAAATCATTTGGTTTATTTTTGGGGTGATCCTATCGGGTATGTCAATCACCGGATTTATGATGTGGGGACTGCGTAATGTGCGTGCAATTAAAAAAGTGGAATCCCCCAGTACTGTGGCAGATAGGTTAGAGGAGGTACGTTAATGGCTTTCATTCATTCAACTTTTTGGCAAAAAAATAAATATAAACTGAGTGGGTTTATTCTATTGCTCCCCCTATTGTTTTTGTATCAGTCGCTAACACCTACATTTCCACCGGCCTGGCAGACTCAAGAGTTAGGTGAATTTAAAATAGCCCCTTTACCCTTAGATCTAAAAGCACCCTATGTGCATCATGATGACTATGTGAAAGATTTCATGTTGGTTTTTGAAAAAGGTGAGGTAGGCAATATACGCCAAGGCTATGCCAATATTGGAACGCAGGCTTTGCCAATAGCAGATTTACAGCGCAGTGAGAATGGTATTTTGCACGGTAATAAGCATGGCCAACACGTACACGCCATCGCAACTAAGACGCTAACTTCCGCCGATAGTCTGTGGATATCGATAGAGAATTGGCAAGGTGAGTGGCAAGTGGCAAAGTGGCCTCTGCCTGCCGAGCTAATAGTACAGACACACTGATGAGATAAAAACTAAACACTAAACACTAATGGCGATCCTATGGAGTAATAATCTCAGGGTCGCTTTTAGTGGCGTAGATTAAGAATGATTAACCGAATACGGGTAAAGAATAACCTTTTTCACCGTAAACGCTCACTTTTGAAGGCATAAACACAACGGGGACGTTTATTCCTCATTAATAAATGATGAATTTGTTATATTCATCACCAAAATACAAATGAAAGTGATTCGCAATAGTGTTACCGTATGTTCATCCTAAATAAACTCCCTAAATTACTATGCGCTTTTATCTACTACCTCTCGCGTCTGCCATTACTTTGGCATTAAACCCTTTGTCAGTTTTGGCTGCAGAGCCGTCTTCTGCTGCAGATGCAAATGATCAAAATATTGAAAAAATAACAGTGATGGGCAAGTACACTGTGAGTCGAACTATTGATACCGCCACAGGTTTAGGGCTGTCACTGCAGGAAACGCCACAGTCAGTGAGCATCTTGACCGCTGAACGGATCCAGGATCAGGCACTCAATACCGTTGTTGATGTGGTTAATAACACAGTAGGTTTGTCTTCATCTAAAACAGATAACGTTCGAAATGGCTTTATGGCCCGTGGTTTTGCGGTTCAGAATTACCAGATTGATGGCGTACCTTTATCTTGGAGTTTGGGTGGCGATGCAGGTGAGACTGTGTCTGATATCTCTCTGTATGAGCGTGTAGAGGTGGTGCGTGGTGCAACAGGCTTACTAACGGGGGCAGGGGATCCTTCTGCTTCAATCAACCTAGTACGCAAACATGCCGACAGTGACGAACTTAAGGGCTATGTTGATGTTGCTACGGGTAGCTGGGATAAAAAACAAGTTACCGCAGATGTTTCTAATGGCCTCAACGACAGTGGCAGTGTGCGCGGTCGCATGGTCGCGAAATATGTCAATAGCGATTCTTATCAGGATCTTTATCAAGACCGTAAGACCATTCTTTACGGCGTAATTGATTCAGACATTACTGACAACACTATGCTGCGCGTTGGCGGTAGTTACAATAACAACAACCCCAAAGGAGCGATGTGGGGTGCGTTACCAGCAGTATTCAGCGATGGTTCGGCTACTGATTGGGATGTTTCTACTACAACAGCGGCAGATTGGAGCCGTTGGGAAACGACTAACATCAACTATTTTGCTAACTTGAACCATTATTTCAGCAATGGTTGGCAGTTGGTGGCGAACTATAATCGCATGGAATATGAAACCACCACCAAAATGATCTATATGTCTGGCTTGCTGAATAAAGAAACCGGTGCAGGTTTGAGCGGTCAGCGTTATCACAGCCATGGTGAAAGTAACTCTGATAATTTCGATTTTCAGTTGAAAGGCGATTACCAACTCTTTAACCGTGAGCATCAATTTGTGACTGGTGCCTTATACAGCAAACAGAAATCCTATGCTGATACCTATGAACCCATCCGTGAGAATATGACGGGCTGGGACTCAAAGGCAGTTGAAAACTTTTATGATTGGCAAAGCAACGCCTTTGAAGAGCCTGAATGGTCAACAAACGCCAATCGCCAGTTGAATATGGATACTGAGCAGAAAGGTTTCTACGCAGCAACTCGGCTAACACTTACCGATGATTTAAAAGTGATTGCCGGTGGCCGTATTTCTAGTTGGAACCGCGAAGGGATCAGTTATGGTACTGATACTAACTTTGGTGATGATGGCGTGTTCGTTCCTTATGTTGGCGCCTTGTATGACATAAACGAAGAGCATCGTGTTTACGCCAGTTATACCGAAATATTTAATCCGCAGAACAGTAAGGATATTAACGGTGATTATTTAGATCCACTCGAAGGTAAAGCCTATGAAATTGGTTTAAAGAGCGCTTATCTAGATGATCGTCTGCACACTGCTGTGGCACTGTTTAAGATTGAACAGGATAATTTTGCTAAGCAAGATACAGACTTTGAGCCGACGGATGAGCAAAAAGCAAATGGTCAGACAAGTGCTTATTATGCAATACAAGGTACTAAAAGTACTGGCTTTGAGTTAGAAGTTGTGGGGGAGTTTATTGATGGCTGGAATATTTCGGCAGGTTACTCTCAATTCACCGCAGAAGATGCAGAAGGCAAAGAACTTGAGACCACGAGCCCTCGCAAACAGTTTAAACTCTTTACTACTTATCAGTTTGTCGATCATTTACCTGAATTAACTGTTGGCGGTGGCGTTAACTGGCAGAGTGATAGTTACGCACAAAATGGTAGCGTTGTAATTGAGCAAGATGCTTATTCACTAGTTAACCTAATGGCTCGTTATAATCTGGCGGAAAATATGGACCTACAACTAAATCTCGAAAACCTGCTGGATGAAAAATACTATGCCTATATGTCTGCAGCATCCTATATGCCTCTTGCATACAGTGTGTATCACTACGGAACCCCACGTAATGTGACCCTGAGTTTTAATTACCGCTTTTAAATTTTCCGCTAAGTAAAGAATCCGCCTTCTTAGAAGGCGGCTTTGACTTGCCCCTGGAAGGGGCTATTCCAAGAACCTACATCATCTGCAACGACAATTGAGCCTCATGTTCCTGATCTTGTTTATCTTGATGGCGCACATATCGTCTAATGATTTCTTCATTAACACCTACTGTATCTACAAAATAACCTCTGGCCCAAAAGCTATTGCCCCATAGCTTTTTACGTACATGAGGAAATTTATTGAATAACCTTATCGC